>NZ_JAPDBP010000008.1:0-165923 GCF_027705305.1 Aeromonas sp. QDB17
GGAGAAGGATTCGAACCTTCGAAGGCAGAGCCGTCAGATTTACAGTCTGATCCCTTTGGCCGCTCGGGAACCCCTCCCCAAGTGCGAGGCGCATACTAACAGATCTGTCGCGCTTGTGAACCCCTCTGCCGGGATTTTTAATGCTTAAAGGATCGGGTTGATGGCCGATAAGCAATGAAACCTTCATTTCCAAGATTTATCTCATGCTGCCCAGTGCGATTCGTGACCGCTTGCTCGTGGATGAGGCCCAGTTGGGCCAACGGCTCAACCAGGATCTCCGTGCGGGGGACCGTGCCGACTTCAGGCTGCACCTGGCGCTGCTGACCGATGCGGTGGAAGAGCAGCCCTGGTTTGATGCCCCGCCCAAGCCTGCGTCGGGTGAGCTGGATTGGCGCTCCCGTTTCGGTCTGATGCCCCGGGCGTCCCTGCAAGGCGGGGTGGAAGAGAGCGATGCCACCAGCCTCAACGAGCGTCTGCAACAGGGCGGGTGCATGACGGATGTGAGACTCTGGCTTGCGCTGCGCTCCCCGCCACTGGTGAGCCGAACGCCCGCGCTGGATCCCGCGGTGTACGACAACCTCTCGGCACTGGGTCGCGAGCGCTGGCAGGCCCGACCTATGGGCGCTGACTCCAGGGAGGAGGCTCCGCTGATGATGCTGCCGCTGCTCGATGAGCTTGCGCATGGGGTGGATGCCAGGCTGCGCTGGCTGGGGTGACGGCACGGTAGAATGCAAAAAGGCGGGATAACCCGCCTTTTGCTTTATGAGTGGTGAACCTTGTCAGGCGTCTGCTTCGTCCGGTTGGGGCACTTCCTTGCCGGCGGCACGACGGGCGATGGGTTTTTCCGTGTGACGGTTGAGCTGGCGTTCCAGCTTCTGGCCCAGGTCCGTGATGGCGGCATAGAGATCCTCGTGCTCTGCCTGCGCAAACAGTTTGCCGTTGGGAATGCCGATAGTGGCTTCGACGATATACATCAAACGCTCTTTGGAGATGATCACATGGGGTGTGATAAGAGGCACCTGAAGACGCTCGAGCTTTTCAAAACGGGATTCAATGCGCTCGCGGATGGCTGGGGTGATGTCGATGATTTTACTGGTCATTTCGATTTTCATAATGGCCCCCTTCGGGTCGTCTTGCTTGTGTCTTCACCTCCAGATTACCCATGTCGCCAAATCAAAATGTGATCTGTGTCACGAAAAACCCCCTTGGGAATCCCGCTGTCCATAAATTGTGAGCTTTTCCCGTTTCATGCCAAAAACCGCTTGAGCTCAGTGAAACAGGCAGGCAGTATCAGCAAATAGGATCGTTTCTGTCCCCCCTCGGCAGCGCCTTGTGTCGACCCGATGTTTGGTTTTTGCCGCATAGTCTCGAATTTTCTCCACCCACA
The DNA here is from genome assembly GCF_027705305.1 of Aeromonas sp. QDB17. Classification (NCBI taxonomy): domain Bacteria; kingdom Pseudomonadati; phylum Pseudomonadota; class Gammaproteobacteria; order Aeromonadales; family Aeromonadaceae; genus Aeromonas; species Aeromonas sp. QDB17. The sequence goes on from NZ_JAPDBP010000008.1 coordinate 1,388, forward strand.
TCGCCTCATCGCATCGCAACATCATTGCCATGCGCCGGTGGAGATATGCGCGCAAACGGATATGCTTTTCTGCAGGAGTCGGGGTGGATAACGTGGTTGTAGTGGTTGGAGTCGTAGATGAAGCAGCAAGCCACCCAGATGATGTGGTTTTATGATCGGCAGCATGGGCAATGGAGCCTGTCTGATCATGTCTCTTGTGAACCCTGGGCAGGGGAGGGAACCCACCCCTGGGCCACCCAACTTGAGCGGGAAGATGAAGCGGGTTTCGCCGATTTTCTTGCAAGACTCCACGATTCCGGCCAGCCTGGCCAGTTCATCGGTCACCTGCGCGATGAGGACGGCAAGGTACACCACGCGCTCTGGTACGGTCAGTATGTGCCTGCACAGGGGCTCTGTTGTGGCTGGCTTGCCCCCCTCGAAATGATGCATCGCGAGATGGATCGCGCCGACTCCCCCGCAGGCGTGACACCGCCGCTTCCCATGTTGCAGGCCCCCTTGCTGGCCAAGCTGGCGCAGGCGCTCTCCGCCAAGACGGGGCTCGATTTTTGCCAGACCCTGGTCAACGAGCTGGCCCATATCCTGGGAGCCACTGCCGTCTGGCTGACGGAGCGGGTCGGTCTCGACAGGCTCAGGGTGCTGGCGAGCCACGGCATCGACGTCAAGGAGTATGCCCTCTGTGACATGCCCTGCCAGCAGCTCTATCGCCAGGGGGCCTCCAGCGCGGTCCCCGTGAGTGAACCCCTGACCGGGTATCCCGACCTGCCACCGGGCCAGCACTATTACGCCCAGCCGCTGCTCGATCGCAACGGTCAGATCCTGGGTCATCTCGCCCTGCTGTTCCCGAGCCAGACCCGGACCACGGATCTGGACTCCGTCCTGACCATCTTCTCGGTGCGCATGGTGGCCGAGCTGGAGCGCCTGCAGAGCGATGCCTTGATGCGGCTGTCTGCGGTGGCCTTTGAAACTCACGAAGGGATCATCATCACGGATCCCGAGTTCAAGATCCTGCGGGTCAATTACGCCTTCAGCCAGATCACCGGCTTTGACAACCAGGGGGTGATTGGTCTGCATCTTGGCAACGATCTCTGGTCGGGGCTGGGAGGGCTGGGTTACGAGCTCAACGCCCTGGATCGCTGGCAGGGGGAAACCCTGCGCCTGCACGCCGACGGTCACGCCTATCCCCAGTGGGAGATCGTCACGCCGGTGCAGGATGAGAAGGGGGGGATCAGCCACTATGTCATCTTCTTCGAGGATATTTCCGAGCGCAAGGCGGCGGAGCGCCGCATCCAGGATCTCGCCTTCTATGACGAGCTGACCGGCCTGCCCAATCGCCGTCAGCTGCACGAAACTCTGACCCAGGCGTTCACCGATGCAAATCGCAGTCACCTTATCGGGGCCCTGCTGTTCATCGATCTCGACCACTTCAAGACCATCAATGATTCCCTGGGTCACGCTACCGGCGACTGGCTGCTCAAGGAGGTGGCCAGCCGTCTCAAGCGGCTGGTGCGCCAGGGGGATTGTCTGGCCCGTCTCGGCGGCGACGAGTTCGTGTTGTTGCTGCCAGCGCTCTCCATCAGCCCGCCCCAGGCGGAGATGCAGGCCGACCTCATCGCGGAGCGGCTGATCGGGGAGATCGCCGCCCCCTATGATTTCAGAGGTCAGGTGCTGCACATCGGCGCCAGTGTCGGCATCACCCTCTTCCCCGGTCGGGAGCAGGAGGCGGGGGATCTGCTCAAGCAGGCTGACACCGCCATGTATCAGGCGAAATCGGCGGGCCGCAAGACCCGGCGCTTCTTCGATGCCTCCATGCAGTTGCAGGCCGACCGGCGTCTGCACATTCACAACGAGCTGCGCAGTGCCCTCGACAATGGGGAGCTGACTCTCCACTACCAGCCCCAGCATATGGTGGCGGGGGGGGAGATCATCGGTGTCGAGGCACTGATCCGCTGGCAACCCCCCGGGCGTACCCTGGTGTCGCCTGCCGAGTTCATCCCCATTGCCGAGGAGACGGATCTCATCGTCGACATCGGCAACTGGGTATTGCACGAAGCCTGTACCCAGTACGTCTCCTGGGAGGAGAACGGGATCCACGTCCCCCAGCTGTCGGTCAACGTGAGCGCCAAACAGTTCCATGCTCCCGACTTCGTCGATCGCATTCACGACGTGCTGGCTGCCACCGGCATGGATCCCGCCTGCCTCAACCTGGAGATCACCGAGTCGGTGGTGCTGGGTCATGCGGAAGACACCATCAGCAAGATGGCGGAACTCAAGACCCTGGGCATCAGCTTTGCCATCGACGACTTCGGGGCGGGGTACTCTTCCCTGAGCTACCTCAAGCGGCTGCCGGCTGACGAGCTCAAGATCGACCGCTCTTTCATCCAGGACATTCCCAAGGATGGTGACAACATGGCCATCGTCGAGGCCGTGATCGCCATGGCCCGCCACATGGGGTTCAACGTGACGGCGGAGGGGGTGGAGTCCCGCCAGCAACTGGAGTTTCTGCAGGCACAGGGCTGCCATTTCTTCCAGGGATACCTCGCCTCCAAGCCGCTTCCTGTTCCCTACCTTGAACGCTATGTCAGCCGCCAGGTACGCGGTGATCGCCCCGTCTGCACCGATAAAAATAGTGTGGCGTAGCCCCCGTGCTTAGCGGGTAGAATGAAGGTATGTCACCACCGCACTTTGGCGGTGGTTATGTCTTCAAGGGGAGAATGCCATTCGTGAAAGTCGTGCAGGGAATCATCTTGTCTGCGCTCTGGATGCCGGGGCTGTTGGCTCCTGCCTTCGCGCAGACCATGGAGCAGTCTCTCTATCGCCAGGCCCATGAGGCCGTGCGTGCCAATGATCAGGTCAAATTCAGCCAGCTTCGGGCACGCCTGATCCACTATCCGCTGTTGCCCTATCTGGATTACTACCAGCTTGCGTTCCGTCCCGGGGCGGCAGACTACAACGATGTGACCCGCTTCATCCGCCAGCACGGGGACACCCCCCAGTCCAACCGGCTCGAGCGCAGCTATCTCACCTATCTTGCCCAGAGCCAGCAGTGGTCCCAGTTCCTGCGCTTCTATCCGGCCAAGCCAAGCTCCACCGATCTGCTCTGTCAGCACTATCAGGCCCGCTACTACACGGGGCACCAGAGTGAAGCCCTGCAGGAGGCAGGCAAGCTTTGGTTGAGCGGCCAATCCAGGCCCGATGCCTGCGATCCCCTGTTCCAGCTCTGGCAGCAGGCAGGTCTGCGCACCCAGGAGAAGATCTGGGAGCGCATGAACCTGGCTTTCGAGGCCCAGAACCCCAACCTCATTCGCCACCTCGGGGCCCAGCTCGGCAGCGGCATGAAGGGGTATGGCGATCAGATGATCGCCCTGTATGACCAACCCGTGCGGGCGATGAATCCTGCCAACTTCACGGCGGCGCCCCCGTCGCGCCATCTGCTCTCCCTGGGGCTGGCCCGCTACGCCAACCAGGAGCCCGACGCGGTTCTGCGCCAACTGGGGGAGATGACCCGTCGCTTCGGCCTGAACCATGCCGAGGTGAGTCGGGTGGAGAAGGCGGCCGCCCGCCGCCTGTTGCTGGACCGCTCTTCTGACCAGCGCGCCTGGCTGGATACGGCCCTGGTGCGGCTCAAGGAGCCGGAGCTGGTGGAGCTGCGGGCCCGTCTTGCCATCTGGGAGCAGGATTGGCGCGGCCTCGAAGGCTGGGTCAAGCGGATGCCCATGGGGCTGCAAAAAGAGGATCGCTGGCGATACTGGATGGCGCGCTCGCTGGAGAAACAGGGGCGGCAGAAACCGGCGCGGGACCTCTATCTCGAGACTGCGAGCCTGCGCGGCTTCTACGGCTTCATGGCGGCCCAGCGCACCGGTGTGCCCTATCGCATGAAGAACCAGAGCGTGGCGCACAAGGTGCCGGACTGGCAAAGTGCCAGCCGCCGCTGGCCCTTCCTGCTGCGGGTGCGTGAGCTGCTGGCGATGAACGAGATCACGGCGGCCCGCTCTGAGTGGATCCACAACATGGATCGCAACAGCGTGGCCCAGCGCCTGGAGTTTGGCCACATCGCCCTCAACCAGGGCTGGCACGAGCTGGCGATCCTCTCCAGCATCCGTGCCGAGGCCTGGGATGCGCTGGACCTGCGCTTCCCGCTGCCCCTCAAGCGCACCTTCTCCCAGATGGCACAAGAGCGCACCATGAACACCAGTCTGCTCTACGCCATCTCCCGTCAGGAGAGCGCACTCTATCCCCTGGCCCAGTCACCGGTCGGGGCGAGGGGGTTGATGCAGCTGATGCCTGCCACCGCGAAAGAGACGGCCGGCAAGCTTGGGGTGCCCTATCGCAACGAGCAGCAACTGTTCGACCCGGCCATGAACATTCGTCTTGGCAGCGCCTACCTCAAGCGCCTGCTGGATGTGTATGACGGCAACCGGATCCTGGCGGCGGCGGCTTACAATGCGGGTCCTGGCCGGGTCAAGCGCTGGCGCGAGCAGAGCGACAACAAACCGATGGATGTCTGGGTGGAGAGCATCCCCTATCGGGAGACGCGCAACTATGTCCAGAACGTGCTCTCTTTCGATCTCATCTATCAACACAAGCTGCAGCAGCCCTTGCGTTTCATGTCGGAACGCGAGCTGAATCACGCCTATTGAGTTCGGGGGCAGTCGTTGTCGCGGCTGCCTCCCATTCTTGCCCCAGAATGGTTATCATCCCTTAAGCTTTGTTACAAAAGGAAACCTGCCAGGTGATCGGGCGCCGCGTCTTGGTCTGTCAGGTTCGATACAATGCCCGATCATCACTGACAGGCTTTTCCAACAAAGGAATCGAGAGTGGCAACGATCAAAGATGTGTCTCAGCTGGCGAATGTCTCCATTTCGACAGTGTCTCGAGTGATCAACAACACGGCGCAGGTGGCGCCCGAGAAGCGCGAGGCTGTCCTCGCGGCCATGAAGGAGCTCAGCTTTCGTCCAAACAGCTTCGCCCAGGCCCTGGTGAGCAAACGCTCCAACTGTATCGGTGTGCTGGTGGGGGATCTGTGTGGCGGCCCCTTCTTCGCTCAGATGATGCGCGGCATCGAAAGCATGGTCGACAAGGCGAACAAGTTCACCATCGTGGTGTCCGGCAACCACGACGCGGCCCGTGAGCGGCACGCCATCCAGGCGCTGCTGCAGCGCCAGTGCGATGCCCTGATCCTGCACAGCAAGGCGCTGCCTGACGAAGAGCTCAGCGAGCTGGCGTCGGGCACGACCCCCATCGTCTTCATCAACCGTCAGGTGCCAGGCTGCGAGGATCGCTGCGTCTGGCTGGACAACCAGGCCGGCATCACCACGGCTTGCCAGCATCTGCTGGACGCGGGACATCGCAAGATTGCCTTCGTCACCTCCGATGACGAGGAGTTTGTGGATGGTCAGCAGCGGATGGCCGGCTATCGCTTCGCCCTGCAACGGGCAGGTATCGAGCTGGATCCTGCCCTCATCGGCCGTGCCTATGCCGATGAAAAAGGTGGCTATGTGGCCATGAGCGAGCTGCTGGCGCGCGGCGTCGAGTTCAGCGCTGTGCTTGGTTTCAACGATGCCATGGTGGCGGGGGCGATCTCCTGTCTGCTGGAGCGGGGTTACAAAATACCCCAGCAGGTCTCTGTGGTCGGTTTTGATGACATCCCCTATGCCCGATACATCTATCCCAAGCTCACCACGGTACGTTACCCCATCGAGGAGATGGGAGAGCGGGCTGCTGAGCTGGCCCTGAGGCTGCTGGATCACAAGCCGGTAGAGGGATTGGCGCTCAAATTTGAAGCCGAACTGGTACGGCGGGAATCTGTGGCCTGAGTCATGAAGTTGGCCCCGTGCGGGTCGACTTTTTTGCAAAACATTGAAAGCGCTTTCAGAAATCCTTTTCAACTGTGATCCGCTTCAAAGCTTTTTGACCGCGCTGCCACTAGGATAGGCCCACGAATTAGGAGCGTGCGCTCCCGATTTTCCCGCTGTGGGAGGTAACCGGTTAATCCGGCTATTTCCTTCGTTACTTTCGACGGTCATCATTGGATGGCCGTTTTTTTTTTGTCAGGATCCGGGTATGACGAACGAATTTGAGTATCAGACGGGTATCGTGGGCGCCGGCTGGCTGGGGTTGCCCCTGGCCAGGGCATTGCAAGAGCAGGGGCAATCTGTCGCGGTGACGGTCAGTACGGCCGAAAAGGCTGAACGGCTGCGGGGGGAGGGTATTGCCGCCTGGCCGCTGTTGCTTACCCCTGACATGGGATCACTGCCTTTTCGCTGTCATGACCTGGTGATCTGCGTGCCCCCCAGCAAGACCGGGGATTACCCGGCATCCGTGGCCAGCCTGTGCCGACAGGCGAGGGAGGCGGGTGTTCAGAGGGTTCTGTTTATCAGCGCGACTTCGGTCTGGGGGGCCGGGCAGGGGGAGGAGGATACGCCCGCTCCAGCTCATGACAGAGGGACGCGGATGCGGGCGGCCGAGCTTGCCGTACTGGAAGGGCATGTTGACTGCGCCATGATCTTGCGCCCGGCCGGACTCTATGGTCCTGACCGTCACCCCGGCCGTTTTCTGGCGGGCAAGACGCTGGCCGGGGGAGGCCAGGCTGTGAACCTGGTGCATCTGGACGACGTGGTGGCCGCCTGTGAGCTGATGCTGGCCCGGGGGCAGGATAGGGATGCCTACAATCTGAGTGCCCCCGTCCACCCGCGCCGGGAGCAGCTCTACCCCTTCGCGAGCCGCCTGCTCGGGCTGGTGCCGCCGCAGTTCGTTGAGCCGGCGGGGGAGTTTGCTCCCATCGAAGGTCAGCGCATCTGCCAGCAGCTTGGTTTCGTCTATCGCTGGCCGGATCCGGCCCACTGGTTTGCGGACGGGGCGGCCTTGAAGGGTTGAACGGGTCGTCGCCATCCGGGCCCCGGAGTCGGTCATCTGGCGTGCAAACCAGATACGGCGCGCGCTCCGGGACAATTGAGGTTTGCCAAGGGGGGGATCGCCCCCTATCATGCCGCCATCCATGATAAAGAGAGCGGTAATGATGGAAGAGACCAAGCGCCACCCCGATGGGGAGCTGTTGCTGAGAACCCTGGCAATGCCAGCCGATACCAACCCCAATGGCGATATCTTCGGTGGGTGGATCATGTCCCAGATGGATATAGGTGGGGGCATCATGGCCAAGGAGCTGGCAAAAGGGCGCATCTGTACCGTCTCGGTGGAGGGGATGACCTTCCACAGCCCGGTCAAGGTGGGTGACGTGGTGTGCTGTTACGGTCGCTGCCTCAAGATTGGTCGCAGCTCCATGCGACTCAAGCTGGAGGTCTGGGTCAAGCCGGTATTGCGGGAGAACGAAGCCCAGCGGTACTGCGTGACCGAGGGCGTCTTCACCTATGTGGCCATCGACGATCAGGGCAAATCCCGCCCCGTCCCGGTCTGAGTCTGCTCAGATGAGCCGGGCATTGATGATGGATATTTCCTGCTCAAGCCCGGTTTTTTGCCGTATCATGCGCTCCAGCATCTCTTCCGACCCCACGCACTGCCGGGTGTCGAACAGACAGAGATCACATTGGGGATCCCGCCTGATTTGATAGACGGTGGAAAGCTCCACTTGATGACAGGTTCCCTGTTGATCGTAAAATGTCACGCGGTACTGGTGCTGTCTCGCCATCGTTGAATTCCTTCTGGATGAGTCGGGCCGGACACGAATAATGAGACTAGTCGGCGACCGTGGCCTGTGTGAGGGCCATGTCGTCTTGCAGAGGCAGGTGATTGTTAGCCAATGAAAAATAGTTATCGGATTCTGGGAACGTCCCTGCTGACGTTGGGGCTGGTCGGTTGCTTCGAGGTACCGGATCAAGATCATCTGGTGACTGCGGCAGGTATCATACCTGGCGCAAGCTGTGACAGACCACCTCTGGTGGCGCTCGCCTCCACGGCCTTGCCGAGGGAGTTTGGCATCACCGTCTGGAACCTCTACAAGGGACAACGCAAGAACTGGCGGGAAGGGCTGGATGAGTATGCCAAGTCCCAGGATCTGGTGCTGCTGCAAGAGTCGGCGACCCGGCCCGAGATGCTGGACTGGCTGAAGAGAGGCGATTTCCAGTGGCAGCAGTTGCAGGCCTTCACCCAGGGAGGTGTCTCCTTTGGCGTGATGACGGTGGCGAAAACGCCGCAGGCGTTTGTCTGTGGCGTCCGTTCCCCCGAACCCCTGCTGCGCATCCCCAAGTCAGGTCTGGTCAGTCTCTATCCCTTGCAAGGGGATCCTGACGGCGTGCTGGTGGTGAATCTCCATGCGGTCAATTTCGAGCTGGGCATGGCGACGTTCCGCGAGCAGCTCAACGATCTGACTGCGTTGATCCATCGCCACCAGGGGCCGGTCATCCTGGGTGGCGATTTCAACACCTGGAGCGACAAGCGCGCGTTCTGGTTGAACAAGCTGGTGGGTGAGCTTGGCCTGCAGGAGGCCATACCTGTACCTGATCTGCGTCGCACCGCCTTTGGCCGCCCGCTGGATCACCTCTACTATCGCAATCTGGATCTGGTGGAGGTGAGTTCACCGGCTACCGATGCCTCTGATCACAACCCCATTCTGGCGCGCTTTGCGGCCCAGGCCATCACTCCCTGAGTCATCCCTCAGGGGAGAGCGGCGTCGCCGCTGGTTCATGCAGACAAAAAAATACCCCGCATCAAGCGGGGTATTTTTTGGATTGCGACGAGCGATCAGCTGTTGTTCTTCACGAACAGAGTCAACTCCTGACCCGGCTTGAGATAGTCACTCTTGCCGAGCTGGTTCCAGCGCATCACATCGTTGACGGCGACCTGGAAGCGGGCTGCGATGGAGGAGAGGGAATCACCGCGGCGCACCTGATAGACCATGGACTTGTTGCTGCTCTTGCCCTGCTTGGGCCAGACCACCAGCTTCATGCCAGGCTTGAGGGCTGACTTTGCGTTCAGGCCGTTCCACTTGGCCAGGTCGGCGTGGGTGACCCCGTGTGCCTGGCTGATGCTCCACAGGTTGTCACCGGAGCGCACCTGATAGTTCACCTTGCCACCACTGCGGCTGGCGAGCTGCTGCGGCTTGCTCGGGGCAACCTGGGTTGCGCGCCCGCCATTGGGGATGATCAGGCTCTGGCCACGGCGCAGGTTGTTGCCACGCATGTTGTTGGCCAGCTTGAGCTGTTGCACGGTCACCCCGTGATTCTGGGCGATCCGTGACAGCGTATCACCACTGGTGACCTGATAGGAGCGCACGCCACGGGTACGTTCACGCTGGGGCAGATCGGCCAGGGCCAGCTCCAGGGTGTCGGCGTACTCGACGGGGACCAGCAGGTTGTAAGGGCCCTGCGGCGAGGTCATGCCACGCTTGAGCGCAGGATTGAGCGCCTTGAGCTGGGAGGCGGAAACGCCAGCCAGCTGGGCGGCCACGTTCAAATCAATCTGGCCACCGGTATTGATGGTTCTCAATTGCGGCTTGTTGGCCAGCACCGGCAGGGTGACATTGTATTTGTCCGCATTGCGGATCATGTCGGCCATGGCCAGGATCTTGGGCACATACATCCGGGTTTCGCGGGGCAGGTCCAGCGACCAGTAGTCGGTCGGACGACCAGCCCGTTCGTTGCGGGTGATGGCGTTGCGCACCCGACCTTCACCGGCATTGTAAGCGGCCAGGGTCTGCAGCCAGTCACCGTCGAAGAACCGGTTCAGGTACTCCAGGTAATCCAGTGCGGCATTGGTGGATGCCAGGACATCGCGTCGACCGTCGTACCAGTTGTCGTGGCGCAGGCCGAAATTCTTGCCGGTTGCAGGAACGAACTGCCAAAGACCGACCGCATTGCTGCGGGAGCGGGCATTGGGATCGAACATGCTCTCGATCATGGGGATGGTAATAAGCTCCATTGGCAGCTCACGCCGTTCGATTTCCTCTACCATCAGATACAGGTAGGGCTCAGCCCGGCTGGCAATGGTCGCCATATGCTTATCATTGCGCAACAACCAATCACGCTGTTGGCGAACCCGGGCATTATCGTGCGAGTCCAGCTGCATATCATCGCTGATACGCACCCACAGGTTATCAGTGTCATCCAGCTCTTCTATCTGTTCGTCGCCGAACAGCATCCGCGAAGAGTGTTTTTTGTACGTTTTCTTGCTGACTTGGGGGGATTTGATCGGCTCGATTGCCGTTACCGCCCGGTCATCCTGATGGCTCAGGTTTTGACAGCCGCTGAGAAACAGCGCTGCCAATAAGGCCGTTCGTAGCTTCATCTCGCTCAGGTCATCTGTGGAAAAACAGCTCGCATCATAAGGGGCAATGCCCCCCTGATCAAGGTTTGTTCAAAAAACGTCCTTCCAGGCCCGCAGAACAGCGAAGGTATCCTCTGGATTTTCCAAGCATTTAAGGGCGTATTTCTCAGCAGAAAATTTTACCGAGTCCTGCTCGCAGCGCAGAAAAACATTGAAATTCCGCTCATCTCCCAGCCGGGAGGGGAGACTCGGGAGGCCCTGCTGACGCAGTTTGCTGATCACGCCGATCTGCCGCTGGATCGCCAGGTTGTCGGGCTCGACCGCATGGGCGAAACGCAGGTTGGAGAGCGTGTATTCATGGGCACAATAAAGGAGGGTCTCATCAGGCAGTGTCGCGAGCCGTTGCAGGGAAGTGTGCATCTGTGCCGGGGTACCTTCGAACAGACGGCCGCAACCGGCGCTGAAGAGGGTATCGCCACAAAACAGCATGCCCTGGCCGTAATAGGCGATGTGCCCCAGGGTATGACCGGGCACATGGAGGACATCCAGACTCAGGCCATGCCAGTTGATCTGATCCCCGTCGTCGAGCCACTGGCCGTGATGGTCCGGCATGGGGTCATGCTTGGGACCATAGAGGCGAGCGTGGGGGAAGTGTTGCAGCAGCTCGGATACGCCCCCGACGTGATCGCGGTGGTGATGGGTCAGGAGGATGGCATCCAGCACCAGATCCAGCGCAGCTAGCCGTTCCAGCACGGGAGCGGCCTCGCCCGGATCGACGACTAGACAGTGATTTTCATGACGGATCAACCAGATGTAGTTGTCGCTGAAGGCGGGAACTGTGATGACGGTATACATGGGTCGAGGTCTCTTGTGTTCTCTTTAAGGAAGGGATCTTATATAACTGGATGGCATTCGCCCCCGAGTTGGTCCCATTATGCAACTGGCACGTACCGAACAACAGATCGCGCTTCCGACCAGTTGGTCCGCACTGCCCATGGGGGACTGGGTGGCCGCCGAGCTTCAGGAGCGCCTCGACAACTGGTGCCCCCACCTCTTTGGCTATCACTTGCTCAAGATAGGTGCCCTGAGCGCCGAACTCTCCTGCGGCTGCTCCACCATTCGCCATCAAATAGGTGTCGCTCCCGGCGGACGGCTGCTGGACATCCAGGGGGATCCGCTCGCCTTGCCGGTGCGATCGGGGAGCGTGGATGCCTGCCTGCTGGCTCACTGCCTCGATTTCTCGCCGGATCCTCATCAGGTGCTGCGGGAGGCAGAACGGGTGCTGACCGACGATGGCTGGCTCATTGTCAGCGGTTACAACCCGCTCAGCCTGGTGGGGCTGGGTCACTATCTGCCCTTCATGCGGCGGCATCTGCCCTGGTCTGCCCGCATGTTCACGCCCGCACGGGTGACCGACTGGCTGCAATTGCTCGGCTGCGAGGTGATGTTCGACGAGCGGTTCGGTTTCTCCTTCATGGGCAGGCAGAGCAAGATCGGCTGGTGGCGGGAGAGTCTGGGGCGGGACTATTGCCGCTCCCTGGCGTCTGTTTACGTGATTGCCGCCCGCAAGCGGCGTTTCCCCGTGACACCGGTACGTCGCCGCTGGCGGCTGCCGGAGTCGATGGCCGCGCCAGGAATGGCGCGCCAGGGCGGCTAGCGGGCATCAGGGCTGGTAACCGCTGTCTTCGGCAAGCTGCTTGCCGCTGGCGGCCTCACGGGCCAGCTCGTCACAGCGTTCGTTTTCCGGGTGGCCCGAGTGTCCCTTCACCCAGAGCCATTCGATCTGGTGACGGGCCACTTCCGCATCCAGGGCCTGCCAGAGATCGACGTTCTTGACCGGCTGACGGTTGGCGGTCATCCAGCCCTTCTTTTTCCAGCCGATGATCCATTGGGTGATCCCCTGGCGCACATACTGGCTGTCGGTGGTGAGCCGCACCTGGCAGGGTTCGTTCAGGGTCCGCAGCCCCATGATGGCAGCCATCAGCTCCATCCGGTTATTGGTGGTCAATCGAAAACCGGCGGAGATCTCCTTGCGATGCTTGCCATAGACCATGACGGCACCATAGCCGCCGGGGCCCGGGTTGCCTAAGCAGGAGCCATCCGTGAATAAATCAATCTGTTTCAACATGAGCAATCAATCTGTTTTAGCGAGAGGCTTGGGGTAAACTAGCGAGTAAAACCGAAGTTTGACATGGATTTGATCATGAGCACACCCCAACTGAATCGCCAGATCATTCTGGATACCGAAACCACCGGCATGAACACCGCGGGCGGCCCTGTCTATCTTGGGCACCGCATCATCGAGATCGGCTGTGTGGAGGTGATCAACCGCAAACTCACCGGCAACCATTTCCACGTCTACATCAAGCCGGATCGGCTGGTGGATCCCGAGGCTATCGCCGTGCACGGCATCACGGATGCCTTCCTGGCGGACAAGCCCTCTTTTAGCCAGATAGCGGACGATTTCATCGAGTTCATTCGCGGCGCCGAGCTCATCGCCCACAACGCCCCCTTTGACGTGAGCTTCATGGACTATGAGTTCAGCAAGCTCGGTCTGAACTTCAAAACGGCGGATATCTGCGGCATCACGGATACCCTGGCGATGGCGCGGGATCTCTTCCCGGGCAAGCGCAACAACCTGGACGTGTTGTGCGATCGCTACGGCATCGACAACTCTCACCGTACCCTGCACGGCGCCTTGCTCGATGCGGAGATCCTGGCGGACGTCTACCTCCTGATGACGGGTGGCCAGACCAAACTCAATCTGGCGAGTGAAACCAGCGAGAGCGAGACCAGCCAGGATACCGGCATTCGTCGTCTGGAGAGCAATCGCCCGCCGCTCAGGGTGGTGCGCGCGAGCGACGAGGTGGCGGCTGTCCATGAAGCGAGGCTGGATCTAGTACAGAAAAAAGGAGGTGCCTGCCTGTGGCGGCAATGAGATCGCTTTGGGGGCTGCTGCTGCTGGCCTCCCTCCCGGCCGCGGCCAACGAGGTGTTTGCGCCTTCCGACATTCCTCTGCTCGACAACCGCTTTCGCATCGATTACGGCGTGAAGGAGATCACCTTCATCATCAAGCGCAAGCCGGGGACGCCCTCGGTGATCCTGGTGCGACCCGATGGCAGCAAGCTCTATGTGGGCAAGGTCAAGCCGCCCGACGTGGGCTGGTTGCCCCTCAAGGATCAGGATCTCATCACCATCCGCGACCCCATGCCCGGCCCCTGGCAGGCGATCGGGGAGGTGGACCCCGACAATCGGGTGCGCCTGCTCACCGACATCCAGGTCGAGAGCGAGCCGCTGCCGGCCCGCCTCTATCAGGGTGAGCGGGTCAAACTGCAATCCCGTCTGCTGATCGATGGCGCGGCGCCTGGGGCGGGTTACTACCTCACCGATCTGGGCATGACCGTCAAGCTGCAGCAGTTCAACGATGCCAGCCAGAGCGGCGATCCCGTGTTCGAGGAGACCCTGGGACGCTACATGGATGATGGCAAGGGGGTGGACGAAGTGCCGGGGGACGGTATCTTGACCGCCGAGGCGGTACTGGACGTCCCTGCGGGAAAATACCGAGCCCTCTTCAGCACCGGCAATGAGGTCTTCTCACGAGCCCAGTCACAGCAGGTGCTGCTCTACCCCTGGCCGGTCAGCTATTCCCTGAATCCCCCCTCCGGGGAGGGGGGAGCCAAGCTCTCCCTGGTCATCGATGTGGATGAACTGGATCCCGCCTCCGTGGTCATCCAGGGCAAGGCCATTGACGGCGGGGGCAGTAGCATGACGTTCAACGAGGTGGCGACAGCGCCGCGTTTTGGCGTGGATCTCTCCGCCCTCAAGGCGGCAGGGCAGTACAAGGTGGAGGCCACCCTCTTTGGAACAACCCGGCTCGGTCGCGAGGTGCAACTGCAATTGCCGGCCAAGTCGTTCACCATAGCACCGCCTCCCCCCCCTCCCGCACCCTCTGCGGCCATGCCCGCATCCGCCGCCACCCCCGACCGGTTCGAGGAGCGGGAGAGTCCGGTCTGGCTGCCCTGGGCGCTGGGGGGAGGTGGCGTGTTGCTGCTCTTGCTGGGGGCCGGTGGTTTCATTCTGCTGCAAAAGCGCCGCACTCTGCACAAGGCGATGGCGGCGCAGAAGGCGCAACTTGAAGAGACGCCAGCAACCCCGAAACTGGATCTCAATCTGCCGGAGCAATAATTCCGCGCACATTGCAAAGAAGCCGCCCAATGGGCGGCTTCTTCATGGTGGCAAGTGGATGGGGTGAATCCGATATCAGTGAGCGCCGATATAGATGTCTTTGTACTGCTCGCGAATATCGAGGAACTTCTCCAGATTGGCCAGCATCAGATCCACCAGGAGGGGGTCGAAGTGCTCTCCTTTCTCCTCCTTGATCAGCGCCAGCACCTGATCCAGCGGCCAGGCCTGCTTGTAGCAACGATCCGAGCCCAGGGCATCGAACACATCCGCCAGGGCGACGATGCGTCCTTCCAGCGGAATGTCCTCTCCCTTCAATCCGCGGGGATAGCCGCTGCCATTCCACTTCTCGTGATGGTTGCCCGCGATGGTGGCGCCTATCTGGAACAAGGCCAGATCACTGCCGGAGAGCATGTCCTGCCCAAGCTGGGCGTGGGTTTTCATGATCTCCCACTCCTCGGGAGTGAGTTTGCCCGGTTTGTGCAAGATGGCGTCCGGGATCCCCACCTTGCCGATGTCGTGCAGGGGAGAGGCACGCTTGATGAGCTCGCACCTGTCCTCATTCATGCCGAGCAGCTTGCAGAACAATTCGGTGTAGAGGGCCACCCGCTTGACGTGCAAGCCGGACTCCTTCGAGCGGCTCTCCACCAGCTCGCCGATGCGATAGATGATCTCTCGCTGGTTGTCACCGATCACCTCGTTGAGCCGGATATTCTCCAGCGCCACTATGATGTTTTCGGTGAACAGGCTGAGCAGCCCGGTATCCATCTGGCTGAGCGGGCGAGTGGTCTCGATGTGGAACAGCAGGTGATGGCGGGCATTCTGGCAATAGAGCACCATCTGGTTGCCATCGTAGACATTGGCTCCCTTGGCCATGGCACAGCGCAGGATTTCCGGCGCATCGACGAGGCGCAGCATGGGACCATCGCTGAGCAGAGGCTCGAGCACCTGATCCCGCACCTCATACGCCAGGTGCTTCACATCGTAAATCTGGGACTCTTCCAGATTGAGCAGGGCGCTGAGCTGGGTCTGGGCTCCTTCGACGAACTGGCGCAGGGCACGCTGCTCGAAGATCCCCTTGGACGCCTCGATGACCTTCTCCAGCCCCTGTCGATTGCTCTCAAGGGTTCGGATGTCCCGGTAAGAGCGCAGGCTCGCGCGCAGCAGGGTGCGCAGTTTCTGGGAGGTGAGCTCGGTCTTGTCCTTGTAGTCGTTGATATCGTAGTTGGTCACCACGTCATCTTCCGGGGCCTGGCCGGGCTGACCGGTTCGCAGCACGATGCGCACCATCTTGTTTTGCAGTTCGTCGCGCACGAACTTGACCACCTCGAGACCGGCATGATCGACCTCCATGACGACGTCGAGCAGCAGCAGAGCGACATCCGGGGTGAGGGCGAGCAAGGCTTTGGCTTCAGCCGCAGAGTAGGCGTGCAGAAAATCGATCGGCTTGCCGTCGAATTCAAACTTGTTCAGGGTGATTTTGGTGATGCGATGCACTTCGGGTTCATCGTCCACTATCATCACCTTCCAGCCGGCGGGACGCGGTGCTGATTGGGGAAGATCTTCATCATCAATAATCAGGATTTGATCATCCATTATGCAATCCTGTGTGTGATCCTGTGCTTACCTTAACCGCTTCATTCAATATAGGAAACGGATTGATATCCAAAATATGATCCAGTCGGTTTCTCTTTCTTCGTATCGGATGCCATCCACCAGCCCTTTCATGAAAAACGCCTCCACAAGGGAGGCGTTCTGGCATCAGAGGCATCAAGCTGCCCTGTGATAGGCGGAGGCTTCAAACAGTGCCTTGTTGGCCACCAGGTCGACGGGATCGAAGTCATCGACGTTGATGGTGCGAAGGCGACTCTCCTCGGCGCGCCGCAGCAGGTCCGCTTCGGCCTGGTTGATGACACCGAGGCTCAGGCCCGCCTCTGCCACCTTGTCGAGCTGGGTGAAGGGGCGTTTGCTCCCTTCGGCTTTGCACACCTTGTCAAACAGCGGTTCTGCGGTCAGCACATCGTCCAGCGCCTGTTCCAGCAGCCCGAAGGGGTTGCCCTCCTCGCGCGTCAGATATTGACCCTCGGCCAGACGGCTGCGAGTGGCACTTGGCACCTGGAGCAGGCGGGCCACCTGGCTGTCGAGCTTGTCGGAGGGACGCTTTAGGTCGCGACCAAGGGGTAGCACGATGGCGCGCAGGGCCAGACCAATCCAGCGATTCGGGAAGTTGCGCAGCAACTCGTCGATCGCTTCCTGCGCCTTGAACAGAGCGTCTTGCAGTGCCCAGTGCAGCAGCGGCAGGTCGGCCTGCTGGCGGCCTTCATCCTGATAGCGCTTGAGGGCGCAGGAGGCCAGATAGAGCTGGCTCAGCACGTCGCCGAGGCGGGCAGAGACCCGCTCTTTGCGCTTGAGCTCGCCACCCAGGGTGCCCATCGCCATGTCTGACAGGAAGGCAAGGTTGGCGGAGAGGCGAGAGAGCTGCTGATAGTAGCCCTTGGTCTGATCCTTGTAGGGCGCGGCGGCGAAGCGGGCACCGGTCAGCCCCAGCCAGAAGCTGCGCACCAGGTTGCTGATGGCGAAGCCCACGTGGCTGAACATCGCCTTGTCGAAATCTTTCAGCGCCTGCTCTTTGTCGGGGTGACTGGCTGCCAGCATCTCCGGCAACACGTAGGGGTGGCAACGGATGGCTCCCTGACCGTAAATGATCATGCTGCGGGTCAGGATATTGGCTCCTTCGACGGTCACGGCGATGGGCGCCCCCTGATAGCCACGGGCCAGATAGTTGTTCGGCCCCATGCAGATGGCCTTGCCGCCATGGATGTCCATGGCATCGATGATGCACTTCTGGGCGCGGTCGGTGAGGTGGTACTTGACGATGGCGGAGATGACCGAGGGTTTTTCACCGAGATCGATGCCGGTGACCGTCAGTTTGGCGGCGGCGCCCATGATGTAGGCGTTGCCACCCAGGCGTGCCAGCGGCTCTTCAATCCCTTCCATCTTGCCAATCGGCAGCTTGAACTGGCGACGGATGCGGCTGTAGGCACCGGTGGCCAGGGCCAGCATCTTGACGCCGCCCGTGCTGTTGGAGGGCAGGGTGATGCCGCGACCGACGGAGAGACACTCCACCAGCATGCGCCAGCCCTGACCGGCCATGGCCGGGCCGCCGATGATGAAGTCGAGCGGTACAAACACGTCCTTGCCGCGGGTCGGGCCGTTCTGGAACGGCACGTTGAGCGGGAAGTGGCGGCGACCGATGTCGACTCCCTTGATGTGGGTCGGAATGAGGGCGCAGGTGATGCCGAGCTCTTCTTCCTCACCCAGCAGGTGGTCAGGGTCACGCAGCTTGAAGGCGAGGCCGAGTACGGTGGCGATGGGAGCCAGGGTAATGTAGCGCTTGTTCCAGGTCAGGCGCATGCCGAGCACCTCTTCCCCTTCCCACTCGCCTTTGCAGACGATGCCGAAGTCGGGAATCGAGCCCGCATCAGAACCCGCTTCCGGGCTGGTCAGGGCGAAACAGGGGATCTCCTTGCCGACAGCCAGACGGGGCAGGTAGTAATCCTTCTGCTCGTCAGTACCGTAGTGTTGCAGCAACTCACCCGGCCCTAAGGAGTTGGGCACACCGACGGTGGAGGCGAGCACGGCGCTGGCGCCGCACAGCTTTTGCAGCACGCAGGACTGGGCGTAGGCGGAGAACTCCAGCCCGCCATATTTCTTCTTGATGATCATGGCGAAGAACTTGTTGTCCTTCAGGTATTGCCACACTTCGGGAGAGAGATCGGCACGCTCGTGGGTCACTTCCCAGTCGTTGACCATGCGGCACACTTCTTCAACCGGGCCGTCCATAAAGGCCTGCTCCTCGGCGCTGAGGGTGCTCACCGGAATGGCGTGCAGCTTCTTCCAGTCCGGGTTGCCGGCAAACAGATCCGCTTCCCACCAGGTCGTCCCCGCTTCGATGGCTTCCTTCTCGGTTCGGGACATCTCCGGCATGATGGACTTGTAGATCTTGAACAGCGGCTTGGTCAGCTGGTTGCGGCGAAACTCCACCAGATTGAGGGGCAGGGCTATCACCGCGAACAGCGCCCACACCAGCAGGGGCACATGGCCATAGAAGGTGCCGGCGACCAGGGCGGCGGCCGTGGCAAGCGTGGCGGTGAACAGGGACGCACGGCGATAGGCCATGGCGCCGATCACCAGGATCACCCCGAGCAGAGTGAGGGTCGTCGTCATTGTTTGCTCCTTGCATGAATTGCCGAGGTTGGGAAATTGGCGTTAACTGATCCAGAGGTCTGACCTGTTGGATATGGCCCCTGTTGTAATTCATACGCACAAACTTATCAAGCTGTTTACAAGCCTGTTACCTTGGCTCTGTGATCGGCATAACGCGCTGCCCGCCCCATCTTGGCGGGCGGGGGGCGACGATTGGACTGGCTTGTGCGACAATGCCGCCACCCTATGTTGGACGACGAGATTTCAAGAACCATGTACCAAGAACTGATCCGCAACGAGTTGACCGAAGCTGCCAGCGTGCTTCAGGCGTTCCTGGCAGATGAGCAAAATCTGAAAAACATCGAGGCGGCGGCCAAGCTGCTCGCCGACTCCTTCAAGCAGGAAGGCAAGGTACTCTCCTGCGGCAACGGCGGCTCCCACTGCGATGCCATGCACTTTGCCGAGGAGCTGACCGGTCGTTATCGCGAGAACCGCCCAGGCTATGCCGGCATCGCCATCTCTGATCCCAGCCACCTCTCCTGCGTCTCCAACGACTTTGGCTATGACTATGTCTTCTCTCGCTATGTGGAGGCCGTCGGCCGCCGTGGTGACGTGCTGCTCGGCATCTCCACCAGCGGCAACTCCGGCAACATCCTCAAAGCCATCGAGGCGGCCCGTGCCAAAGGGATGAAGGTGATTGCCCTGACCGGCAAGGACGGCGGCAAGATGGCTGGCCTGGCCGATGTGGAGATCCGTGTGCCGCACTTCGGTTATGCCGACCGCATCCAGGAAGTGCACATCAAGGTGATCCACATCCTGATCCAGCTGGTTGAAAAAGAGATGGCCAAGTAATCAACGATCCGGGATTGAGAGGGGGGATGGGTGACCATACCGGCCCTCTCGTCCAGCCGTGACGGTTGATTGACGAAACCAGAGTCAAGACATTCAGGGAGTGGATGGAATATGTGCGAACTGCTCGGCATGAGTGCCAATGTGCCGACCGACATCTGCTTCAGCTTTACCGGGCTGATGCTGCGGGGCGGCAAGACCGGTCCCCACAAGGATGGCTGGGGGATCACCTTCTATGAGGGGCGGGGTTTTCGCACCTTCAAGGATCCCGAACCCAGTGCCCAGTCTCCCATCGCCAAGCTAGTCCAGGCACTGCCCATCAAGAGCCGTGCCGTGGTCAGCCATATCCGGCAGGCGAACCGGGGGTGTGTCTCCCTGGAAAACACCCACCCCTTTACCCGCGAACTGTGGGGCCGTTACTGGACCTTTGCCCACAATGGCCAGTTGACCGGTTACAAGAGGCTGCCCACGGGACGCCATCGCCCGGTAGGCGACACCGACAGCGAGCACGCCTTCTGCTGGCTGCTCGACAGGCTGGAGCACAAGTATCCCAAACGGCCGGCAAATTTCCCCGCCATGTTCCGCTACCTCGCGACCCTGTGCGACGAGCTGCGCGGGCTCGGGGTGTTCAACATGCTGCTGTCGGACGGAGAGTTCGTGATGACCTATTGCAGCAACAATCTTTACTGGTTGACGCGCAGGGCTCCCTTTGGCGAAGCCCGTCTGCTGGATGAGGATGTGGCCATCGACTTTCAGAGTGAAACCACGCCGAACGATGTGGTGACCCTGATCGCCACCCGGCCGCTCACCGGCAACGAGAATTGGGTGAAGATGGTGCCCGGGGAGTTCTGCCTGTTCAGGCTGGGCGAGCTGGAATATGGCAATGCGGCCAACTTGTTGAACCAGAAATAAAAAATACCAGGGTAGATATCTACCCTGGTTCTTCGCAGCAGCCATACAGGCAAAAAGGGATGAGAGAGGTGTTGCTGAGCCGCATCATTCTCATGGGTTGCATTGTTACTTTGATGTTAATTTTGTGACAACCTTTATCTCTCTCCATTCTGGCTGACATACCGATAACTTGAAGCTGCTCACATTCTGGTGTCCCAAGAGCATCCGGAGCGATACGGGCATGCCCGAAGGGCGGGTGACAGCGGGGCTGTGGGTCCGCTATATTGTGGTCTGTTTGAATACCATCATAGGGAAGAGAAGATGGAGTGGCTGGATCAGAAAGTGCTGCGACAACTGGCAGATGACATCGGTCACGAGATGATGCCGGTCGTCATCTCGGTGTTTGTCGAAGAGGTAGGCGAGCAGTTGGCCCAATTAAGACCGCTTTTTGAGCAGCGGGACTGGTCAGCCTTGGCGCGTGTTGCCCACAGCATGAAATCGTCCTGTGGCAGCTATGGCGCCAAACCCAGCTATCAGCAGGTGATGGATCTGGAGTCCGCCTGTCGCCGGGAAGATGAGCAAGAGGCCGGCAGACTGCTGGCTGAGCTGGAGCACTCCCTGCCCCAGGTCTTCACCCATCTGGCCCAGTTTCACTGATCCAGAAGGGTATCAGCCCGCCATGTCGCGCTCGCCAAGCCTGCTCAGGATCACGGTGTCGAGTGCCAGCCGCAGCTTGAGGCGGTCGTGGCGGTGGGGGAGGGCCGCTTCACCCAGCTCGGCCCGAACGAGGCAGTGCTGCAGCTCGGGTACCTGGGGGCCCTCGGGAGCCAGAATGGCATCGATCCGGCCGCTGCCTATCCGCTCTTCCAGCCAACGATGTTGACTGGACAGTGACAACTGGCCTGCCGGACCCTCTTCGTCCACCAGATTGCTGATGAACACGACGATGGCGCGGCTGCTGCGGATCGCCTCCGCAATCTCGCGCAGCAGCAGAGGAGGCATGATGGAGGTGAGGAAGCTGCCCGGCCCCAGGATGATCATGTCGGCCTGGCTCAGCGCCTCGACCGCTTCGCGCGTGGCGGGCACGACCGGTTTCAGGCTCAGGGCCCGTGGCGGTGTGGTGAGCTGATCGATGGAGACCTCTCCCAGGATCTGATCGCCACAGACGGTGTGGGCGCACAGATCGGTGGGATGCTCGGACATGGGCAGCAGATTGGGTTCAATTTCCAGCATGTCGCTGATGAGCCGGATGGCATCCAGGGGGCGCACGCAGAGGTTGTCGAGGGCCAGCAGCATCAGGTTGCCGAGGTTGTGGCCCGCCAGCTCGCCGCGGCCGGTAAAGCGGTGCTCGAACAGCTGGCTACCGATGCTGGGGGTGGTCACCAACTGGTTGAGGCAGTTGCGCAGATCCCCCCAGGCGATGCACTCCTGGCTTTTGCGCAGGCGTCCGGTGGAGCCGCCATCATCCGTGGTGGTGACGATGCCCGTCAGCCGGGATCCCAAGAACGACAGGGAAGAGAGCACCCGGCCCATACCGTGCCCGCCGCCGATGGCGACAACCCGGTCGAAGTCATTGATATTTTTCTGCCACATGCAGTGATCCCGTGGGAGGCCAGTGAGCACCATTCTAGTCTCCATGGCCAGGTAATTGTTTGATAAGGGTATGATTTTTGCTTGATACAAGCATCCCGTACCCCTAGGAGACGATGTTGAACTTCCTGACGGCTCACTCGCTTGCCGAGACGACCCCACTGGCCGCCCAACAAGTTACAGAGCGGTTGCATGCCCAGTCATCCCATATTCCATCGCTGTTGCTGGTCTATTTTACCCAAGCACACGAGGCGGCGGAACTGCGCCGTGCGCTCAAGGCACGTTTTCCCGATACCCGGCTGATCGGTTGCAGCTCCTGCGGCGGTATCCTGACCCAGGATGGCCATCATGGTCGGCATGGCTGGAGCCTGTCGGTCGCCGCCCTTTATGATGACAAGGGGGCCTATGGCGTGGCTGGCCAGATGGGGGATCAACCGGATGTGCGGGCATTGCTGCGCCGCGCCATCGCCGATGGTGGCCGACCGGGAGAGCTGCCGCAGCTCGTGTTGCTGCACACCAGCCCGGGGCTGGAGGAGGCTGTGCTCGCTGGGATCGACGCCGAGTTTGGCGCGACCGTTCCCGTCGTCGGCGGGTCGGCGGCAGATGATGGCGTGGCCGGGCAGTGGCAGCTGTGCTGGGACGAAGGGGAGGGATCACAAGGGTGCGTGTTGGCGGTGCTTTACCCCGACTGCCAACTGGCGTTCCAGTTTCATTCAGGCTATGTACCCACCGAGTGTCGCGGCATCATTACCGGGATAGACGGGCGGGAGGTGCTGACCATCGATCACGAGCCAGCGGCCCGGGTCTATGGTCGCTGGACCGAGCGTGCGACGCCCTGGCCGGTGGGCCCCATTCTCAGGGAGACGACGCTCTCGCCACTGGCCCGTCAGGTCGGCATGCTCGATGACCTGCCCTACTACAAGCTCTCCCATCCCGAGGCGGTGACGGCGCGGGAGGGGCTGCGCCTCTTTACCGAAACCCGACTGGGAGAGCGGCTGCTGCTCATGTACAGCAGCCAGGAAGGGTTGTTGCAGCGCAGCCTGAATGCGGTGAATATCGAGCCTGAATATGGCATGGCGAGCAATATGCGCCCCTTTGGCGCCCTGGTGGTGTTTTGTGCCGGTTGTCGGCTGGCTCTGGGGGACAGGCTGGGGGACATCGTCAGTCAATTCAGTCAGAGGCTGGGTGAGATCCCCTTCATCACGCCCTTTACCTTCGGTGAACAGGGACGATTACCCCATGGTGAGCTGGCACACGGCAACCTCATGGTGTCGAGCGTAATCTTCCTCGAGAGCTGACACTGTGCTGGATTCAAGATGATAGGCAATAGCGAACTCGAAACCTTGGGCGACAAACTGCAAACCACGCTGGTGGAGCTGATGCGTTGCCGGGAGCGGGAGGCCAGATATCGGGAGGAGTCCCAAGCCCTGCTGTGCGGGGTGGCGACCCTGGCACAGGCCCAGAGTCTGGAGCAGGTACTGGAGAGTCTCATTCTTGCTCTCAAGCCCTTTATCGGATTTGAGCAGGCGGACGTGGTCGCCTGGGAGGCCGTGAGGGGCAGCACCCATCTGAGCACCCAGCCGGACGAGGTGGGCCGGACCTGGTCGCTGACACCGCTCTTCTCCAGGGCCATCGAGGGAGAGACCCTGGTCATCTATGATCCCGCCCAACTGCCTGAGCTGGCGCCGCTGGCGGGGGCGCCGGGCTGGGCCAGCGTCATGATGACAGGCTTGCAGGGACCGGGGTTTTCCGGTGTGCTCATCTGCCGGCACAGCGTGGCGGGCACCTTCGATCTCAAGAGCAAGGCGGCGATGCAGCGTTGTCGCCCGCTCATCTCCCAGGCCCTGGTCAATATCGCCTATCGGGCTCGCCTGCAAGAACAGGTTGACCTCAAGACCCTGGCCCTGCAGGCCAGCGAACAGCGTTTTCGCAGTTTTGCCGCCATGGCCTCCGACTGGTTCTGGGAGACCGATCCCCAGCACAGGCTCAGCTATGTCTCTGCACCTGGCTATCAGGGGGAAGTGCTGGCCCGCCAGACGGGGAGAAGCCTCTATGATTTTGCCCACGACAAGCAGGACCCGGCCTGGAGTCACTACCGGCACCTGATCGCCCACCATCTGCCGGTGCGGGGAATGCGGGCCCAGGTGATGCTGGCGGGCGGGCCTTGCTGGATGGAGATCAATGCGGAGCCTTGCCATGATGCCGGTGGCCGCTTCCTCGGCTATCGGGGCACGGCGCGGGAGATAGGCAGCCAGATCCGCCGGGAGCAGGAGCTGGCGCGGGCGCGGGACGATGCCGAGACGGCCAACCGTGCCAAATCCCAGTTCCTCGCCATGATGACCCACGAGATCCGCTCTCCCATGAACGCCGTGCTGGGGATGCTGGATCTGCTGCAGCACGGCCGGCTCGACACTCCGCAACAGACCCTCATCGGCCATGCCACCCACTCTGCGCATCTGTTGCAGACCATCATCGATGATGTGCTTGATTTCTCGAAAATAGAGTCACATACCCTGACGCTGCACTGCGAACCCTTTCAGCCTGCCGAGCTGTGCCGTGCCCTGGTGGAGCCCTTGCAGGCACAGGCCAGTGCCAAGGGCATCACACTGCACTGGCATCTGGATGAGACGCTCCCTGAACGCCTTCAAGGGGATGCCGTCCGCCTCTCCCAGGTGATAGGCAACCTGCTTGGCAATGCCGTGAAGTTCACCTCCGTTGGCAGCGTGCGTCTGGCGTTGACCTGGGAGGAGGAAAAGCTGGGGGTCATGGTCAGCGACACGGGGATCGGCATCTCCACCGAGGATCAGGCGTTGCTGTTCGAACCCTTCTATCAGGTCGACAGTTCGGCAACCCGCCGCTTCTCCGGCTCGGGGCTCGGACTGGCCATCTGCAGGCGGCTGGTGCAGCTGATGGGGGGAGACATTTGCGTGCAGAGCACGCCTGGGCTGGGAAGCTGCTTCTGGTTCGAGCTGCCCGGGATGGCCTCTCCCTGTGCTCCGGCCGCCGTCCCCGGCAGTGAAGAGTGCGCCAGACTGGAGCTGGATGTGCTGGTGGTGGAAGACAGTCCGGTCAATCAGCTGGTGGTATCCCTGATGCTGCAGAAGCTGTTGTGCAGGGTGAGGCTGGCAGGCAATGGTCTGGAGGCCCTGGCACAGGTGGCGAAGCAGCAGCCGGACCTTGTCCTGATGGATATGCGGATGCCGCAGATGGATGGACTGGAGGCGACCCGGCGCCTGCGGGACATGGGGTGCGAGGTGCCCATTGTCGCGTTGACGGCCAATGCCATGATGGAGGACAGGGCCCGCTGCCTTGCCCAGGGCATGAACGATTTTCTGGCCAAACCCATCAGTCTTGCCAGGCTGCGAAGCTGCCTGCTCCGCCATTGCAGGTGATGCCGGCCGATTTTGGGTAAAAAAAATGGTCAACCTGGTGGTTGACCAATTCTTCAGCAAATACTGAAGAGAGCACGGGATAAATCGGGTTGTACGGTTTTATATGAAAAAGTCGTGCCAACTTTTCAAAACCTGTTATTTGCGGCCTGTAGCTGAATTGTGTGTTATTTATCGCTACCGTGATTGCAAAATGCAATTCTCATTTTTTCATTATAAGAATGCAGTGCCGAGAATTCGCGTTTTGCAAACCAACCGTTGACTCACTCTTTGACTCACTGTGCGATCAGTCGGCGCAAGAACTGACGCGCCGCTTCACTGTTCTGTTTGGCAATCAACATCTGTTTTTCATAGATCGGCATGGGCAGGATCTCGAGCCAGCGTTGGCAGAGCCAGGCTGCATCGTCGAACTGCTTGTCCGGGTAGAGCTCATCCAGTTCCGGGTATTGTGCAAAGACCTCTCTCAATCGGCTGACCAGCTGGTTGTCGCTGATATCAGAGTCCGCACTCGGCCAGTTGGGCAACGGCTCGACCTGGGCGTGCCTGAGACCAGCGTCATCCGTTTCCATCTCGTGGATGCAGAAGCGTTCAAGGCCGAGCACGGTGACCCCGAGCAAACCGTCGTTGAGGGTATAAAAATCAGTCACCTTGACGCGGGTTCCGACCGGGAGAATCCGTCCGCAGGTGCCCGTGCTGGTGGTCTCTTCCATCACGATGCCAAAACCCCGATCCTCAAGGAAGGACTCCTTGAGCATCTGCAGGTGGCGCGGCTCGAACAGGCGAAGGGGGAGCTTGCCGCCGGGCAGAATGTGGGATGGCAAGGGGAACAGTGCCAGTTGTTGAAGTTTCATGTTCCATCCTCCTAATCAGTCATTGCTGAATGTGACAATGCAGTGACCGTGCCAGAGAGAGGTGGCGTGGCGAAGGGGTGAGCCATTTCCCGTGGTTATTTTTAATATCCATTTAAAATCAATCTATTGTGATTTTGTATCACGAATGCAGGCAAGGTAGTGCAAAAGGGATTCAGGTGAGGTGTTAGGGCGCCGAACATACCCCGTGTGCAGAATGAGTCTATTTTCGCATATTGCAAATTTGATTCATGCAAAATGCCTGTTACAGACCCATTCAGCGATTGGAGACAAAGGCCAGGGGATCAGGTGGTGAATTCGGTGTGCTGTGTCATGCCGTCCAGCATCAGGGCGGCTATTTCGTCATACATCTGCGACCAGGCCTGTGCCAGTGCCGGGGTAAAACCACTGCCGAGACGTCGTGCCAGTACCTGGGTCAGCGCCTGCTTGAGCAGCGCAAACTGGTGGGGTTGAACGTTGAATCGCTGGTGACGCCTGCCGAGATCGCGAATGATGAAACCCAGTGCATCCAGCTGGGAGAGGCTGGTGATGACGGTGTTCAAGGTGTCCGACACCTTGGCAACGGGCAGCTCCTGATGTGGGGGAAAGAGGGCCCTGAGTTCGGGGGACAATCTGAACAGCTCTTCATACACCTCCTGGACATAGCTGTTGTTCAGGGCACTCACCCTGCCCCAGGCTTTCTGGACCAGCTCTATCTGCTCAAAGGTCATGTCGATGTTTCCTTCCCGTGTGATGTCATGAAAATAATAATCCATCTACTCAATAGAGCACCGGGTTCCGCGCCATTTGGGGAAAAGGAGAGGGGGCCAGCAAGGAGGCACGGATGGTGACCCCTTGCTGGCAGGAGGTCGGGACCTCAGTTGCGCTGTTCCAGGTACATGACGGCTGCTTCGACGCGGCTTTGGGCCTCGAGCTTTTTCAGCAGGCTCTTGACGTGGACCTTGACGGTTCCCTCGGAGATATGGAGCACGGAGGCGACCTGCTTGTTGGACAACCCCTTGGCGATTTCACGCATGATCTGCATCTCGCGTCGGGTCAGGCTCTCCAGCTTCTGCTGCAGGTGGTCCAGTTCGTAGATGTTCTCGAGATAGGGACGTAGCGGCTCGCTCAGGATCTGCTTGCCGGTCATCACGTCAGCCAGCTGGGCCAGCAGCATGTCAGGCTCGGTGTCCTTGAGCAGATAGCCGTCCGCACCTGCCTTGAGCAGGGCAACCACATCCTGGCGGGCGTCAGAGACGGTCAGGATCACCACGCGGGAAGTCACCTCTTCGGCCCGCAGCGCCTTGAGGGTATCGAGACCTGACAACCCCTTCATGTTGAGGTCGAGCAGGATAAGGTCCGGTTCGGACTCCTTGGCCATGGCCACGGCGTCGGTGCCGTTGGAGGCCTCGCCAACCACGTCGATGTTATCTTCCAACTCCAGCAGTTGCACAATTCCCTTGCGCATCAGGGGGTGGTCATCCACGACCAGAACACTGTATTTCATCTCGTCCATCAGGCATCTCTTGTTAGGCTGGTGGGAAAGGTCAGGTGTATGCGGGTGCCCCCGGAGGGCGGTTCACTGATGGTCAACTGGCCGCGCAATTTGCTGGCGCGTTCATTCATGATGCTGAGACCGTAGTGATTCACCGCCGAGCTTGCGCCCCTTATTCCAACACCATCGTCTGCAATCTGAACCTGGATGTTACCATCAGCCAGGGTCTCACAGCTAACGTCAATGTGCCGCGCGCTGGCATGCTTGATGGCATTGAGCACTGCCTCACGGATCAGCTGCAGGATGTGGATGTGCTGCCCCGCTTCAAGGTCGGTGTCCGTCAGTCCGTACTGGAGCCTGATGTCGGCGTGCGTCTGGGGTTTGAGCTGCTCGAGCATGACCGCGATGGCTTCACCCAGGTTGGCATCGCCGATGCTGAGGCGGAAGGTGCCGAGCAGTTCGCGCAACTGGGTATAAGCATTGCTGAGTCCCTCGTCGATCTGCTCCATGGCTGCCTCGGTCTTGGCCCTGTCCCCCTTGGCGAAGGAGCGCTTGAGCAGAGTGGCCTGGATCTTCAGGTAAGAGAGGGCCTGGGCGAGGGAGTCGTGCAGTTCACGGGCGATGACGGCGCGCTCTTCCATCAGCAGCAGGCGCTGGTGCTGCAGCAGGGTCTGATCCTTGTGCAGCACCTGGGCCAGCAACATGGAGAAGTTCTTCATCAGCCGCTCGTCGATGGGGTGGTCGCTTATCATGTCGAGCCGGCCGTACTCCTCCTCATCCATCTGCAGGTAGAAGCTCACCACGGCGTCCAGATCCCCCGGCCACCCCTTGCGCCCGGTGATGTAGACCGGCATCGCATTGTGTTCGAAGCGGGTGAGGCGGATGTACTCGATGTGCTGGTGGGCGGCGGCCCGCTCCAGCAGCTTTTGCAGGGTGCGGCGGCTGAGGGGCGCCGCGTGCAGTTTCTGGGCGGTGGAATAGAGGAAGGAGAGGGTGTCGTTTGCCTGTTGCAGCTTGGCCGTTTTCTCCTCCACCTTGCTCTCCAGCTCCCGGTAGAGTTTGCCAAGCTCGTCGGCCATGGTCGCGAACGCCCCCGACAGCTCTCCCAGCTCGTTCTCACAGTGGGGGGGCAGGGTGAGATCGAACTCCTGACGCTGGATCTGGCGTGCGCAATAGACCAGCTGATTGAGGGGCGCCACCACCTGCTGGCGGGTGAAGCGCACCGTGCACCAGGCGATGGTGATGATGGCGAGCAGACCCAACCCCTCTGCCAAGGCCAGCATGCGCACCTTGAACTCCACGTGGTACTGCATCTGGTTGACGAAGTCATCGATGGCGGCGACGAACTGTTCCGTATTGTCGGTATAACGGCTGGGGGTGGCATTCTCGATGTGTTCGCGCATCACTTGCCATTGCAGCAGGACTTCACCATAGGTGCGGCGCAGTGAGGCGGGCGTGATCCAGCGCTGGGTCTCCTGCAGCTCGGGGGCATGAAGGGTCTGTTCAAACTGGGCGAGCCGACCGA
Organism: Aeromonas sp. QDB17; assembly: GCF_027705305.1. NCBI lineage: Bacteria > Pseudomonadati > Pseudomonadota > Gammaproteobacteria > Aeromonadales > Aeromonadaceae > Aeromonas > Aeromonas sp. QDB17. Next base: position 30,578 of record NZ_JAPDBP010000008.1, read on the forward strand.
GGACGACCTGATCCTTCTCGATTTCATAGGCCATGCGGTAGGCCTGCATGCGCAGAGATCCCGACAGATTGATGGCCTTGGCATCGGGAACCGAATAGAAGAGGGTGACCATGGCCACCACGGCGATCAGGCTGGCCATGAACAGGATCAGCACCATGGAGCGACCGATGGCGCTGCTGACCGACTGCACTCTGAACCATTTTCCCATGCCGACCGGCTCCCTTTTCACCCACAAAGACCCCACAAAGTAGCATGGGAGTGTACTCCAAGTTGTGCTAGCATCGAAAAACTAGATGAACTCCGAGCGATTTTGCCTAAGTCATTGAGATAGGGGGAGATCGCCGTCAGCCGATGTTCGAGCTGAAAGGGTCAGGAAAGAAATGCCCTGGCCTCCCGTATTTGGAAAGGTGTTTATGTTGCCACTTGAAGATGGTTTTTCCCGTCGTTTTTACTATTTGCGTCTGTCGGTCACCGACGTCTGCAATTTCCGCTGTACCTACTGTCTGCCGGACGGCTATCACCCGCCGAAAGGAGATGGTGAGGGGCGCCAATCCTTCCTCTCCCTGGAGGAGATCCGTCGCGTCGTCTCCGGGTTTGCGGCCATGGGGACGCGCAAGGTGCGTCTGACCGGAGGCGAGCCCTCCCTGCGTCGCGACTTCACGGCCATCATCGAGACGGTGGCCAATACTCCCGGCATCGAGAAGGTGGCCATGACCACCAACGGGTATCGCCTCAAGGAGCGTGCCCGCGAGTGGTTCGATGCGGGGCTGACGGCCCTGAACGTCAGCGTCGACAGCCTGGATCCCCGCCAGTTCCACCAGATCACCGGCGAGAACAAGCTGGCGGAGGTGATGGCGGGGATAGACGCCGCCCTGAGTGCAGGTTTCCGGTCGGTCAAGATCAACGCCGTGCTGCTCAAGGGACTCAATGATCATCAGCTCGAGACATTCCTCGCCTGGATCCGGGACAAACCCATCGAGCTTCGTTTCATCGAACTGATGCAGACCGGCGAGATGGACGCCCTGTTTCGCGATCACCATACCAGCGGTGAACTCATCAAGCAGCGCCTGCAAGAGAGCGGCTGGGTGCAGCAGCTGCGCGGCCTGGATGATGGCCCTGCCCAGGTGTTCACGCACCCGGACTCGAGGGGCGGGGTGGGGCTCATCATGCCCTACAGCAAGGATTTTTGCGCCGGTTGCAACCGGCTGCGGGTCTCCTCCAAGGGCAAGCTGCACCTGTGTCTCTTTGGCGACAACGGGGTGGAACTGCGGGATCTGCTCACCGATGACAGCCAGCAGGAGGCGCTGCAGTGGCGTATTCGCCAGGCGCTGACCGGCAAGGCCGCCACCCATCGCCTCCATGAAGGCAATGCAGGCATGACCCCCCACCTGGCCTCCATCGGCGGCTGACAGCCGCCGTGCACCTCAAATAACCTTCGATTAATTATCAATCCTCACATAGGGGTAATTTACCTTGCCCCTGCTGTGTCTAATTGCGCCAAGGGTTTGATCCAGCGCAAGAATCCCCCCTGTTTATCTCCCTGGTGGTATATCCCCTGACTTGTCAGGGCCGCAATATACACCCACGCTTATAATTGGTATTGAAAATGCCAGTCACGGGATCCGCGCGGGGGCATCCGTCCCCGAAAAGAGGAGTCGATATGACCGACGGGGTCAACTTGTCACGCAGAGGCCTGTTTCGGGGACACCTGAGCGCCCCCAAGGCCGGGATCCAGTTGCCCTGGTCCGTCTCCTGGGACGAGTTCGTGGCCGGCTGCACCCGCTGCGGCGACTGTCTGGCGGCCTGCCCGGAGCAGATCCTGATCAAGGGAGACGGGGGCTTCCCCACGGTGGATTTTCACCGCGGCGAGTGCACCTTCTGCACCGAGTGCGTCAGCGCCTGCCAGGCGCCTGTGTTCAGGCCGACAACCCAGACACCCTGGGAGTATGTGGCCCATATCGAGGCGGGCTGTCTGGCCACTGCCCAGGTGTTCTGCCAGCGCTGTCAGGACAGCTGCGAGCAGCAGGCCATCCGCTTTTCCCCCCGGCTAGGGCGCGTACCCACCCCCAGCATCCATGCCGAGTCGTGCAACGGCTGCGGGGCCTGCGTGGCGGATTGCCCGGTGGGCAGCATCAGCATCGGTCTGTCTCGTGGCGAAGCTTCGCGATGACCCAAGAAACGAACAAGTTGGAAAACGGTGATATGACGCGAGAAGAGTTCCATGTATCCAGCCTGGTGGTGCTGACCCAGCCCGATCTGCGCCACGCCCTGGCAGAGCGGATTGCGACCCTGGACGGGGCCGAGATCCACGCCGTCAGCGAGGAGGGCAAGCTGGTGGTGACCCTGGAGGGGCCGAGCCAGCGCCCCATCATGGCGGCCATCGACACCATTCAGGGGTTGCCCGGGGTGCTCTCTGCGGCCCTGATCTACCACCAATTCGATGAAGTGGACGCCGAAGATGGGGAATAAGGCGTCATGTGGCAGAAGCGCAAGAGTCGTTCGCTGACCGCCACGGGTAATACACGGGATGCCGGGTCTGTTGTCTGCGTTCGATGAACGAAAAGCCCAGAGCAAAGGAATAAAGCGCCATGGAGCTGAGCCAGCGCGGCTCGTCACAATGGCTGTCATTGATGTGATTAAGCAATGCGAGGATATGTCATGAAGCTGAGTCGACGCGACTTTATGAAGGCCAATGCGGTGGCGGCAGCCGCTGCCGTGGCCGGTGTCAGTGCCCCCACTCTGGCGGCGAATCTGATCACCAGTACCGACAAGACCGCCATCACCTGGGACAAGGCGCCGTGCCGCTTCTGCGGGACCGGCTGCTCCGTGCTGGTGGGCTCCCAGGCTGGCCGCGTCGTGGCGACCCAGGGGGATCCCGATGCACCGGTCAACCGTGGCCTGAACTGCATCAAGGGCTACTTCCTCTCCAAGATCATGTACGGGGAGGATCGCCTGACCCAGCCCATGCTGCGCATGACCAACGGCAAGTTCGACAAGAACGGCAACTTCGCCCCCATCAGTTGGGATCAGGCCTTCGACATCATGGCCGAGAAGTTCAAGGCGACCCTGAAAGAGAAGGGCCCGACCGCCGTCGGCATGTTCGGCTCCGGCCAGTGGACCGTCTGGGAAGGCTATGCCGCCGCCAAGCTGATGAAGGCAGGCCTGCGCTCCAACAACCTGGATCCCAATGCCCGTCACTGCATGGCCTCCGCGGTGGTGGGCTTCATGCGTACCTTCGGCATGGATGAACCCATGGGCTGCTACGACGACATCGAGCAGGCCGACGCCTTCGTGCTGTGGGGCTCCAACATGGCCGAGATGCACCCCATCCTCTGGTCGCGCATCTCCGATCGCCGTCTGTCCCACCAGGATGTGCAGGTGCACGTGCTCTCCACCTTCGAGCACCGCAGCTTCGAGCTGGCGGACAACGGACTGGTGTTCACCCCCCAGACCGATCTGGCGATCCTCAACTACATCGCCAACTACATCATCCAGAACGACAAGGTGAACTGGGAGTTCGTCAACAAGCACACCCAGTTCCGCAAAGGGGTGACCGACATCGGCTACGGCCTGCGTCCCACCAACCCGCTCCAGCAAAAGGCCAAGAACCCGGACAGCGGCGACTCCACCCCCATGAGCTTCGAGGACTTCGCCAAGTTCGTGGCGGATTACGATCTGGAGTCCGTCTCCAAGCTCTCCGGCGTGCCCAAGGACAAGCTCGAGAAGCTGGCCCAGATCTATGCGGATCCGGACAAGAAGGTGGTCTCCTACTGGACCATGGGCTTCAACCAGCACACCCGGGGCGTCTGGGCCAACAACCTCTGCTACAACATCCACCTGCTGACCGGCAAGATCTCCCAGCCGGGCTCCGGCCCCTTCTCCCTGACCGGCCAGCCCTCCGCCTGTGGTACCGCCCGTGAAGTGGGTACCTTCGCCCACCGTCTGCCGGCGGACATGGTGGTGACGGATCCCAAGCACCGCGCCATCGCCGAGAAGATCTGGAAGCTGCCGGAAGGCACCATTCCCGAGCAGGTGGGCTACCACGCCGTGCTGCAAAACCGCATGCTGAAAGACGGCAAGCTCAACGCCTACTGGGTGATGTGCAACAACAACATGCAGGCCGGCCCGAACATGAATGAAGAGGCGCTGCCCGGTTATCGCAACCCGGCCAACTTCATCGTGGTCTCCGACCCTTATCCGACCGTGACCGCCCAGGCGGCCGACCTCATCCTGCCCACCGCCATGTGGGTGGAGAAAGAGGGGGCCTACGGCAACGCCGAACGTCGCACCCAGTTCTGGCACCAGCAGGTGAAGGCACCGGAAGGGGCCAAGTCCGACCTGTGGCAGCTGATGGAATTCTCCAAACGCTTCACCGTGGAAGAGGTGTGGCCGGCTGAGTTGATTGCCAAGATGCCGGAAGTGAAGGGCAAGACCCTGTTCGACGTGCTCTATGCCAACGGCCAGGTGAACCAGTTCCCGAAAGAGCAGAGCAAGGGGGCCCTGAACGACGAGGCCGAGCACTTTGGTTTCTACGTCCAGAAGGGGCTGTTCGAGGAGTACGCCTCCTTCGGTCGCGGCCATGGCCACGACCTGGCGCCGTTCGATCAGTATCACGAAGCCCGTGGCCTGCGCTGGCCTGTGGTGGACGGCAAGGAGACCCTGTGGCGCTATCGCGAAGGGTTCGACCCTTACGTGAAAGCGGGCGAAGGGGTGCGCTTCTACGGCAAGCCCGATGGCAAGGCGGTGATCTTCGCGCTGCCCTATGAGCCGGCTGCCGAAGCTCCGGACAAAGAGTACGACATGTGGCTCTCTACCGGCCGCGTGCTGGAACACTGGCACACCGGTACCATGACCCGCCGTGTCCCCGAGCTCTATCGCGCCTTCCCGGATGCGGTGCTCTTCATGCACCCGGAAGATGCCAAGGCCCGTGGCGTGCGCCGTGGCGAAGAGGTAATCGTCTCCTCCCGCCGGGGCGAGGTGAAGACCCGGGTCGAGACCCGCGGCCGCAACCGTCCGCCCAAGGGATTGGTGTTCATGCCCTTCTTCGATGCGAGCCAGCTGGTCAACAAGCTGACCCTGGACGCCACCGATCCGCTCTCCAAGGAGACGGATTACAAGAAGTGCGCCGTCAAGGTCATGAAGGCCTGAGGCGGGGGAGCGCGAGATGAGTCGTAGTCGGCGCCAGTTTCTGGCCGACCTCGCCAAGGGGGCCTGCGGTGTGGGCCTGCTTGGTGTGGGGCTTGGCGGCGTGGCGCGCCAGCAGGTGCAGGCTTTGCCTGCCCAGGCGCTGCGCCCGCCGGCGGCCCTCGACGAGGCAGAGTTTCTCGGCGCCTGCGTGCGCTGCGGGCTCTGCGCCCTGGCCTGCCCCTACGACACCCTCAAGCTCGCCCGGCTGTTTGAACCCGTGACCACCGGCACCCCCTACTTCAAGGCGCGCGCCGTCCCGTGCGAGATGTGTGATGACATCCCCTGCGTGGTGGCCTGCCCGAGCGGGGCGCTGGATCAGACCATGACCGACATCGATCAGGCACGGATGGGGGTGGCGGTGCTCATCGATCACGAGACCTGCCTCAACTACCTGGGGCTGCGCTGCGACGTCTGCTACCGGGTCTGCCCCCTCATCGACAAGGCCATTACCCTGGAGCTGCAGCACAACCCGCGCACCGGCAAGCACGCCATGTTCCTGCCCACGGTGCACAGCGATCTCTGTACCGGCTGCGGCAAGTGCGAGCACGCCTGCGTGCTGGAGGAGGCGGCCATCAAGGTGGTGCCTCGCGGGCTTGCCAAGGGGGAGCTGGGTCACCACTACCGGCTCGGCTGGGAAGAGAAGGAGAAGGCGGGCAAGTCCCTCATCGGTGAGCGACTGACCCTGCCGACCCGCAAACCGGAGGGGCTATGAGTCGGTATCCGGGGGCCGAGGCTACGGTCAGGCTGGGCTGGTGGCGTGCCCACCGCTTCCTGCTGCTGCGCCGGCTCTGCCAGTTCGGGGTGCTGGGGCTGTTCCTGCTGGGGCCGCTCGCGGGCATCTGGATCCTCAAGGGCAACCTCTCCAGCTCGCTGTTGCTGGAGACGGTGCCCCTCACGGATCCCCTGACCCTGTTGCAGTCGGTGGCGGCGGGCCAGTGGCCCATTCCCACCCTGTGGCTCGGGGCCGGGCTGGTGCTCGCGGGTTACTGGCTGGTCGGGGGGCGGGTGTTCTGCTCCTGGGTCTGTCCGGTCAACCTGGTCACCGATGCCGCCGCCTGGCTCAGGGGGCGGCTCGGGCTCAAGGGCAATGGTCAGTTCAACCGCGCTACCCGCTACTGGCTGCTGGCCATGGTGCTGGTGGCACCGGCCATCACAGGCGTGGTGGTGTGGGAGCTGGTCAATCCGGTGCCCCTCACCCTGCGGGGCCTGCTGTTCGGCATGGGGGCGGGCTGGGGCCTGCTGGCGGTGCTGTTCCTGTTCGACCTGTTCGTGGTGGAGCGGGGCTGGTGCGGCCACCTCTGTCCGGTGGGGGCCTTCTATGCCCTGGTCAACCGGGTCGGGTTCATCAAGATTGCAGCCTCGGGGCGCGAGCGGTGCAGCAACTGCATGGATTGCTATGCGGTCTGCCCGGAGCGTCCCATCCTGCGCGGCCCCGTTCACGGTGCCAGGCGTGGTCACGGGCCCTTGATTGCGGCTCAGGAGTGTACCAACTGCGGCCGTTGCATCGATGTCTGCGCGGAGCAAGTTTTTGAAATCACTGTAGGTTTTGCCGTCAAGGCAGAGAAAACGTCGGAGAACACATAATGAAGAAGCTGATTGGAGCAATGCTGGCCTGCCTGATGGCGGGTTCCTTGATGGCGGCCGTCCCCGAGATCACCAACAGCACGGGGGGCATCAAGTCGGAGCGGGGAAGCACGGATCTGGTGACGGATGCCGACGCGGCCCCCATGAAGAACTTTCGCAAGGATGGCGACCTCTACGATCGCCAGTACATGCACCAGCCCCCGCTGATCCCCCACGACACCCGCAACTATGAAGTGGACAACAAGGTCAACAAGTGCCTGGCCTGTCACAGCTTCAAGAACGCCAGTGCCATGAAGGCCCCCAAGATAAGCCCCACCCACTTCGAGACCCGCGACGGCATGACCCTGGGCGAAGTCTCGCCGCGTCGCTACTTCTGTCTGCAGTGCCACGTGCCGCAAGCGGATGCCAAGCCGCTGGTGAACAATACCTTCAAACCGGTTGAAGCGCTGAACTGAGGAACCCATAGATGAAATTACCCGGCTTTGTGAAGCGTCTGTGGACCACCTTCAAGTCACCGTCGAAGGCGGCCCTCTGGGTCATCCTGCTGATGGGCTTCTTCGGTGGCGTCATCTTCTGGGGCGGGTTCAACACCGCCATGGAAGCGTCCAACACCGAGGCCTTCTGCACCAGCTGCCACGAGATGAAGGACAACGTGTTCGTGGAGTACCGCGACACCATCCACTACGCCAACCGCTCCGGCGTGCGGGCCAGCTGCCCGGATTGCCACGTACCCCACGAATGGACCTACAAGATCATCCGCAAGGTGCAGGCCTCCAAGGAGCTGTGGGGCATGATCACCGGCAAGGTGGATACCCGCGAGAAGTTTGAATCCCACCGGCGGGAGATGGCCGAGCGGGAGTGGCAGCGGATGAAGGAGACGGATTCGCGCGAGTGCCGCAACTGCCACAACTTCGAGTACATGGACTTCTCCCTGCAAGGGCGTCGGGCCGCCCAGATGCACTCCACCAACCTGGCAAGCGGGGCCAACACCTGCATCGACTGCCACAAGGGGATTGCGCACCAACTGCCTGACATGAAAGGGGTGCCAGGCTTCTGATGGGAAGGCCGCCGGATCCCCGGGATCCGGCGGCCTTCGAGATTAATGGGCAATGACGCCCCCCAGCCAGACATCTTTTGATAGAATCCCTTCCCGGCAACGCGGCGCCCACCGGCACCTTTCATGGCTGGCACCACGGTGCGGCGCGTTCACCTCATCCTCTCGTGGTCAATGATTGACAGGAATGGTCCCAATGGCACCCAAACACAGCGAATTCATCCCTCTCAAGATCGCCGTCCTGACGGTTTCCGACAGTCGCACCGCCGCCGATGACAGCTCGGGGGACTATCTGGTCGAGGCCCTGACCCAGACTGGCCACGTGCTGGCCGACCGGGCGCTCTGCCCAGACAACCTGTTTCGCATCCGCGCCCAGGTGAGCGACTGGATTGCCGACGAGGGAGTCCAGGTGGTGCTCATCAACGGCGGCACCGGCTTCAACGAGCAGAACCGGGTGCCCGAGGCGGTCGGCGTGCTGTTCGAGCGCACGGTGCAGGGCTTTGGCGAGATGTTCCGCCAGCTCTCGTTTGCCGAGATAAAAGGCTCCGCCATGCAGAGCCGTGCCCTGGCAGGGCTCGCCAACCGCACCCTGATCTGCTGCCTGCCCGGCTCCACCGGCGCCTGCCGTCTGGGTTGGGAACAGCTTATCCGGGATCAGCTCGACGCCCGTACCCGGCCGTGCAACTTCGTGACCCATCTGTGATCCCGGGAGTAAACCCGGATCATCCATCTTATTTTTCGATAGGGGCATAGATGAACCTGACCCATCTCAACCAGAGCGGCGAGGCCCACATGGTGGATGTCACCGACAAGCAGGTGACCGAACGCGAGGCCCGCGCCGAGGCTTTCGTGACCATGGCCCCAGAGACCCTGGCGTTGATCCTGAGCGGTCAGCACCACAAGGGGGACGTCTTCGCCACCGCCCGCATCGCCGGCATCATGGCGGCCAAGAAGACCTCGGATCTCATTCCCCTGTGCCATCCCCTGGCCCTGACCCGGGTGGAGGTCGAGATAGCCCCTCAGGCGGCGCACAATCGGGTCCATATCCGTACCCTGTGCAAGCTCTCGGGCAAGACCGGGGTGGAGATGGAGGCGCTCACCGCCGCCTCGGTGGCGGCCCTGACCATCTACGACATGTGCAAGGCGGTGCAAAAGGACATGGTGATCGAGCAGGTGCGTCTGGTGGAGAAAAAGGGCGGCAAGTCCGGTCATTTCCAACTGGGTGCGACCAAAGGAGAGCAGGCATGATCAAGGTTCTGTTTTTTGCGCAGGTGCGTGAGCTGGTCGGCTGCGACGAGCTCAGCCTGCCTTGCGACTACGCCAGTGCCGATGCCCTTCGCGCCGCCTTGAGCGAGCGGGGTGACAAGTGGGCGCTGGCGCTCGAATCCGGCAAGCTCCTGGTGGCGGTCAACCAGACCCTGGTGCCGCTGGATACCCCCCTCCATGACGGGGATGAGGTCGCCTTTTTCCCACCGGTGACTGGAGGTTAAGGATGAGCAACGCAACCATGACCGATCGCATTCTGGTGCAGCGGGATGACTTCTCGCTGGCGGACGAATATGCCCGCCTCGCCGCCCGGCAGGACACAGGCGCGATTGTCAGCTTTGTCGGCAAGGTGCGCGACTTCAATCAGGGGGAGCATGTGAAGGGGCTGGCCCTCGAACACTACCCCGGCATGACCGAGAAGGCGCTGGCGAACATAGTGGCCGAGGCCCGCGGGCGCTGGCCCCTGCAGGAGTGCACCCTCATTCACCGCATCGGCGAGCTGCTGCTCGGGGATCAGATCGTGCTGGTGGTGGTGAGCAGCGCCCACCGCGAGGCGGCTTTCGAGGCCTGCCACTTCATCATGGATTTCTTGAAGACCCGGGCGCCGTTCTGGAAAAAAGAGCTGACCGCCGACGGGGTGCAACGCTGGGTCGAGGCCAGGGCGAGCGATGACGCCGCCCTGGCCCGCTGGCAACAAGGGGAGTGAGCCTCGAGCTCGCGTCAATCGATCCGGCCGTGCCGGAACATAAGGAGCAAAGGAATGAAGAGATGGGTATCCGTGTTGGTGCTGGGCGCCGGCGCCATGTACAGCGGTGCTGTGCTGGCTGACGAGGTCAAGGTGGCGGTGGCGGCCAACTTCAAGGGCACCATAGAGCGCATCGGCAAGGAGTTCACCGCCAAGACCGGCCACAGCGTCGTCATCAGTTCGGCGGCCACCGGCGTGCTCTATACCCAGATCACCCACGGTGCGCCCTTCGATCTCTTCCTCTCGGCCGACGTGGCGACCCCTCAAAAGCTGGAGTCGGAAGGCAAGGGGAGCGAGCGCTTCACCTATGCCATCGGTCAGCTCGGCCTCTGGCAGAAGGGGGGGCCTGCTCCCGACGAGGCCACCTTGCGCCACTGGCAGGGGGAGCTGGCCATCGCCAACCCCAAGACAGCGCCCTATGGCGCTGCCGCCATGGCGACCCTGGCTCATCTCAAGATCGATCCCAAGCAGTATCGGGTGCTGACCGGCGCCAACATCAGCCAGACCTGGCAGTTCGTCGACACCGGCAATGCGAAGCTGGGCTTCGTCGCCTGGGCCAATCTGGTGGAGGCGGGCAAGACCGGCGAAGCCTGGGCGGTGCCGGCCAGCTTCTATCCCCCCATCGAGCAGCAGGCCCTGGTGCTGAAGAAAGGGGCGGCGGTGGATGCCCTGGTCGCCTGGCTCAAGGGGCCGGGACAGGCGCAGATCAAGGCGGCGGGTTACGCCCTGCCGCAGTAAGCGCCCGGCGTCTGCCGGGGGCCGGCCAGCCCCGTGCTGGCCAGATCCGGTGCCTGACGTGTCCCAAGGCGGCGCCCGTCATGATGGCGCCCTGTTTTTTTATCGACACCCGAGAGGGGACCCTATGAGTGAAGGGGATCTGCTGGCGGTCTGGCTGACCCTGAAACTGGCGGCCAGCACCACTGCCATCCTGCTGCTGCTGTCGCCGCCGCTCGCCTGGTGGCTGTCTCGCAGCCAGCACCGGCTGCGCCCCCTGGTGGAGGCCATGGTGGCCCTGCCGCTGGTGCTGCCGCCCACCGTGCTCGGTTTCTATCTGCTGCTGGCCTTCTCCCCGGAGTACGGCCTCGGTGGCTGGTGGCGGGAGACCTTCGGGGCCCCGCTCGCCTTCAGCTTTCTCGGCCTGCTCATCGCCTCCGTCATCTATTCGCTCCCCTTCGTGGTACAGCCCCTCACCTCCGCCTTCGTCAACATGGGCAACAAGGAGCTGGAGGCTGCCGCCACCCTGGGGATGGGCCCGTTTGAGCGCTTCTTTCGCATCATCCTGCCCATGACGCTGCCCAGCTTCGTGATGGCGGCAGCGCTGGGCTTTGCCCACACCCTGGGGGAGTTCGGGGTGGTGCTGATGATCGGCGGCAACATTCCCGGGGAGACCCAGGTGCTCTCCATCGCCCTGTTTGATCACGTGGAGGCGATGGATTACCAGAATGCCCATATTCTGGCAGGCGGCCTGATGGGCTTCTCCCTGGTGATGCTGGTGCTGGTCTACGGGGTGCTGCAACGCCGGCAACGGAGGCTGTTCGGATGAACCTCTACCTCAAGGCCAGACGTGATTTCGGACCCTTCACCCTGGCGTGCGATCTGGCGCTGCCCCCCAGCCGCATCCTCGGCCTGTTCGGTCCTTCGGGCTGTGGCAAGAGCACCCTGCTGCGCATCATCGCCGGGCTCGACAAGGCCCCGGGCGATGCCCTGCGCTGGCAGGGGCGCGAGCTTGCAGCCCTGCCCCCCGAGGTGCGGCGCATCGGGCTGGTGTTTCAGGATGCCCGTCTCTTCCCCCACCTGAGCGTGCTCGGCAACCTGCAACTGGCGGCTCGCAAGGGGAGGGGGCGCTGGCAGCCAGAGGATCTGGCTGCGCGCCTCGGTTTTGCCGAGCTGCTGGGGCAACCGGCCCACGGCCTCTCCGGCGGTCAGCGTCAGCGGGTGGCATTGGCCAGGGCCTTGCTGGCCGAGCCCGACTTGCTGCTGCTGGATGAACCCTTCTCGGCGCTGGACAGGCGCAGCCGCATCCATCAGGCCCACGTGCTCAAGGGCTTGCAGCAGGAGAGCGGCATCCCCATGATCTTCGTGAGCCACGCCATGGAGGAGGTGAGCCTGCTCTGCGATGGACTGGTGCTGCTGGCAGAGGGGCGGGTGGAGGCCCAGGGCACCCCCGAGGAGATCTTCGCCCGCACCGACCTGTCGCTGGCCAGTCGCGACGACGTCGGGGTCATGCTCTCGGCGACCCTGGCCCACTACGACGAGCACGAGCAGATGGCGACCCTGCGACTCGGGGAGCAGACCCTGATGGTGACCATGGAGCATGCCCCCGATGAAGCTGGCCCCTTGCAGATCAAGGTGGCGGCGCGGGATCTGGTGATCGCCACCGAGCCCATCGTGCACTCCAGCCTCTCCAACTGCCTCGAGACCCGGCTGCTGGAGGTGCGGGAGGTGCGACCGGGGCAGACCCTGTTGCAGTTGGCGCTGGGGCAGCAGATACTGCTGGCCCGGATCACCAGCCGCTCCGCGCAGCGGCTCGCCCTGACGCCGGCCATGCGCCTCTACGCCTACATCAAGGCGGTGAGCCTGGTAGGAGAGGGGTAGACGGGGGATCGGAGTACGGATTGGCTGGCCATGAGTGGCCGGCATGGCGTCGAGAAAGGGGGGACGGGTGCGTCGCAATCAGGTAATGAAATCCCATGGCTTGGCCCTGCGCAGTGCGGGGGAGGGGCCCTTGCTGCTCTTGCTGCACGGGCTGGGCTCTTCCAGCCTCGACTGGCAGGCGCAGATCGAGCGTTTTTCCGAGCGCTACCGGGTGGTGGCCATCGACTTGCGCGGCCACGGCCAGAGCATGCAGGAGGGGCCCTTTGACGTGCCCACCCTGGCGGCGGACGTGGCCCGCTGGCTCGACGAGCAGCCCGAGCCTGCCTGGGTAGTGGGGTTGTCGCTCGGTGCCATGGTGGCGCTGGAGCTGGCGCTGCAACTGCCCCACAAGGTGCAGGGGCTGGTGCTGGTCAACGGCTTCAGCGAATTTCTGCTGGAGACGCCAAAGGAGCAGGAGCGCTATGCCATGCGCCTCAAGTGGCTGCGCTGGTTCGGCATGCGGCCGCTGGCGTGGTGGCTCGGTCGCGAGCTCTTTCCCGGCCCCGATCTCGCCCAGGTGCGCCACACCTTCCGGGGGCGCTTCGTGCGCAACAAAAAGAAGACCTACAAGGCGCTGCTGGAGGCGCTGCCCGGCTGGTCGGTGCGGGCTCGTCTCGGCACCCTCTGGCAGCCGGTGGCCATCATCTCCACCAGTCACGACTATCTGCCCCTGGCGCGGCGGGTGGAGCAGTTCGCCTCCCTGCCCAATGCCACCATCCACACCCCGGATGGTCACCACGCCTGGCCGGCGGAAGATCCCGCCGGGTTCAATCATTTGCTTCACCGGATTTTAGAAACCCATTAGACTTGTCGCCTTTTGACCTTGATCCCCCGTGTATGTATTGGTCCGATCGCCTTGCCAGTGGCAGATGGCAAGGCAATCGGACCCATCTTGCCCTATTGAACAGGTATTTCCTCATGTCTGAAGTAATGAAAATGGCCATCGACGATGGTTCAACCAACGTCAAGGTGAGCTGGATTGAGAACAAGGTGCTCAAGACCATCATCTCCCCCAACTCCTTTCGCAAGGATTGGAAGAGTGCCGCCTTGCGCAAGGACAAGAAGATCTACAACTACGAGATAGGTAACACCAAGTACACCTACGACGCCACCTCCGACAAGTCCCTGGCCACCACCCACGTGGAGTACCAGTACGACGATCTCAACCTGCTCTCCGTGCACCATGCCCTGTTGCAGACCGGCGTGACCCCCTGCGATGTGGCCATCACCGTGACCCTGCCCATCACCGAGTTCTACAACCCGGATGACTGCCAGCGCAATGAAGAGAAGATCGAGAAGAAGCGCCGCAACCTGATGCGGGCCATCAGCCTCAACAAGGGTGAGCTGTTCAACATCGTCAGCGTGGAGGTGATGCCGGAAAGCCTGCCGGCGGCGCTCTCCCGCCTGATTGGCTCGGGCTGCAACGAGTTCACCAAGACCCTGGTGATCGACTGCGGTGGCACCACCCTGGACATGGGGATCATCGTCGGCGAGTTTGACGACGTTTCCGATGTGTATGGCAACAACGAGATCGGCGTCTCCATGGTAACCGACGCGACCCGCAAGGCGCTGGCGGCGGCAGACAGCGATTCGAGCTATCTGGTGGCCAACGAGTTCATCAAACGCCGCCACGACATGAGCTTCGTGCGGGACGTAGTCAACGACGAGAGCCAGATCCCCAAGATCCTCGAGAAGATGCAGAACAAGATCGACGAGCTGGGATCCCAGGTGGCTCACGAGGCCAAGAAGTTCGCCAAGAACCCGAACCGTATCTATCTGGTCGGTGGCGGCGCGTCCCTGATCGTCGATGCCATCAAGGCTGCCTATCCGACCCTGGGGGAGCGGGTGGAGCTGCTGGACGATGCCCAGTCCGCCCTGGCGCGGGAGATCTGCCTCTACACCACGGAAGAGGAAGAGGTGTACCGTGAGGCGCCCGTGATGGCCGAGGTCGGCGATGAGTAGTCAACTCAAGCGCATGACCTTCTCCATCTTCATGGATCCGGGTGCGCTGGAGTCTGATCGCTATGCGGCCGGGATCTTGCAAAGCTGGTATCAGCGGGCGCGCAAGATCCAGGACGATGTGGAGGAGTTCGACTTCTCCAAGAGCCGTTTTCACAAGGACATCTACCTGAGCGGCATGTTCCTGTATGTGCTGGCACCGAGCCTGTGCAAGGGGATGGCCAATGCCTTCGGCCCGGAGCAGGTGAACCTCTCGACCCTGCGCCATGTCTTCGCCAGTTGCGGCTTCGAGCTGGGGGAAGGGAGTGCGCCCGTGGCGACCGATACCCTGATCGATGAAATCGTGGCCAGGCTGGCTCCCCAGCTGGGGCAGGGAGACAACCGGGGGCTGGCGGATGAAATCGTTCAGCGTCTGGGTCAGCAGGCGGCGGCGCCACTTCCGGACAGCCTGGTGGACGAGATTGTAAGCCGCATCGGCGAGCAGCAGCCCACCGGGCTCTGGGACGAGCTGAAGCAGGGGTTGCCGGCCCCGCTCGATCACGATTTGCTGGCAGAGGCCATCGCGGGCAAGCTGCCGACAGCGGGGGGAGAGGCGGATCTGGCCCCCCTTGCGGGCAGCATCCAGCTGCTCTCCCGCCAGCTGGAGGAGCAGTCCCGGCTCATTCGCGAGCAGCACCGCCTGATCCAGCGCCTGGCCAGCCAGCCCGCCCGGGCGGCTGGCTCGTCCGAGCTGGCCGAGCCCCTCATCGAGGATCTCTCGAACCAGGTGGCGAGCATGAAGAAGGTCAAGGCGAAGGGGATCTTCTAGGCCCTTTGTGACGACCCGCAGCCCAATGAAAAAAGCCGAACCCCGGGGTTCGGCTTTTTTGTGGGCGCGCTCTGCCGCTCAGGACCTTGAGCAGACCGGGCAGTCGGGGCGTTTGGGAAGCTTCAGCTCGCGAAAGCTGCCACCCAGACCGTCGATCACCAGCAGGCGGCCGCTGTAGCTTTTGCCCATGCCCGCCAGCAGCTTGATGGCTTCGAGCGCCTGCAGGCTGCCCACCAGTCCCACCACGGGGGCCAGTACCCCCGCCTCGACACAGGTGAGGGCCTGATCGCCAAAGAGGGCGCTGAGACAGGCGTAGCAGGGTTCATCGTCCTGCCAGGTGAAGCTGCAGAGCTGCCCTTCCAGCCGGATGGCGGCGCCGCTGACCAGGGGCACTTTGTGCTGGCGGGCACGCTGGTTCAGGAGGTTGCGGATGGCGACGTTGTCGGTGCAGTCGAGCACCAGCTGATGGCATGGCAGCAGGGCATCGAGCAGCGCCTCATCGGCGAGGGCTGCGTGGGTCTCCACCTCGAGCCAGGGGGTGAGGGCGCGCAGGGACGTCGCCGCCGACTCCACCTTGAGTTGGCCGATGCGCTCGTCGCTGTGCAGCACCTGGCGCTGCAAATTGGAGAGCTCCACCCGATCGAAATCCACCAGGGTGAGGTGGCCGACCCCGGCCACCGCCAGATACTGGCTGGCGGCGCAGCCGAGGCCCCCGGCGCCGATGACCAGCACGCGGGATTGCTTGAGCGCCTCCTGCCCCTCGAAGTCGAAGGATTTGAGCACGATCTGGCGGTTGTAGCGAAGGAGTTCTGCGTCGCTCAGGATCTCGCTCACAGCAGCAGCCCCGAGAAGGGCTCGACGGTGACCGTCTCACCGGCGGCCACCTTGCCGCGCTCCTGCTCGAGCACGATGTAGCAGTTGGCCCGGGACAGGGAGCTGAACACCCCGGAGTCCTGGGAGCCGGTGCTGCGTACCTCGAGACCATTGGGGCCCACGCTCAGGATGCCGCGCTGGAAGTCCTGGCGCCCCGGGCTCTTCTTGAGCGGCGCTGTCGCCAGGGCCTGGAGGGGGTGCGGGCGTGCAAACTGCTGACCGGCGAGTCTGGCCAGGGCCGGTTGCACCAGCTGATCGAAGGTGACCATGGCGGAGACCGGGTTGCCCGGCAGACCGAAGAACCAGGCGTTTGGCAATCGGCCAAAGGCGAAGGGTTTGCCCGGCTTGATGGCGAGCTTCCAGAAGCCAATTTCCCCGAGCTCTTCGAGCAGTTGCTTGGTGAAGTCCGCTTCTCCCACCGAGACCCCCCCGGTGGTGATCAGGGCATCGGCCTCGCGGTCGGCCTGCAAGAAGGCGGCGCGCAGGGCCGCCGGATCGTCGGGGATGATGCCAAGGTCCAGGCACTCACAGCCCATGCGGCTCAGCATCGCCTTGACCCCGTAGCGGTTGGAGTCGTAGATGTCCCCGTGCTGGAGCGGGGTGCCCAGAGGCTTGAGCTCGTCCCCTGTGCTGAAGATGGCGACCTTGAGGGGACGGCGCACCGTGACGTTCGCGATGCCAAGGGAGGCGAGCAGCGGCAGCTCCCTGGGGCTCAGGCGAAGGCCGCTTTCGAGCACCTGGGCACCCTGCGCCAGGTCCTCGCCGCGGCGACGGATGTTCTGGCCAGCAACGGGGCGGGTCAGGAAAGTGATCCCGTTGTCGCCGGCTTGCGTTTCTTCCTGCATCACCACTGCGTCAGCACCCGGGGGCACAGGGGCCCCGGTCATGATGCGGATGCAGTGGCCGGCGGGCCACTCCCCCTCATAGGGCTGGCCCGCAAAGGCCTTGCCCGCCACGGGGAGCGGCACCCCGGCGGCGAGATCCGCCAGGCGTACGGCATAGCCGTCCATGGCGGCGTTGTCGAAGGGGGGGACGAAGAGGGGGGAGCTTATCTCCTCGGCCAGGATCCGATCCAGCGCCTGGGGCAGGGGCAACCGCTCCGTCTCGCAGCAGCAGGTGAGTTGTTCCAGCATCCCTTGCAGGGCCTTGTCCAAGGGGAGGAGTGCACCGGTATCGAATCCCATCATCATGACCTCTCTGGTGTGTAGGGGGCGGATTATCCCAAAAATCCGCTCCGATGGGCAGGCCGAAGGTGCTGTAATGGGGGGCAGATGCCCCGGAGTGATCGGATTCTGGGGCGCTATCCCGTTGAATTACCTCCTGATGGGTAACCAATGCGTGGCTTGTGCGAGATGGTGCTGGGGAAGAGGCGGCACGGCCTTGCCCCCGAATGGGCAGGCCGGTGCGGACAAAACGGGGTGGTTTGGCATAAAGTCGGGCACCGGGCTTGAGTTAGACAGAATTATGACAATAATCGCCCTGTAAGATTGCGCCGCGGCACCATGCCGCAGGCCAGCACAGTCCCTGAGCGTGGGAGAGAAACACGATGACGAGCTTAAGCCAGGAAGCCCTGTTGGTCAGGGCGGCGCTCGAGGCCGAGGGCCTTGAGACACCTCTGGTGGCCAATGAATTGAGCGGCCAGCAGAAAAAGGAAAAAATCGAAGGTCATATGCGCGCCATCATGGAGACGCTGGGACTGGATCTGGCCGACGACAGTCTGGCCGAGACCCCGCACCGCATTGCCAAGATGTACGTGAACGAGATCTTCTCCGGCCTCGACTATGCCACCTTCCCCAAGGTGACGGTGATCGAGAACAAGATGAAGGTGGACGAGATGATCATGGTGCGGGACATCAGCCTCACCAGCACCTGCGAGCACCACTTCGTCACCATAGACGGCTTTGCCCACGTGGCCTACATTCCCCGCGGCAAGGTGATTGGCCTGTCGAAGATCAACCGCATCGTGCAGTTCTTCGCCCGCCGTCCCCAGGTACAGGAGCGGCTGACCCAGCAGATCCTGCTGGCGTTGCAGACCCTGCTTGGCACCAGGGACGTGGCCATCAGCATCAAGGCGACCCACTTCTGCGTGAAGGCCCGTGGCGTGATGGACTCCACCTCCTACACCACCACCACCTCTCTGGGCGGCGTCTTCAAGACCCAGCCCGACACCCGCACCGAGTTCCTCGGTGGTCTGAAAGGGTAGTGCTCCCGGGGCCTGTCGCCGACAGGCCCCGTCTCCTTTCCCTCACTTTTTTTGAAAAATACCTAAAGTTGTGACCGTGCCGGTCGCTATGGCTCTCCGTGTTGTCGGACGGTCTGGTTGACGCCGACACCCCGGGCCCGCCCTTGTGCGCGCCAACAGGGACGAGATGTGCTGCCAAGGAGGGTAGTGAAGGCGCAGGCCAGGCCTGCGCCCAGCAATGCCACTTGTTTTCCCCCATGCAGGACATGCCATGAACACCATGACGATAGGCAAAAAACTTACCGCCGGCTTTGCCGTACTCGGCCTGATGATGGCCTTTATCGGCGGCTTCTCGCTGTTTGAATTCAGCAAGATGAACCGCGCCGCCATCGGCTTTACCGACAGCATCCTGCCCGCCGTCGTGCGCACCAGCACCCTCGGCGAGACCATCAATGCCCTGCGCCGCTACGAACTGGATGTCTTCCTGGTGGCGGACGATGCCCAGCAGAGGGCCCGCTATCGCAACGAGAGCGAGAAGAGCCTGCAAGAGGCTGCGCGCCAGATAGTGGCCCACGATGGCACCATCTGGGCGGAGGATCGGGAGGAGCGCCGCGCCTTTGACATCGTCAAGGCGGACTGGGAGCGATATGTCGCCCTGCACCAGCGCATCCGGCAGATGCAGGACTCGGGACAGATGGCCGAAGCCCGGCACCTCTTCATGGGGGAGGGGGTCACCCTCTATACCAATCTGACCAAGTCGGTGGGTGAGCTTATCCGCATCAACCACGGCTACTCCGTGGGCTCCCGCGCCGAGGTGGTGGACGCCTTTGACAGCGCCAAGCTGAGCGTGACCCTGGCCCTGGTGATCGGCCTGGCCCTGGTTGTCGCCCTCTCGGTGGTGCTGACCCGCCAGATCCGCGACCCGCTCATCATGCTGGCCCGTCAGGCCCAGCGCATCGCGAGCGGCGATCTCGGCCGGGGCGAGCTGCAGGAGTGGGTCCGCGGCAACCGCTTCAACCGCGACGAGCTGGGTCAGCTGGGGTCGGCCATCGACCGGATGCAGGGGGCACTGGCAGAGCTGGTGAGCGAAATCTCCGGCTCGGTGAGCCAGCTCAGCAGCGCGGTAGAGGAGGTGAGCGCCATCTCCGAGCAGTCCGCCAAAGGCATGGCAAGCCAGCAGGGAGAGGTCTCTCAGGTCGCCACCGCCATGAACGAGATGCAGTCCACCGTCAATGAGGTGGCTCGCAACACCACGGACGCCATGGGGGCGGCCAAGCAGGCTTCCCGCACCTCCACCCAGGGCAACCAGGTGGTGCGCAGCGCCATCGGCAGCATAGAGCAGGTCTCCCGCCAGATAGAGCAGGCCGGGAGCGTGGTGCAGCAACTGGAGACCGACAGCGCCAGCATCAGCATGGTGCTGGACGTGATTCGCGGCATCGCCGAGCAGACCAACCTGCTGGCACTGAATGCGGCCATCGAAGCGGCCCGTGCCGGCGAGCAGGGCCGTGGCTTTGCGGTGGTGGCGGACGAGGTGCGCAGTCTGGCCCAGCGCACCCAGGCGTCCACCGCCGAGATCAGCAAGATGATCGAGGTGCTTCAGGAGCGCACCGCCGAGGCGGGCAGCGCCATGCAGCTGAGCCGTCAGCAGATGCAGGAGAGCGTGGAGCTGGCGCGGGAGGCGGGGAGCAGCATCGACAGCATCAACGGTGCCGTCACCCAGATCACCGACATGAACACCCTGATCGCCACCGCCACCGAGCAGCAGAACGCGGTCACCGAGGAGCTCAATCGCAGCATCGTCAAGATCCACACCGCCGCCGACGAGAATGCCCAGGGGGCGCAGCAGACCGCCCAGGCCTGTGTCGAGCTGAGCAAGCTGGCCAATACCCTGCACCATATGACCCAGCGTTTCACCCTCTGAGTCTTGCTGCCACCCGGCACAGCGCAGAAGGCCCCGCCAATCGGCGGGGCCTTGTTGTTTGTCATCGCCCCCCCTGTGCCCGTTTCAACCGGCCCGTCTGCCCCGTCACCTACCGGATGGGGGGATGACAGGCTGGATGTTCGAATTCGCTCACAAATCGGCGATTAATTTCATGCAGGGCCGTTTGCGACCTGTTTGCGAGCCCGTATGATGCCCCCCCTTTTTGGCTCAAGAGACCCACCATCCGTCATGTTCCGTTCCATCAAGTATCAAGTCATGTTCTTTGCGGGTTGCATCCTGCTGACCACCGTCCTCAGCGTGGTGGGTTACAGCTATGTTTCCCTGGCCAGCATGCAGGAGAAGATCCAGCAGGAGAGCCACGATGCGGCCCGCCAGCAGGCCAGGCAGTGGCTGCTGACCCTGGCGGATGGTCAGGCGAGCGAGGTGGCACGCTCCTTCGAACTGGCGCTGGATGCGGCCGAAACCCTGGCGGCACTGCTGGCGGGCAATGTCCATCAGTCCGAGCCTCTCGATCGGGACGAGGTCACGGCCCTGCTCAAGGACATCGGGGATCGCAACCCGGATTTCCTCAGCATCTACAGTGGCTGGGAGGCGGATCGTTTCGACGGTCAGGATGCGCTCCATACCGGTGATGGCCGGCATAGCCAGGCATCGGGCAACTTCGCCCCCTACTGGAGCCGCGGCCCGGCCGGTTTTGACCTCAAACCCCTGGGGGATTTCTACAGCAAGACGCCGAGCGCGACCGGGATCCGGGCCTCCGAGTGGTATCTCTGCCCGCAGGAGAGCAAGGCAAGCTGCGCCGTCGACCCCTCCGTCTACCAGGTCAACGGTCAGCCCACCCTGCTCACCTCCTTCGTGGTGCCTGTGCTGAACGGGGATCAATACCTCGGCATGGTGGGCATCGACTACTCCCTCAACTACCTGCAACGGCTGGCCGCTGACATCAGCCGACGGGTATTCGACGGGCAGGGCAGGGTGCGCATCATCAGCCCCATGGGCATCATCGCCGCCGACTCCCGCGATGGCGACGGGGTAGGGCAGCGCTTGCAGGATCCATCCTTGCTGGCCCAGTTGCAACGTGGCGAGAGGGGCAGCGACGAGCACGCCGATGGCTTGAGGGTCTTCGCACCCATCAGCCTCAACAAGGTCACACAGGCCTGGGGGATCGCCATCGAGGTGCCGGGCAGCGCCCTCTATGCCGAGTACGAGCGGATGGCGCAGGCCCGTGCCGAGGCCTTTGGCAAGGGGGTCTGGACCCAGTTGATGGTGGGCATCCTGGTGGCGGGTATCGGTCTGGTCGGGCTCGCTTTCGCGGCAGGGTCCATCTCCCGGCCGGTGCAGGAGACGGCTCGCATGGTGGCGCGTCTCTCCAGCGCCGGAGGGGATCTGACCCAGCGGCTGACCCAGCACCGGCGCGATGAAACCGGGGTGCTGGCGGAGGGGATCAACCAGTTCGTCGCGACCGTGCAGGGCATAGTGACCGACACCGCCACCAGCGTGCACGAGTTGCAGCAGGCGGCGGTGAACTCGGCCAGGCAGGCCCAGCAGGGGCTGGCGAACAGCCATCACCAGCTGGAGCAGGTCGAGCTGGTGGCCACGGCCATCCATGAAATGTCATCGACCGCAGACTCCGTCTCCAGCAGCGCCCAGATCACGGCCCAGGCGGTGGATGAGACCCGTCATGCGGTGCACAAGGGTCAGCAGGTGGTGAGCGCCTCTGCCAACGGCATCCGCCAGTTGAGTGCCCAGGTCAGCGAGGTGTCGGACAGGATCACCGCCTTGCAGCAGCAGGGGGTGCAGATTGGCAGCATCCTGGATGTGATCCGGACCATCTCTGAGCAGACCAACCTGCTGGCGCTGAATGCAGCCATCGAGGCGGCACGGGCCGGTGAACATGGTCGCGGTTTCGCCGTGGTGGCCGACGAGGTGCGTACCCTGGCCTCCAAGACACGGGCCTCGACCCAGGAGATCCAACAGATGATAGACAGGCTGCGGGACACCACGCGCGCCGCGGTCGACACCATGACAGAGGGGCGCCAGTTGAGCAGCCTGGCGCTGCGTGATGCCGAGCAGGCGGTAAGCGAGTTGGCGACCATAGTGCAGGCCGCCGACCGTATCCAGGACATGGCGACCCAGATTGCGAGCGCCGCCGAGCAGCAATCCAAGGTGAGCGAGGAGATTAACCAGAACGTCAGCAACATCCACGAGCTGGCGAGCGCCTCCACCCGGGTGGCGCGGGAGCAGGATGCCCAGAGCCGGCAGATGCACGGGTTGACCGAGACGGTCATGAGCAAGCTGGGACGCTTCCACTACTGATGGCGTTCTGATACGCACAACAAGGCCCCGCCAATCGGCGGGGCCTTGTTGTTTATGGCGGGTCTGTTGATGTCAGGGTCGATTAGCGCCGCGTAACCGGTCGGCGCCAGACTGCTTGCCCGATCATGTGGCGCAATCGGGCTATCTCGCCGTCAGGCGCTCAGGGAGGGCAGGCTGCCAGCCTGCACGTCAGCTCAGGCCGACAATCTCCCCGTCATCGTCGATGTCGATATGGTGTTCAGGGACGGTAGACTGCCAGCCTGCGCGTCAGCTCAGGCCGACAATCTCCCCGTCATCGTTGATGTCGATATGGCGATAGGCCGGCAGGCTACCCAGGCCCGGCATGGTCATGATGGGGCCCGCCAGGGCATAGACGAAGCCTGCCCCCGCGCAGAGTTTCACCTCCTCGATGGGGACCTCGAAGTCCGTCGGCACGCCCTTCCTGGCCGGGTCATGGCTGATGGAGAGCGGCGTCTTGGCCATGCAGACGGGCAGGTGATCCTGGCCCTCTGCCGAGAGTCTGGCCAGTTGCTGGCGCGCCTTGTCCGAGAGGGTGACGCCCCGGCCACCATAGCCGCACTCCACCAGGGTGGCGAGCTTGGCGGCAAGGCTCATCTCATCGGGGTAGAGCAGCCTGACCTCACTGGGCTGCTTGCAGGCCGCCACCACGGCGTGAGCCAGATCCGCCGCGCCCGCGCCACCGTCAGTGAAGGCCTGGGAGAGGGCGACCCCACAGGCACCGGCCTGGCGCGCCGCCTCCGCCAGCAGGGCCAGCTCGGCGTCGCTGTCGGTGGGGAAGCGGTTGATGGCGACCACCACGGGCACCCCGTAACGGCGGGCGTTGTGAATATGCCAGGCGAGGTTGGCGCACCCCGCTGTCAGGGTGGGGAGATCTTCCCCTTGCAGGCTGGCCGGCAGCGGCTGGCCCGGCCGGATGTCAAGCAGGCCGCTGTTGGCCTTGAGGCCGCGCACCGTGGCCACCAGCACCACGCAGGCGGGGGCGAGGCCGGATTGGCGATACTTGATGTTGAAGAACTTCTCCAGCCCCATGTCGGAGCCAAAACCCGCCTCGGTCACCACGTAGTCGGCAAGACCCAGCGCCATGCGATCGGCGATGACGGAAGAGTTGCCGTGGGCGATGTTGGCAAAGGGGCCGGCGTGGACCAGCACAGGGGTCTGCTCCGTGGTCTGCATCAGGGTGGGCTTGAGGGCGTCTTTGAGCAGCACCGTCATGGCCCCCGCCACTTCCAGCTGCTCGGCGGTGATGGGCTTGCCGCGCAGGTCGAGGGCGAGCTGGATGCGGCCGATACGCGCGCGCAAGTCCTTGAGATCCCTGGCCAGCGCCAGAATGGCCATCAGCTCGGAGGCGGCGGTGATGACGAAGCGATCGGGGCGCTCGACACCATCGGCAGCGCCGCCCTGGCCGAGGGTGAGGTGGCGAAGCGCCCGGTCGTTCATGTCCAGGGTGCGGGGCCAGAGGATGTTGGCCGGGTCGATATCGAGCCGCGCCAGACCGGTTCTGGCGCTGAACTGGTCACCGAGTTTGCGTTCATGAAACAGGCGGGCATCGAGGGCGGCAGAGGCCAGGTTGTGGGCGGCGGTGAGGGCGTGAAAATCCCCGGTGAGGTGCAGGTTCATCTCCTCCATCGGCACCACCTGGGCCATGCCGCCCCCGGCGGCGCCCCCCTTGACCCCGAAGACGGGGCCGAGGCTCGGCTGGCGAATGGTGGCGATGCTGGGCTGGCCGATGTGGTTGAGCCCCATGGAGAGGCCGATCGTGGTGACCGTCTTGCCCTCCCCAAGGGGGGTCGGCGTGATGGCGCTCACCAGCACCAGCTTGCCGGGCTCGCGGGTGGGGGCGTGATGGAGCAGCGCGAGGTCGAGTTTGCCCTTGTAATGGCCGTGGGGGTGGAGATGGGCGGCCGCTATGCCGAGCTGTGCTGCCACCTCGGCGATGGGCAGGCGGGGGGACTGGCGGGAGATCTCGATATCGCTTAGCATCAGCACCTCGTTGGCATGTCAGGTCAAATATGCGGCGAAGTCTAGAGGAATCAACAGGGTAATCCAATGAGCAATACTATTTTATCCGGCAGTCGTGAGCCCCATCAAAGCCCCATCCTGCTGGATCTCAATGCCCTCTATCACCCGCCCAAACGGCCCCTCACCGCCCTTGGCATCGTCAGCGCCTTCATCCCGCTCTTTGGCTATGGCTGGCAGGCGATGACCCAGGATCCCGAGACCCACTTTCGCCACGAGCTCGGCAAGCGCATCAACAAGCACAAGAGCGACGAGGCAAACCTCGCCCTGATGATGCAGTTGGCGGCCATGCTGGATTGCCACTGCCTGCACGTCACCCTGCCCTATGCGCTGGGGGAGGCCGAGCTCGCCGCCTTGCGCCAGCGCCTGCCACGCTGGCAGATGAGCCAGCAGGATCACCTGCTGGTGGCCGAGCTGATGCCCACCCCCTGAGCCCGGGCTCAGGTCTCCCTGTCCCAGTAGTGGGGCGCCAGATAGCGCTCCTGCACGAATTCGATGAAGCAGCGCACCTTGGCCGACACGAAACGGCGGTGCGGATAGAGGGCATAGAGCCCCACCTGCCCCTTCTCCCACTCCAGCAACAAGGGGACCAGCGCCCCCGAGCGCAGCGCATCCCCCACGATGAAGGTGGGCTGCAAGATGATGCCCTGGTGGTCGCAGGCGGCCCGGGTCAGGGCCACCCCGTTGTTGGCGCGAAGGGGTCCCTGGGGGCGGATGCTGTGCTCCTCCCCATCCCGTTTGAAGACCCAGTCCGGCTGGGTCAGGGTGTAGATGAGGCAGTCGTGCTGCTTGAGATCCTCCGGGGTCTTCGGCCTGCCCCGGCGGGCCAGGTAGTCGGGGCTGGCGCACACCACCATCTTCATCATGGCGAGCGGCTTGGCCACCAGGGAGGAGTCCGGCAGGTTGCCGATGCGCAGCGCCAGATCGAACCCCTCCTCCACCAGGGCCACCCGCCGGTCGCTGTACTCAATCTCGAGCTTCAAGTCCGGGTAGCGCTCGCGAAACAGGGGCAGGGCGGGGGAGAGGTGCAGGTAGCCGAAATCCATGGGCACCGAGAGCTTGAGGGTGCCCTGGGGCTGCTGGTTGTTGTGGGTGAGCTGGCTGTGGGTCTCTTCCAGCTCCGCCAGCAGGGCCAGGGAGCGCTGGTAGTAGAACTGGCCCGCCTCGGTGGGGTTGACCTGGCGGGTGGTGCGCGACAGCAGCCGGGTGGAGAGGGACTCCTCGAGCTGCTGCATCAGCTTGGAGGTCATGGCGACCGAGATCCCGAGCTGATGGGCGGCCTTGGTGAAGCTCTGGCACTCCACCACCTTGATGAAGGTGCGCATGGCGGCTATCTGATCCATATTCCACTCTCGGTTGATAATTATTTTAATAAATCGATGATTATCTATTCTCGATAGGAGGTTAGCATTTTGGACACCGTTGTGAACCCCCAATGAAGGAACGATCGGAATGAAAATGACCAAGGCCCTGCTGGCCTCCTGCCTGTTTATGGCGGCTCCCCTGATGGCTGCCGATTACGATGTCGATGCAGCGCACACCACAGTCCAGTTCAAGGTGGGCCACCTCGGCTTCTCCGAACTGGTCGGCCGGTTCAACACCTTCAGTGGCACCTTCAGCATGGACGACGCCAACCCGGCGGCGGCCAAGGCGAGCTTCGAAATCGATGCCGCCAGCGTGGATTCCAACCACGAGGCCCGCGACAAGCACCTGCGCAGCCCCGACTTCCTGGACGTGAAGCAGTACCCCAAGATGACCTTCGTCAGCACCGGCTATGAAGGCACCAAGGACAAAGGCGTGCTCAAGGGCACCCTGACCCTGCACGGCGTCTCCAAGGACGTGGCCTTCGACCTGGTCCACATCGGCGAAGGCAAGGATCCCTGGGGCGGCTACCGCAGCGGCTTCAACGCCACCACCACCATCAAGCGCAGCGAGTTCGGCGTGAACTACATGGTGCCGAACATCCCTGACGAGATGACCATCAACCTGTTCGTTGAAGGCGTGCGCAAGTAATGGGCGCAGCACTCCTGCTTCAAACCCTGGCGGCTCCTTTAGGGGCCGCTTTGCTGTCGTGGCGCTGGCCGCGGCTGGGCTATCTGTGGGGCGCCCTGGGGATCTGGCTGGTGGGCTGCCTGCTGGGCGGTGCCTATGGCCTGCCGGTCAAGGCGTGGCAGTGGCTGCCGCTGACCCTGCTGGTGCCCGCCCTGACCCAGGGTTCCAACAAGGGGATCGCCCTCGCGCTGTTCGGGGGGCTGGGCGCCCTGGTGTGGTGGCAGGGGCTGGCCTCCGTGCTGGCGAGCGAGCCCGGGATCTGGCTGGCCCTGCTGCCCGCCATCCTCTGGTCTGGCTGGACGAGCTGGCGCGGTGACAGCGAGGAGGGGCTCGGCTTCGCCCTGGCCTTCATCTGGCTGGCGCTGGTCATCGGCATCGATGGCAGCCTGCTCATCGCCCAGCTGACGGGTGCCCTGGCCGCGTTTGCCGGATTCCGTGTCCTGCTCGGCGCCTTTGCAGGGGTCAAGGTGACCCCGGCCGCCCTGGGGCTGGCACTCGCCTTCGTGCAGATGCTCGCCTGGCAGTACGTGGAAGTGCCCCTGCTGGTGCTGCTGCCGGTCTGGCTGTTGCCGCTGCTGGAACGTGCCCTGCACGGGCGCCCGGGACTCTCTCGCTGGGGGGTCTTGATCCTGATGGCGGCCGTCGGTGCCGGAGTGAGTCTGTGGTGGGTATGGCCAGAGGCGTCACTTTACTGATTTCTGCATGAAAAACAGGCTATTACCTTAGAAATTGATGGGCTTGTCAAAGTCTGGACAGATAAAGATTGAGACCCATGGTGCTTTCGGATAAAAAGGATTTTCAATTATCTGGATACACACAGAACCCGGCTATGCCGGGTTCTGTTTGCCTGCTTTCCCGCGGCACGCTAAGGAGGCCACAGTTGCACAGTCAGGGATCTGAGCATCTGTTTTTTCGCCATTTCACCGAACAGGGATGTCTTGGGGATCTCTGCATCCTGCTGGTGACCCACCTGCTTCCCGACAGACCCGACTTCATCCAGGTGCTCGATCGGGTGGGCCGGGTCGGTGCCATCCTGCCCAAACCCAAGTCCGTGCACGGGTCGACGCTGGCCTGGGCTCAGCAGCACTACCCCGTGCTGCCCCTCAATCGCCACTGGACCTCGGATCCCGGTGAGGTGATCGCCCAGATTGCCCCCCTGGTGATGTCTCACGAGCGGCTCATCATCCTCGACATCGGCGGCTACTTCGCCAAGAGCCAGGCGGTACTGGCCGAGCACTTTGGCGCCCGCTTCATCGGGGTGGTGGAGATGACCGAGAACGGCCATCAGCGCTACGAACAGGAGTCCCTGGCGACCCCCGTCATCTCGGTGGCCCGCAGCCCCCTCAAGCAGGCGGAAGATATCCAGATCGGCCTGAGCGTGGTCTACTCCGCGGAGTCCCTCGCACGTACCCTGAGGCGTACCTTCAATGTCTGCCAGGCCGCCCTGTTCGGCTATGGCAAGGTGGGGCGCAGCATCGCTCGGGAACTGCGCTGTCGCAACCTGCATCTGGAGCTGGTGGAGACGGATGCCCTGCGCCAGGTGGAGGCGCTCTCCCACGGCTTCAAGCTGGTGAACAAGGCCGAGGCCCTGGGCCGCGCCGAGCTGGTGATCTGCTCCACCGGCAACGGCTCCCTCGATATATCCGATCTGCAGGCCCTGCGCCCCGGCGCCATGCTGGCCTCGGTCACCTCCGCCGACGACGAATTCGCCTTCAGCCTCGCCCAGCTGCCCTGGCCGAGCGAGGAGGTGTGTCCCCATGTGCTGGCCCTGACCCGGCCGGACGGCAGCACCATCTTTTTGCTCAACCGGGGGGAGGCGGTCAACTTCGTCCACGGTGCCGTCATCGGCGAATATGTCTACCTGGTGCTGGCGGAGATCATCGAAGGGGTGCACCAACTGGCCCATCAGGCATCCACCCCGGGCCTTCACGAATTGCCCCAGGCCACCATGCAGCGCATCGCTCGCCACTGGTTGACCGATTTTCACGGAGTCACCCCATGACAGACACCCATTTGCCCCTCGCGAAACCGCGCATCGAAATCCGTTACTGCACCCTCTGCCGCTGGATGCTGCGGGCCGCCTGGCTCGCCCAGGAGCTGCTCTCCACCTTCGACGGCGAACTGGGAGAGGTGGCCCTGGTGCCCGCCAGCAAGGGGGAGTTTCGCATCCTGGTGGACGGGGTGCTGGTGTGGGACAGGGTGGCCGACGAGGGCTTCCCCGAGGCCAAGGAGATCAAGCAGCGGGTGCGGGATGTCATCGCCCCGGAGCGGGATCTCGGCCATGCGGATCGCAAACCCGCAGCCGAGTAGGCGGCATCACCCATGATGTGAAAGAGGGAGGCGCAGGCCTCCCTCTTTCGTTGCAGCGCCGGTCAACGGTCGCCAGATGTGGCCAGCCCTTCCCCGGCGGGGAGGCCGATATAGCGGGCCCGCTTGTGGGGCTTGATGCGGCTCACGTCCACCCACACCAGGCCGTCGATGCAGTGGTTGAAGTCCGGGTCGATGCCAAAGTCCATGAACTGCACGCCCCCCGGCTCGCACAGCTCGGCGTACTGCTTGTAGAGGGTGGGAATGGCGCAGCCCAGGTTGTCGAGCCCGGCCTTGAGTACCTTGAGGTCGTCCCCGTAATCGCGCCCCTCGAACAGCGTCGGCGTGGCGGGATAGGGGCGGCGGGAAGGGGCGAGGGCAAGGGCGGGGGCGAAGTGCTGGCGATAGAAGCTCACCAGCAGATCCTTGGCCGCCGGCGGCAGGCTGCCGGAGAGGGTGACGGGCCCGAACAGGTAGCGGTATTGGGGATAGCGGGCCAGATAGGCCCCGATGCCGAACCAGAGGTAATCGAGCCCCCGCTTGCCCCAATAGGCGGGCTGGATGAAGCTGCGGCCAAGCTCGATGGCCTGTTCCAGCCGGGGCAGCAGCTTCTCTTCGAAGCCGAACAGGGTGTGGCTGTAGAGGCCATCCAGCCCCTTGCTGGCCAGCCGTTCGGCCACCGGGGCAAAACGATAGGCGCCGATGATGTCGAGGCGGGCGGGATCCCAGAGGATGAGGTGGTGATAGTCATCGTCGAAGGCATCGAGATCCCGCCGCTTGCCCGAGCCTTCCCCCACCGCCCGAAAGGCGATCTCCCGCAGGCGCCCCAGCTCACGCAGGATCACCGAGTGGCTCTGCTCGTGGCGACGATAGAGCAGGATGCGCTGGCCGTCCGGGGTCTGGCCGAGCAGCTCGCACCCGTCGATGGCCTGTTTCAGCAGGCGGCGATCCTCCGGCAGGGCGATGGGGGCCTCGGTCTGCAACCGTCCCGCCTTGCCCCGAGCGATTCGGTAGAGGTGGCCACGCACCAGCCGGGCCGCCGTCTTGGCCGGCAGCTCCTGAAAACTGGCGAGGGGAATGCGCGCCCCTATGGTCACCGGCAGCGTCTGCCCCTGCTGGCGAAACAGCTGGCGCACCAGCAGCAGGGCGGAGGCGGGCTTGTTGAGCCAGGAGGCGAGATAGAACCAGAGGCTGTTGCGCCCTCCCAGGTGAATGGGCACCAGGGGCGTTCGGCTGCGCTGGGCCAGCTTGATGAAGCCGGCCTGCCAGGGGCCATCCTTCACCCCCTTGGGGCCGAGGCGGGAGACCTCGCCTGCGGGGAAGATAACCAGGGCCCCGTCGGCGGCGAGGTGTTCATTCATGGCGAGGATGGCCTGCCTGTCGGTCTTGCCCCCCAGGTTGTCCACCGGCAATAGCAATGGGCGCAGCGGCGCGAGCTGGGCCAACACCTGGTTGGCCACTATCTTGACGTCGGGGCGAATGCGCCCGATGAGGCGCAGCAGGGCCAGCCCGTCCAGGGAGCCGATGGGGTGGTTGGCGACAAGAATGACCCGGCCGCTGGCGGGAATGTGCTCGAGCTCGGCCTCGCTCACCCGGTAGTCGAAGTGGAGCTCGGTGAGGGCCTGCTCGACGAAGTCCAGACCGCGCAGGTGGGGATGGCGCGCGGCAAAGCGGGTGAAGGCCTCCTCATGCAGCAACCAGCGCAGCCCCTGCCTCATCAGGGGACGGAGGAGGGGCTGGCTGGCGAGGTGGGGCAGGTGCTGCCCCAACAGGGTATCGACGTCGAACATGGGCAAGGCTCCGCTGAACTTTGCCCCAGCTTGACGCCCCTGCGTGCCTTTCGTGTGTCGGTTGGGTGACGGTTTGATGACGGGGCGAGCCCCGTCCTTGCCCCCTTACTCTGCCCGCCAGGCAGAGGTGAGGCGCACCAGCGCCACCAGGGTGGCGACCGCTTTTTCCATGGATTGCAGGGGGATGAACTCGTGCTTGCCGTGGAAGTTGTGGCCGCCGGTGAACAGGTTCGGGCAGGGCAGCCCCATGAAGGAGAGCCGGGCGCCGTCGGTGCCGCCGCGAATGGGTTTGATCTTGGGCACCACGTCGGCGGCCTCCATGGCGGCTTTGGCCAGCTCGACGATGTGGGGATGGGGCGCTATCTGGCTGCGCATGTTGCGGTAGTTGTCCACTATTTCCAGGGTGATGCGCGCCTTGGGGGCGTCCAGTTGCAGGGAGGCGACCCGCTCCTTGAGCTGGGCCTTGCGGGCGGCGAAGCAGTCATCGTCGAAGTCGCGGATGAGGTAGTGCAGGGTGGTCTCCTCCACCGTGCCCTCCATCCGGGCCAGGTGGAAGAAGCCCTCATACCCCTGGGTGCACTCCGGGGTCTGCTCGGCGGGCATGGCGGCATGGAAGCGGGCGGCCAGGGTCTGGCTGTTGATCATGCTGCCCTTGGCGGTGCCGGGGTGGACGTTGTTGCCTGTGATGCGCACCGTGGCGCTGGCGGCGTTGAAGTTCTCGCATTCGAGCTCGCCGAGCTCGCCGCCATCCACCGTGTAGGCCCACTTGGCCGGGAAGCGGTCCAGCGGGAAGCGGTCGGCACCGCGCCCTATCTCCTCGTCCGGGGTAAAGCCGACCCAGACATCGCCACGGGGGATCTCGGGGTGAGCCTGCAGGTATTCCACGGCGGTGAGGATCTCGGCGATGCCCGCCTTGTCGTCGGCCCCCAGCAGGGTGGTGCCGTCGGTGGTGATGAGATCCTGCCCCAGGTAGTTTTTCAGGAAGCGGTACTGGCGGATGGCCAGCACCTCGTCCCCCTTGCCAAGGCAGATATCGCCCCCCTGATAGTTCTCGACTATCTGGGGGACGACGCACTCGGCCTCGTAATCGGCGGTGTCCATGTGGGCGATGAGCCCGATGGCGGGGGCATCCGGCTGGTTGCCCGGCAGGCAGGCGGTGAGGTAACCATGCTCGTCCAGGGTGACCTGGCTCAGCCCCATCTGCGTCATTTCGTCGCACAGGGCCCGGGCGAAGAGGCGCTGTCCCTCGCTGCTGGGGCAGTCAGGATTGGTCGCATCGGAACGGGTATGAAAGGTGAGGTAGTGGAGAAAGCGCGAAAGCAGGGTGTTCATGGGCAAGCCTCGGGTCACGAAAGAGGAGTCATTGTGGCCAAGACGGCGGCGCCGCTTATTGCGTCAGCGCAGTTTTTGATGACTTTGTGGGGGAGAGGAGGGCCATCGAAGGGGAGGGGCGGGGATCATTGCTCGGCAGTTTGCATAAAAATTCCAAAATGAAAACTGGTTAAGCAATTGCGAAAAAGCTGAATTTCCCCTCGGCCCAGCGCTGGCAAGGGGTGACCCAAAAAGCGTGACGTGTTGGTTATTTTCATCGCCTCGCCCACGCACTCTCATCCCCCGCCATCCCAGAGCCCGCCTTGCTGGCAGCGAGATTTTGCCCCCCGATGAAAACCCGTTTTTTAACACGATTTTTTATTGTCACTGGCTGCGGTAAGTGTGTACACTCCGCGCCGATCCAAGGGCAACCCTGCGCAGGCCGTGTCCGCCAGACCCGCAGGATCATGACGCCTATAGGGCGAGGCACGCAGAAACGACAGACACTGCTGGGGAATGGTTTCTTTAATACCGGTTAGGCTCCGGTATCAGGGAGAACAACGGACTCTCATCTTTCAGCTGACCGAGTGGGCTTCGGGCTCATCATCTCCCTTGTCATGGGCGGTCACTGGCGTTGAGCGGGTCGTAGTGGTTGTCGTCCATCAACACGATGCGTGCTGACGTCTTCCCTTCTCTTCCTTGAAACCCTCTCCTGTCCGTCGGGATGGCTGCCGAATGATGAACAAACGGCGTGGCTGATGCCGATTGTCATCAAAGTACCGCGGTACGCCGGCAAGGTGTTACCGCATACCGTTGAGCTTGATGTAAAGCCACCAGCCCCACATCAAGACTCGTTACTTCCCAAGATCCACCAGGCAGCCTTGGCTTGCCGCGATGTGCAATGAACAGGATGTGGCGGAGCATGCTCCGTTGCGGGTCCAACGTCAGCAGGCCGCTCTGGCTTGCCGCATTTTGCAATCAATGGTCTGGATGTGATTGAGGGTAACGAAGGCGGCCCACGGCCGCTCATTTGCGAGGCATAGCCCATGACTAACTGGTCCAGCAAGGACTCCTTGAAGGTCTACAACGTTCCCTACTGGGGTGCGGGTTTTTTCAATATCAATGACGCCGGTCATGTGACCGTCTCTCCCGACAAGTCTCGCCCCGAGGCTCAGATCGTGCTGTCCGAGGCCATCGAGCAACTGCGCCAGTCCGGGCTGACCACGCCGGTGTTGTTGCGTTTCCCCGACATCCTCAAGAGCCGGGTCGATGCGCTGTTCAACGCCTTCGGTCAGGCCATCGAAAAGTCAGGCTATGAAGGGGATTACCTGTGCGTTTACCCCATCAAGGTAAACCAGCAGCGCCGCGTCATCGAGACCATCAGTCAGTCCTACAGCGACAAGCCCCGGCTTGGGCTGGAGGCGGGCTCCAAGCCCGAGTTGCTGGCCGTGCTGTCCCATCATCATGAGCAAGGGTCCGTGATCGTCTGCAACGGTTACAAGGACCGCGAATACATCCGCCACGCCCTCCTGGGCAACCTGATGGGCCACAAGGTCTACATCGTGGTGGAGAAGCCCTCCGAGCTGGAAATGGTGCTCGACGAGTCAGCTCGTCTCAACATCAAGCCCAACATCGGGGTGCGCGCCCGTCTGGCGTCCACCGGCTCCGGCATGTGGGAATCGAGCGGCGGTTCCATGTCCAAGTTCGGTCTGTCCGCCTCCCAGATCCTGGCGCTGGTGGAGCGTCTGCGCAGCCTCGGCAAGCTGGACTGCCTGCAACTGCTGCACTTCCACCTGGGCTCCCAGATCGCCAACATCCGCGACATCCAGGGCGGCATCCGCGAGTGCGGCCGCTTCTACGCCGAGCTGTGCCGTCTTGGCGCCAAGGTCGAGGTGGTGGACGTGGGCGGCGGCCTGGGTGTGGACTACGAGGGCACCCGTTCCCAGAGCCACTGCTCCGCGAACTACAGCCTCTCCGAGTACGCCAACAACGTGGTCTGGGGCATCGGCGATGTGTGCCGCGAGTTCGACCTGCCGCACCCGACCATCATCAGCGAGTCCGGCCGTGCCCTGACTGCACACCACGCCGTGCTGGTCACCAATATCATTGGTGCCGAAGGGGTGGAGGTGAACGACATCAGCGCCCCGGACGAAGACGCGCCCACCATCTTGCAGAACATGTGGAAAGGCTGGCTGGACCTGCGCGGGGAAGATCCCTCCCTGCTGGAGATTTTCCACGACTCCGTGGCGGATCTCGGTGACGTCAACGCCCAGTACACCATGGGCCTCTTGAACCTGGAGCAACGCGCCTGGGCCGAGATGCTGCACCAGAACACCTGTCTGGCGCTCAAGGAGCTGCTCAACCCGGTCAATCGCAACCACCGCGCCCTGGCCGACGAGCTCTCCGAGAAACTGGCTGACAAGTGCTTTGCCAACTTCTCCCTGTTCCAGTCCCTGCCGGATGCCTGGGGTATCGGTCAGGTGTTCCCGGTGATGCCGCTGGCCGGCCTCGAGCGTCCGCTCACCCGCCGCGGTATCCTGATGGACATCACCTGTGACTCCGATGGTCAGGTGGAGCACTACGTCGACGGTCTGGGGGTGGAAAGCACCCTGCCGATGCCGGTCTACGGTGAGCACGAAGAGTGCCACGTCGGCTTCTTCCTGGTGGGTGCTTATCAGGAGATCCTGGGGGATCTGCACAACCTGTTCGGTGACACCCACTGCGCGGAAGTGTGGCTGGATGAAGAAGGCAAGATGGACATCCGCAACGTGGTGCGTGGCGACACCGTCGACCAGCTGCTGCGTTACGTCAACATCGACCCGTCCGTGATCCGCGAGAACTACCAGCGTATCGTCTCCCACCCGGCGCTGGACGACGAGACCCGCAAGGCCCTGCTCGACGAGCTGGAGCTGGGTCTGCAAGGCTACGCCTACCTGGAAGACGAATAAGCCAGCGGCTTGTTCCCCGTCGGTCAAATGACGGACATGAAAAACGGCGCCTTCGGGCGCCGTTTTTGTTGCGCTGTTGCCTGGCTGGGGCCGGTTGGCGGGCTAGGTCACCCGGGCTGGGGGCATCCGGCCCCGGCCAGATCCGGCCACTGCCCGCTTCTGCCCGCCACCTCCCTTGATCCAGGTCAAGGGGGACTTAGGTCCCTTATTTTACGGTCAAGGGTGATGTTGGTGAATGACACATAAGGATGTGCGTATGGAACTCAAGAGGGACCCGAGATGCTATACCGACGTCTGTATCGACGGTAAGTGGTATCACTACGATCACTGCAGCACTCACGTTTATATGCTGATGGGGGGCGCCGCCCCCAGCCTGCAGCTTGCCCATGAACCCGGCAGTGAAGAGGAGCTGGTGGAGATGCTCCGCCAGCACCCTCAACGCTGACTGCCTGCGGGCCATCGGGGGTATCGCCCCGGCGGCCCGCCTTGTTCAGCCCGCCTTGCGGCCCAGGATCTTCTTGCCCATCTCCAGCAAGGCCGTTGCCGCCGCATAGGCCTCGTCTGACTTGCCTATCTCGTCCGCCACGTAGAGAAAGCCGGATCTGTACTTCTCCACCGCCTCGCGGGGAGTGGCCGCGTCGATGAAATCCTCTTCCACCTCGAACCCTTGCGTCAGCAGCGCCTCCTTCTCCGTGAGGAAGGTGGGGGAGGCCATGTCGACATAGGTATATTGCTGACGGCGGGAGGCGGGGACGCTGAAGAACTGGTATCTGGCCATGGATGTGGCTCCTCTGAACGGGTGATCTGCCATGGGGGCGCTCTATGCGCCCGGCAAAATAAAGGAGCATTCGAGTCTTGCAGCAGACTACCTTGAGTCGTGAAGGGACGCAATCGGGCTGGTGATGACCCTGGCGACACGGGCGCAGCGCCCCACCAGCTTGTCAGGCAAGCACACCTTCCAGCACCTGTTGGGGAGTCTCCGGAGCGCAGTGGACAAGCAGTTGCTCCCCGGTCATGGGGCGCCCGAGCAGGTAGCCCTGCAAGGTGTCGCAGCCCAGCTCGGTCAGCAGGTCGCGCTGCTCCGGGGTTTCCACTCCCTCTGCCACGATGCGCATCTCCAGGGCCTGACCCAGGGCGATGATGGCGGCGATGATGGTGGCATCATCGCCCCCCCGTTCCAGGGTAGTGACAAAGCCCCGGTCAATCTTGAGCTCGTTGGCGGGGAAGCGCTTGAGGTAGAGCAGGCTGGAGTAGCCGGTGCCGAAGTCGTCGATGGAGATGCCAAGGCCGAGCTCGGCCAGACGGTTGAGGATGGCGAGGCTCTCCTCGGCCTTCTGCATGGCGGTGGATTCGGTGATCTCCAGGGTCAGGTGACGGGCCTCGAGCCGATGGCGGGCCAGAGCGCCCTGCACCTCCTCCAGCAACCCGGGGCTGGCGAGCTGAATGGTGGATAGATTGACCGCCACGCTCCAGTCGTGATGACCCGCCGCCCGCCAGGCGCTCATCTGGCGGCACGCCTCGTCGATGACCCAGTTGCCGATGGGGATGATGAGCCTGCTCTTCTCCGCCAGCGGCAGGAAGCTGGCCGGCGAGACGGCACCATGCATCGGGTGCTGCCAGCGCAGCAGGGCCTCGGCGCCGACCACCTGGCCGCTGCGGGCACAGTATTTGGGCTGGTAGTGCAGGGCCAGCTCCCCCCGCTCCAGGGCGTGTTGCAGCTCCTTGTGCAGCAGGAACTGCTGGTGGGCGTTGGCGTTCATGGCGCTGTCGAAGTAGTAGTAGTCGTTGCGCCCCTGCTCCTTGGCGTAATACATGGCGGCATCGGCGTTGAGGGTCAGCTCGTGCAGGCTGGTGCCATCCTGGGGATAGACGGCAATGCCGATGCTGGCGGTGATGTGCAGGCTGTGGTGCTCCCACTCATAGGGCTGGGCCAGGGTGGCCAGCAGCCGCTCGGCAAAGGCCGTGGTCTGGCTCACATCCCCCGGCGCCAGGGCCAGCACGAACTCGTCCCCGCCAAAGCGCGAGGCGGTGTCGCTGGCACCGAGCAGGCCGGTGATGCGCTGGGCCACCTCGGCCAGCAGCAGATCCCCGGTGTGGTGGCCGTGGGCATCGTTGATGATCTTGAAGCCGTCGAGATCGAGAAACAGCAGGGAGAAGCTGCGCTGGCTGTGCTGACACTCCTGGATGCGCTGCTCCAGCCGGTCGGCAAACAGCAGCCGGTTGGGCAGCCGGGTCAGGCTGTCATGGAGCGCCAGCTTGAGCAGCTCGTCGTGGGCCTGGTGCAGGGAGGTGGAGAGCCTGGCGGCGTGGGCATCCAGCATGGAGAGCACGAAGGCGATGGCGAACACCGCCAGGGTCACTATGATGACCACGGTTGCCAGCCACTGGGTATTGAGACCGGTGTAGAGGGCCCCGCACAGGCTCTCTGCGGGGAACTGGGCCGCCGCCATGCCGGTGTAGTGCATGCCGATGATGGCTGCCCCCATCACCAGGGAGGCGAAGGCCTTGCTGAAGAAGGCGCGGGGCGAGCTGTTGCGCAGGCGAAACGCTATCCAGAGTGCGGCACCCGAGGCGAATACCGCGATGAGGATGGAGAGGATGAAAAGCCCAGGCAGGTAGTGGATGCCGGGTGCTATCTTCATGGCCGCCATGCCGATGTAGTGCATGGTGGCAATGCCGGCCCCCATCAGCACGGCCCCGAACAGGATCTGGTGCCAGGGGAGCTGGGGACGACTCACCAGCCAGAGCGCAAAGGCCGAGGAGCCGATGGCCGCCACCAGGGAGAGACCGGTGAGGGTCAGATCGTATCCCAGCGCGATGGGCAGGTTGAAGGCGAGCATGCCGATAAAATGCATGGACCAGATGCCGAGCCCCATGGCGAAGGCTCCCCCCGCGAGCCAGAGCACGGCGGCCCGTCCCCGGCTCTGGCTCACCCGGCTGGTCATGGTCAGCGCCGTGTAGGAGGCGAGCACCGCCACCAGGATGGAGAAGAACACCAGATCCTGGCTGTAATAACTGTCGAGCATGGGGTGGGTTGGGGTCACGTTCATTTACTCTGGGGTACATCATGGCCTGAGCCTGGGCCGGGTCAGGGGAAATCGGGTGGCAGATTGTACACCAGGCGTCCCTGTCATGAGCCAGAGATACGTACCAAAATGGCCCCCGGATCAGAGCAAAAACTCTGTCTTTTCTGGCATTGGCCGCCATCCTGTGACCGATAAACCGGCACATCCCCATTTTATCCCGTCTGAACAACAAGATAGGGGGAATGGGGCGCTTGCCACGGCGCTGGCGGGCCCGTGGCGAAGGCGTGTGGTATGCGCACAAGGCGCCTGTGCGATAAAGGCGCGCAGCCCCTGTTGCCCTTTCACGTATAGCCGCAGGCCATGCGCTCAAGGAGTCAGCACAAGCCTGCATCCTCCGGGTCTTGGTTGACCCGGTACATCTGTTATCATCTTCCCCCTGTTTTCTTATCTCGTTGACTCTGCTGGAGAAACCATGTCTCGAACCCTTTATTTGCTGCGCCACGGCCAGACCCGTTACAACGCCGAATTGCGGTTGCAGGGGCGGTGCAACTCCGAGCTGACCCCCAGGGGCGAAGCCCAGGCCCTCGCCATGGGGGCCCGTCTGGCCAAGCTCCTTACCGAGCCCACCGACTGGACGATCTACGCCAGCCCCCTCGGCCGGGCACGGCAGACGGCGGAGCGGGTGTGTCAGCAGCTTGGCTTGGACCAGGAGCGCATCATCTGGGACGAGCGGCTGGTGGAGCTAGGGATGGGGGAGTGGGAGAGTCGCCGGGTGCCCGAGCTGCTGGCGGCCCACCCCGAGCTGGATCTGGAGGAGCCGGACTGGTATCTGCGGGCCCCCCATGGCGAGAGTTTTGAAGGCATTCAGCGCCGGGCCCGGCAATGGCTTGAGGACGAGCAGATTGCCGAGCAGGCCATCGTGGTTTCTCACGGTCTCTTTGGGGCCATGCTGCGCGGCGCCTATGTGGATCTGGACTACACCACCACCTGGCTGCAGGAGCTGCCGCAGGATGCCTTCTTCAAACTCAGTGGCGGTCGCATAGAACGGATTGCCTGCTGACCACACGAAGGTGGCCCGCCGTGGGTGGGCCTTGTTGTGATGGGTCGCTCAGCCAACTGCCAATTTGGCCGCTTCTTTCCACATAAAAGGCGGCATCGGAGTAGTGAGACGCCATTTAATGTTCATCGGTTGGCTACCGCTGTGGGAGATGTACTCCACCTCACCGAAGTTCACAAAGCCAAGGGTGCGGCCAAATTCATCTTTGCTCTGCTCACGAACGAACAGAAACACGCGCTTACCCTCTGCCCTGTGGTTTATGTAACTCAGCCCCTTACCTCGCTCTGGGCGAGCGCTGTTTTGGCTCTGCCAATGGAACAGTGACTCATTAATGGCGTAGTCGTGATAACGGGTGGTGGGGGAGAAGTGCTGCTCCGTTTTGTTCAAGGTCACGAACAGCAACTCGATATTTTGCTCTGCGATGACATAGACCCCTTCGCGAGCCGTGGGTTGCTGCGCGAAGGTGGTCGCGCCAAAGCCAACCAGTACCTGCTCTCTGGCATAACGGGCATGCAGTTGCAGTGGATTGCCGGGAAGGTCAGGCATGGCCAGTTGCTCGTGTTGCACCCGGTTGATCAGCATGGCCAACAGATCTGCAAGCTCGGCCCTCAACTCTGGTTGATTGAGTTGTTTCAGGCTGTGCGCCAAGGAGCTAAAGCCTGCGTTGGGGCCGCTTTGTTGCCAGAAGTCGTAATGGCACATCAAGGCCATCCGCTCATCGTGCTCAGCCGTTAAGGTAAAGGCGCTTTCCACCAAGGTTTGTAAGAAGTTCAAGTAATGGAGCGCATCGCAGCCCAATAGCCGGGTTTTGATGGCCCGGGTGTAGAGGGTCGACAGCTTCTCATCACTCATTTCAGAAATGGTATGGTTGTGGGCCTGTTTGACCAAGGCGCTCCAATTGCCGCGCTTGTAGATCTCCTCAAGGCTGATATGAGGGTAGAACTTCAGAAAATTCGCCAGTGTCAGCGGTAAATCGCAATCCTGTGAGAAACGGCGGATCAGGCCCATGAGGCGCGAGGTATTGAGAGTCGCCTTTTTGATATTGCTCAGAATTAACTCTTGGGTCTGTTTTGAGAGCTCGATGCGGCAGCCCAAGGGGGCGTGAGGGAAGCCCTGTTTGATCTCGTGGCTGATCGCCTTATTGGTTTTACCCACCAGTGCCCGGAATTTCTGGGCAAAGTCATACTCCGCACGGGCATTCCCAACAAAGTCCAATACGGTGCAGCACTCTTTATCGCTCGCCAGCCGCAGGCCACGTCCCAATTGCTGCAAGAAGATGGTGAGGCTTTCCGTTGGTCGTAAAAACAGCAAGGTATCGACTTCCGGGATATCAACCCCTTCGTTGAAGATGTCCACCACGCAGAGAATATTGATAACGCCGGTACGCAAATCTTGTTGCTTACTATGTCGCTCGTCTCGGTTATCGCTAGTGAGGATGTCAGCCTTGATGCCCTTCAATAAAAATGCCTTGCACATAAAGTCGGCATGTTCACGGCTCACACAAAATGCCAGTGCTTTGATCTTGGTAATATCGGTGACGATCTCATTGAGGCTCTGGACTATCTTCTGTACCCGCTGCTGATTGTGGGTATAGATATTGGTGAGCTCAGTGATGTCATAACGGCCATTTTTCCAAGTCACTTGGCGCAAGTCAGTATCATCATCGATACCAAAATATTGGAACGGACAGAGATGGCGACGATTGATGGCCTCGGGCAAGCGGATCTCTGCTGCGATGACACCACAAAAGTCGGCAAGAATATCACCGCCATCATGGCGCTCTGGCGTTGCGGTTAATCCCAACAGAATCTGAGGTTCAAAGGTGGCGAGCAGACCGCGATAACTGGCCGCCGCAATATGGTGAACCTCATCAATGACGATGTAATCGAAATAGTCTTGACTAAGACGTAAATTAGCCAGCTGGTTATTCAAGGATTGCACCGAGGCAAACAGCTGACGGTAGTGGGTTGGCACGGCGCCGCCGACCAAGAGTTCGCCAAAATTTGATTGCTTGAGCACTCCGCGGTACGAGGCTAATGCTTGGCGCAAGATCTCCTCTTTGTGGGCGACAAACAGAAACTTGGCATCGGGTTTGGTTTTCAAAAAACGCGCAAAATCAAAGGCGGAGATCAGAGTTTTCCCTGTACCGGTAGCCGCTACCACCAAGTTACGAAAGCGCTGGTGTAAAGCGCGCTCCATCGCCAATTGTTCAAGGATCTCCAGTTGATGGGGAAACGGCGTGATATCAAAGAAATAGGCAGGGTTATTTCTGTCCCCATCCCCACGGGCCTCTTGCAGTGCATGCTGCAATTTTGTACGGCTTTCGAGCTTGCCATCAAACAGCTCAAAATCATCGGATTCCCAATAGGTTTCAAAGGTACTCAGGGATTTCTCGATAATATGAGGGATCTCTTGCGAGGTGATTTTTAGGTTCCACTCCAAGCCGCTGGTGAGGGCAGAGTGAGAGAGATTGGAGGAACCTATATAGCCGGTATGAAAACCGGTATTTCGGCAAAAGAGATAGCTCTTGGCATGCAACCGCTCGCGCTGGGTGTTATAGCTGAGTTTGATTTCGGTATTTGGGAGGCTGGCTAAAAATTCAACTGCCTTGGCGTCGGTCGCCCCCATATATGAGGTAGTAATTACTTTTAATTGGCGGCCGCTGCGAGTGAACTCTTCCAGCTCATGACGGAAAATACGGATACCTGCCCACTTGATAAATGAGACCAGCCAGCAGATGCTATCTGCCGATAATATCTCCCGTTTAATCTCTGACTCCATCGACAAACCCGCATTGCTGCCGCAGAACAGCTCACTTTGCGTTAGACCGGTCAGAGGGGAAATATCGTCAACATATTGTTTTAAATTGGCAGAGATGGGGTTATCCAACTGGTAGAGCGCGGTCAGAATTTTTCCCTGACTGTCGATAAGGTTCTCGCCAATAAAGTCTGGGTCTTGTATGCGATCTTTTAGCCAAAGCAATAACTGGTTAGCCAGCTCAATCTGCCGTTGTAATGGGTCATCGCCAGTGACCGAGCCTACAGCATATTCCAACACACGAGTTAGGAATCGTGATAACCAGACTGCGGCCTCCGCAGACTCCAGTTGTCGTTCCCCGATGTAGAAATGCGATCGATCTAGTCTTGATGCCAACAGTTGTGTGATGAGTTGTTCATAAATACCACATTGCTGCATGGTGACTGACCTTGAATCTTGTGCATAGGGGGAGTAGGCAGGGTATCATTTTTTTTAGCTAAATCAGTAAGGTGTTATCTAATTTTGCCCATTTGAAGATCTATCTAGCCATGGGCGGCGAAGATAGAGAAGGCGAACCACAGGGAGGTGGTGATGGATCCAATATCTTATCTTTTTTCGGCTTATCTCAATCTGGTGCAGCAACAGGTGACGGATATCTATGGCACCGAGCTAAAAACGCTGGTAGTGCCCTATGAGGGAGAGCAGGTTCCCTTCTCTTTCCAGCTCTGGCAGATAAAACAGCAAAGTGTCTGCCGTCCCTACGAGCAAGATGTGCGGCGCTTCAGTCAGTGCACGGTCAAGGCGCAGGCACTGTTTGGCAAACTGTGCGATGACCTGACACGACAAGACGACAGCAGTTGGCAGCTTCCCAAGTACCGCACCATGTACTGCTCAGCGGCTGTCGGTTATCGCCCCATGATCGCGGAGATCGCCGACGCCCAGCAGAGCCCGGGGAAGCTCGCGGAGCGGGCCTGTAATCAGGCCATTCTGGCGGCCATGGGCAGTGATGACGAAACCCTGCTGGCCCAGCGTGACAAGGCGTGTGCTGCCGTGCGTTAAGGTATTTCCCTAGTCAAAATAAGTGGTTAGCCCTCCTGTGCACCATGCCACAGTTTCTATTGAGGCGGGTGGGTATGATGGTGCGGCAATCACCATGACAGGGAGCAAGCATGATCAGCCATATCGACCATCTGGTATTGACGGTCAGCGACATTGAGCGAGCGGTGGCATTTTACAGCGGCGCCTTCAAGATGGAGCCCATCACCTTCGGGGCGGGGCGCCGGGCGCTGCGCTTTGGCAACCAGAAGATCAATTTGCAGTTGCTGGGGGAGGAGGTGCGCAACCGGGCGCAGGTGGGGTCGGGGGATCTCTGCCTCATCACCCGCTGGCCCCTGGATCAGGTGATGGCCCAACTGGCGAGCCAAGGAGTCGAGATAGTGGAGGGGCCTGTGATGAAAAGCGGTGCCTGTGGTCCCATCGAATCGGTCTATTGCCTGGACCCGGATCAGAACCTCATCGAGATCAGCCGTTATTGCTGAGCCCCTGGCGCATCAGGGCCGGTTCTCTTCCCCTTTGGCGAGGGCCCTGCGCAGTAGAGGGCGCAAGCTGAGTACCATGCCGATGAAGAGCAGCAGATAGCCCAGGGGCAGCAGGGCGAAGGGCTCGTGCAGGAATCCCTGTGTATCCACTGTGGTGCCCAGCAGGTTGAAGGCCACAAAGCAGCCGAGCCCGGCCAGGATCAGCAGGGCGCCTATGGTCGTTGTCATCTCGTTCTCCTCGTTCGCGTATGGAAGAGGGGGGAGGGTGTCATGGCTGGGTGAAGCGAGCGTGAAGTGGTATCGGGCATGCAACCTGCGTCGCCCAGGTTAAAGCAACAGCTATGCAGATAACACAACAGGGCAGCCATGGGCTGCCCTGTTGCTTTGGGGGATGTCACGGGAAATGGCGTGACTAGCAGACCCCTTGCGCCAGCATGGCGTCGGCCACCTTGACGAAGCCGGCGATATTGGCGCCGCTTTCGTAGTTCACATGGTCATCATCCTGACCGTAACG
This sequence comes from Aeromonas sp. QDB17, assembly GCF_027705305.1. Taxonomy (NCBI): domain Bacteria; kingdom Pseudomonadati; phylum Pseudomonadota; class Gammaproteobacteria; order Aeromonadales; family Aeromonadaceae; genus Aeromonas; species Aeromonas sp. QDB17. Next base: position 74,465 of record NZ_JAPDBP010000008.1, read on the forward strand.
GACACAGGTGGCGTGGATGCTGGTCATGATCCCCTTGAGGCGGGCGTCCACCTCCTCCCGGGTCCAGGAGAGGCGCTGGGCATTCTGGCTCATCTCGAGGCCCGAGGTGGCAACCCCGCCGGCGTTGGCCGCCTTGCCCGGGGCGAACAGCACCTTTGCTTCGTGGAAGAGACGGATGGCGGCGGCGCTGGAGGGCATGTTGGCCCCCTCGGCCACCAACTGCACGCCGTTGGCAATAAGCTGCACCGCATCTTCGGCATCCAGCTCGTTCTGGGTGGCGCAGGGGAGGGCGACGTCGGTCGCCAGGTGCCAGGGGGTACGGCCGCTGAAGAACTCGAGCCCGAGCTCATGGGCGTAATCGGCGACCCGCTTGCGCTGCTCGTTTTTAAGCGCCATCAGGCGGGCCAGCTTCTCGGGGGTGAAGCCGTCCGGATCATAGACGGTGCCGCCGGAGTCGGAGGCGGTGATGACCCGGGCGCCGAGGGCCATCGCCTTCTCGATGGCGTATTGGGCCACGTTGCCCGAGCCCGACACCGAGACCCGCAGGCCATCGAGGGACTGGCCGCGATGGGCCAGCATGGCGTCGACAAAGTAGAGCAGGCCGTAGCCGGTGGCTTCCGGACGAATGAGGCTGCCGCCAAAGGAGAGTCCCTTGCCGGTGAAGACGCACTCGGCGCTGTTGGTGAGCTTCTTCATCATGCCCGCCATGTAGCTCACCTCGCGCCCGCCCACCCCGATGTCGCCCGCCGGCACGTCGGTGTTGGCCCCCAAGTGGCGATAGAGCTCCAGCATCAGGGCCTGGCAGAAGCGCATCACTTCTCCTTCGCTCTTGCCCTTGGGATCGAAATCGCTGCCCCCCTTGCCGCCGCCCATGGGCAGGGTGGTGAGGGCGTTCTTGAAGGTCTGCTCGAAGGCGAGGAATTTCAGCACCGAGAGATCCACCGAGGGGTGGAAGCGCATGCCGCCCTTGAAGGGACCGATGGCGGAGCTGTGCTGCACCCGGTAGCCGCGGTTCACCTGCACCTGGCCCTGGTCATCCACCCAGCTTACCCGAAACTGCACCAGGCGCTCGGGTTCCACCAATCGCTCCAGCAGGCCGTGTTGCAGGTAGCGGGGGTGGCGCTCCACATAGGGCCAGATGGAGGCGATCACCTCGCTCACGGCCTGGATAAACTCGGGCTGGTGAGGGTTGCGGCTGGCGACCTGGGCCAGGAAGGCCTCCTGGGAGAGGGAATGACTCATCTTTAACTCCTGTCGTGAATGATGAAAGTGGCGTCCTGCCAGAGAGGGGATCATGCCCGTCTTCAGGGGTCGCGGGGCTCAAGGGGCCCGTTGTTGCGCCCCGATGGGGGTGTCATTTCCCGTCGTCGGCGGGTCAGAGCAGATAATTCGCGATGACCAAAATCTTTTTATGCATTTTTGCTGGATAAATATCAAGCGTTAGATCATCTGGCTATCTGCCGAAGGCCGCACCCTATCTTCGGCGGCGGGGCCCGGCCCATGAAGTGAGCACCATGAAGTGAAAAGAGGCGGGGAGTGCGCGGTGCAGCCCAATCAGGGCCGCGGCGTCACCGCACGCTGGATAATGGGGGGCCTGCTGCTGCATCAGGGGCAGCACCCCCTGTGAGCCAGCGGCCAGGGTGCGACGGGGCCGGGCGCGGGCGCGTGCAATGTGCTACTGTAGCGGCGTTTTTTGCCGAACATGCAGGGCGCAGGCCCTTATTTCATGGAGTTGTATGCAGACGAACCCGACCACAGCGCGGCTGATCCAGCCAGCCATTCTCAAGGCCCATCCGACCCGGGAGGTGACCCATGCTGGCCGATGAATCCATGCGCCTGAACAAATACATCAGCGAGAGCGGCATCTGCTCCCGTCGTGAGGCCGATCGTTTCATCGAGCAGGGCAACGTCTTCATCAACGGCAAGCGGGCCGGGGTGGGGGATCAGGTGTTTGCCGGGGATCTGGTCAAGGTCAACGGCCAGGTGATCGAGCCGCGCGAGGCCGACAGCCTGGTCTTCATCGCCCTCAACAAGCCGGTGGGCATCGTCAGCACCACGGAGGCGGGGGAGAAGGACAACATCGTTGACTTCGTCAACCACAGCACCCGCATCTTCCCCATAGGGCGCCTGGACAAGGACTCCCAGGGGCTCATCTTCCTTACCAACCACGGGGATCTGGTGAACAAGATCCTGCGGGCGGGCAACGATCACGAGAAAGAGTACCTGGTGACCGTGGACAAGCCGGTGACCGACGAGTTCGTCCGGGGCATGGCGGCCGGAGTGCCCATCCTCGGCACCGTCACCAAGAAGTGCAAGGTGAAGCGAGAGGCGCCCTTCGTGTTTCGCATCACCCTGGTGCAGGGGCTCAACCGCCAGATCCGCCGCATGTGCGAGCACTTCGGCTTCGAGGTGACCAAGCTCGAGCGCATTCGCATCATGAACGTCAGCCTCAAGGGGCTGCCGGTGGGGGAGTGGCGCGATCTTACCGACGACGAGCTGATCGAGCTGTTCAAGCTCATTGAGGACTCCTCCTCCGAGGCGAAACCGGCCAAGGGGGCTCAGGTTGCCAAGCCCAAGGCGGCTGCGGCCGGCTCCCCGGCCCAGGGCAAGAAGCCGCGGCGCAGCGACGATCACGAGATTGGCGGGCGGCCCAATGTGCCGGGTCCCGAGGCCTTCGAGAAGAAGAGCCCCGCAGGCAAGGGCGGGACGGGCAAAGGGGCTGCCAGCAAAGGGGGGGCAGGTAAAAGCGCGCCCGGCAAGGGGGGCAAACCCGCCCCGGGCAAACCGCGGCCAGGGCAGGGCGGGCGCCAGAAGAAGGGGCGCTGAGCGCCAGGCCTTCCCGCACCCTGATGAACAACACCGGCCAAGGCCGGTGTTGTACTTTCTGGCCCCCAAGGCCGGTGCTCGCCGGATCAGGCGGGCTTGTGGCCTGCCGTCTGCACAGCCATGGCCTGCTCCGGGGGCAGGCCCATGGCCCTTGGGTAGTGGCGCGGGTTGAGACGCACCACCAGCAGGCTCATCAGGATCAGGGCGCCGAGCTGCCACTGCCAGGCGGCGGCGAAGTCACCGCTTGCATGGTGCAGGCGGGCCGCCACCCAGGGGCCGGTAGCCGCCACCATGAAGCCAACCCCCTGCATCAGGGCGCAGAGGGCGCCCGCCCGGCGCGGGTCGGGCAGGTGATCCAGCGCAATCACCATGATGAGGGAGAAGCTTCCCCCAAGCCCGGCGCCGCACAGCAAACACCAGAGCAGGGGGGCGGTCTGGGGAGCGAGCCAGAGGCCGCCAAAGCCCGCCAGCTGCATGGCGATGGCCAGCGCCATCCAGGGGCGGCGGTCCAGCCGACCGGCTGCCAGCAGGGGCAGGCCAAGGCCGCTCGCGGTCTGGGCCAGGGCGAGCCAGGCCACCAGCTCGCCCCCTTGCTGGGCGCTCCAGCCCGCCGCCATGTAGGCCGGGGCCAGCCAGGCCACGACGATGCCGTAGCCGCTGTTGATGATGCCAAAACAGGCGATGAGCAGCCAGGTGCGGGGCAGGGGGAGCAGCCGCTGCTCCCCGGTGGGGGCGGGCGTGCTGGCCGGGGCGGGCAGGGGCACCCGCCAGGCCAGCCAGCCGAGGGCCAGCAGCACCGGCAGGCCCCAGAGCGCCAGCGCCCGAGACCAGTCCAGATACTCGGCAAGGCGCGGGGTGATCACGGCCCCGAGCGCCCCGCCCCCCATCATGCAGGCGGAGAAGATCCCCATCACCAGGGGCACCTTTTGGGCGAACCCCTCCTTGATGAGGCCGGGCAGCACCCCCTGCACCAGGGCCGAGCCCAGCCCGCACAGGGCGGCGCTGGCGATGAGCAGGGCGCCGCTCGCGAGATCGACGCGCAGGGCGCTGCCAAGGGCGAGCAACAGCAGGGCCGTCCCGAGCAGGGGGCGCGGGCCCGTGCGACCCAGGAGCGCCGGGGTGAGCAGCACGCCGACCCCGATAAGCCAGAGGGGCAGCAGGGTGACCCAGGCCAGGGTATCTACCCCGAGGGCCAGCCTCGCGTCGATGCGAGGGGCCAGGGGGCCGATGGCGGTGAGGAAGGGGCGCAGGTTGAGGGCGATGAGGATCACCAGCACCAGCAAGGTGCCGCTGCCCGGGGGGAGAAGGCGCTTATGCATGGGGCAGGGGACCGTAGAGGGTTTCAGCCGCGATGGGGCTCGCCAGCTTGATGAGGGGTAGGGGCGGCGGACTCAGCGGCAGTCGCAGCGCCGCGTAGGCCGCGCGGCTGTCAAAGCCGAAGGGGGCGGCATCGTCGTTGTCAAAGGCGTAGTAGACCGCCTGGATGCCGTTCATCACCAGGGCCGACAGGCACATGGGGCAGGGGTGCCCGCTGGCATAGACGATGGCTCCGGCCAGCGGCCCCTGGCGACTGCCTTCCCGCAGCGCTTCCAGCTCCGCGTGACGGGTGGGGTCCCCCGCCTCCAGCATGCGGTTGACGGCGCTCGCCACCAGCCGGTTCTCCCTCACCAGCAGGGCGGCGAAGGGGCGCCCCCCTTGCTGGCGATGGGTCAGGGCCAGGTGCAGGGCCTGCTCCAGCCACTCCTGATGGCTGGGGGCCGAGGCGGCGGTGAGGGAGTTGAGGAGGCGGGCACCGGACTGGGAAGGGGGTGGCATGGTCATATCCTGGCAAAGAAGGGGGAGGACAGCAGCCTAGAGGGTCGCCGCATCATTTGGAAATTAAATGATAAAATGACTTCCAGTGGTTTTATAAATGGAGATTGTCCATGGAGCGCCCCCTGCTGGACCCCCAATTGCTGCAGAGCTTCGTCGCCATCGTCGAAACCGGCAGCTTTACCCGCGCCGCCGAGCGTATCCACCTCACCCAGTCCACCCTGAGCCAGCAGATGCGCCGCCTGGAGCAGCAGCTGGGCTGCACCCTGCTCGACCGATCCGGCCGCCAGGTGGTGACCACGGCCCAGGGGGAGACCCTGCTCGGGCTGGCGCGCCGCATCCTGGGGCTGCTGGCCCGGGCGGGGGAGCGGGTGAGCGAGGCGAGCCACCCCCTGCGCCTCGGGGTGCCGGAGGATTTTGCCGCGGGGGCCATGACCCCGGTGCTGGCCGCCTTCGCCCGCGCGCACCCGCAGGTGCGGCTGGAGGTGCAAAGCGATCTCAGCCATGCCCTGTGGCAGGCGTTCGAAGGGGGAGAGCTGGATCTGGCCCTCATCAAGCAGGGGCGCGGCCAGGGGGAGCCCATCGCCCGCTGGCGCGAGCCCCTGGCCTGGGTTGACAGCCGGGAGTGGCCCGCCGCCGGGCGCGACCCCCTGCCTCTGGTGGTGTTTCCAAGCGAGGGGCTCTACCGGCGCCAGATGACCGACGCCCTGGATGCCGAGGGGATCCCCTGGCGCATCGCCTACGTGAGCGGCAGTCTCGCCAGCCTGCAAGGGGCGGTGAGCGCGGGGATCGGGGTCAGCCTGCTGCCAGCGCGCCTGCTGCAACCGGATCAGGTGGTGCTGGCTCACTGGCCTGCGGTGCGCTCGGTGGAGCTGGCCCTGCACCAGGGGCCGGGCACGAGCGAGCCCCTCGCCCGGCTGGGGGAGGCGCTGATCGCGCTCTGTGACGAGGTGATGGGGCCGAGGTAGCCCGGGGGGGGGCAGGGGGCAGGGGTCAGGCCAGGGCCTGTTTCGGCACCACGGCGAGCCAGATTTCCACTTCGCCGCTGCCGGTGGCGGCGTCAAAGCGGGGGCCGTAGCGCTCGAAATCCGGCTGCTGGGCAGATTGATAGTCCGATTGCGCGAGCCACGCCAGGGCCTGGCGCCAGGTGTGCGGCAGGGTCGCGACATGCCCCTGATGCAAGAAGATGGCGTAGGTCTGGGGGGCGATGCGCATGCGGCCAAGCCCGGGAGGCAGCACCTCCAGGGCGGCGACCTCCACCCCGCAGAGGTATTCGCAGTGGGTGTCGGTGGCGGCGCAGATGACGCCGTAGGCGTGCTCCCCGAGCTGCCCCGGCAGGGGAAGCAGGGCGCTGAGGTCGCGCCACTGGCCGGCGAAGTCCCCCTGCTCGAAGGGGTGGTGACGGCGCAGCCCCCCGAGGAGCATGGCGCGGCCTTGTTCGATGCGAATGGGGGCTGACATGGTGCCTCCTGCGGGGGCGCTCAGGCCTCCCGACCTTCCTCGAGCTTGCGCTCATAATCCCGGCGAACGATGGCGAGTGCCGCCAGGGCCAGCGCGGGGGCGATGTGGTTGGTTTCCAGCAGTTCGATCAGATCCACCGCGAGCTGGACCTCGGGGGGGGCATTTTCCAGAGACATCTTGGGTTCTCAAGGGCAAGGGTGGTCGCCATTATAGCGCCCGGCGGCGCGAAGACACGCCCCGGCTGCCCGGGACGGGTCACATGTGCTGGCGCATCTCCTTGTCCAGCTCCTCGCGCAGGGCCATCAGCTTTTTGGCGTACTGCTGCAACTGCAGATCGCTCTCGCTCACCGGCTGCCACTGGGGCACCGGAGTGGGTTTGCCATGCTCGTCCATGGCCACGAAGATGATGATGCAGTGGGTGGTCTTGCGCCGCTCCGGGTCGGTGGGGTGGCGGCTGTAGACATCCACCGCCAGGTGCATGCTGGTGGTGCCGGTGTGGATCACCTTGGCGTGTACCTCCACCAGTTGGCCTATCTGGATGGGGCGCAAGAAGCGGATGCCCCCCACATAGACGGTGACGGCATAGCCGCCACACCAGCCGGCGGCGCAGGCGTAGCCGGCCTGGTCAATCCACTTCATCACCATGCCGCCATGGACTTTGCCGCCAAAGTTGACGTCGGCGGGTTCGGCGAGAAATTGCAGGGTCAGTTCACGGGCGCTCATGGTACTTCCTTATGTCGAGGCAAGGGGGGACTCCTTGGCTGTCCCCCGGGGACAATAGCAGCGGACGGGGCCGACACTGATCCAACCAGCGCCTCCTCTTGCCTGCGCCGTCATTCACCTTGAGTTCAGCGCAGGCGGCCCAGCATGACTCATCACGCGAGGGAGGAGGCCCCATGAAACAGATGCTGGAGCAATTGATGGGAGCTGGCAAGGGCTGGCTCAACGACGGTGGTGACACGCGCAAGGCCCAGATGAAGGGCATGGCGCAGGGGGGATTGGCCGCCGGGGCCATGGCGCTGCTGCTTGGCAACAAGAAGATGCGCAAATATGGCACCAAGGTGGCGGCGGTGGGGGGGGCGGCAGCCCTCGGGGGGCTGGCCTACAAGCTCTATCAGGACTGGCAGACCCAGCAGTCCACCCCGGCCCAGCCGACCCAGCCCCTGGACACCCTGGAGGGCAAGGCCCTGGATATCCGCGCCAATCTGCTGGTGCGCGCCATGGTGGCGGCGGCCCGGGCCGACGGCCACATCGATGCCGCCGAGCGCCAGAAGATCCAGGAGTACCTGACCGAACAGGGGGAGCGGGATGCGGCCCGCTGGATTGACGCCGAGCTCTCCCGCCCCCTCGACCCCCATGTCCTGGCGCGAGAAGTGACGGACATGGAGCTGGCGACCGAGGTCTACCTCGCCTCCCTGCTCACCATCGAGGTGGATCACTTCATGGAGCGCGGTTATCTGGACGAGCTGGCGCGTGCCTTGAAGCTGGATGACAACCTCAAGGGGAGCATAGAGCGCCAGGTGGCCCAGCTGGGGGCGCCGGGCTGAGCCCGCATTGCCATCAGGATTGTCCACAAGGCCCCGTCATGGGGCCTTGTCGTTGCCGGGGGCTGTTGATTGCCGTGACGAGCCGACAAGATGCGGGTTCCAAAGGGTGACCGCCGAGCCTCTTTCCTCGCTGGCGACCCTCACTGCAAGGAGCATCAGGTGGACATTCGCAAGGCAACTGAACAGGATATCGACGCCATTCTGGCCCTGAACCGGCAGATAGGTCAGCTCCACTTCGAGCAGGTGCCCGAGGTGTTCTGCCCCCCGTCCCCGGAGGACAGGGCCTTCTTGCTCGGCGCCATTGCCGACGAGGCGCGTCTTTTCTGCGTGGCGGTGGTGGCGGGAGAGGTGGCGGGCTTTCTCACCGCCCGCATCGACCTCAACGAGAGCGTCCCCTTTCTCAGCAAGCTGCCCGTCTGCCGCATCACGACCGTGGTGGTGGATGAGGGGCTGCGCTCCCGGGGCATCGGCCGGGCGCTGATCGCCCACGGGGACCAGTGGGGCAAGGCACGGGGTGCAAGCCAGTTGCGCCTGGAGGTGATGGCTTTCAACGAGCGGGCCAGGGCCCTCTACGAGCGACTGGGTTTCAAGGCCCAGTCACAGACCATGGCCAGATAAGGCGCATTCTCTTGCAAAAGGGCCCGTTACGGGCCCTTGTCGTGTGAGGCGTCAGGGGGGTTCTGCCAGGTTTCCCGTTGCCGGGCGATGAGGCCCGCAAGCCGGTTGAGCGCCGCGTCCAGCTGCGGGCTCCAGGGATGGGAACTGTTGAGGCGCAGGCAGTGGTTGTGCTGGCCCTGGCTGGAGAAGAGGGCCCCGGGGGCGATGGAGACCCCCTGTTCGATGGCGCTGGCATAGAGCGCCCGGCCATCGAGGCGGGCGTCAAATTCGAGCCAGAGAAAGTAGCCCCCGTCGGGGGAGGAGATACGCGCCTCGGGGAAGAGGCGCATCAGGGCTGCCCGCATCTGCTGCTGGCGCTGGGCCAGGGTGTGGCGCAGGCGGCGAAAGTGGGCGTCCACCCCGCCCTGGCGCAGCATGTCGGCCAGCGCCAGCTGACTGGGCACATTGGTCGAGAGCGTCGACATCAGTTGCAGCCGCTGGATGCGCTCGGCGTGGCGCTTGGCCACCACCCAGCCGACCCGAAAGCCGGGTGCCAGACACTTGGTCCAGGAGCCGCACAGCAGGCTCTCTCCCCGCGCATCCCAATGGGTGATGGGCCTTGGCCGCTCGCGCCCGACATAGAGCTCCGCATAGACGTCATCCTCCACCAGGGGGACCTGATGGCGGTTGAGCAGCCCCATCAGCGCCTGCTTGTGCTCATCCGGCATGGTGTGGCCGAGGGGGTGCTGGACATTGCCCATCAGCCAGCACGCCTTGACGGGGCGCTGGGCGAGGGCCTCCTCCAGCAGGGCGAGATCGATGCCCACCCCGGGGATCACCGGGATCTCCACCACCTTGAGCTTGAGCCGCTCGATGGCCTGCAGGGCGCCGTAGAAGGTGGGGGACTCCACCACCACCCAGTCGCCGGGCTCGGTCAGCACCTGAAGACTGAGGGAGAGCGCCTCCATGGCCCCCGTGGTGATGATGATCTGCTGGGGATCCACCGCCATCCCCTCGCCGGCGTAGCGCCGGGCGATGGCGCGGCGCAGTGCCTCGTTGCCGGGGGGCAGATCTGCCACCGTGCTGAAGGGATCGAGGCGGCGCATGCAACTGCCGAGGGCCCGGCCTAGCTGGGGGTGGGGGAAGAGGGTGGGGTCCGCCACCGCCATGCCAAGGGGCACCAGCTCCCGTGACTTGCTCGCCTGCAGCACCTCGAACACCAGATCGTTGATGTCCACCGAGCCGCTGTAGCGGGCCTGCTGGGACTGGCTCTCCCGCCGGGCCGTGCTCGCGGCCTTGACGTAGTAGCCGGACTGGGGCCGCGCCAGGATGAGGCCCCGGCTTTCGAGCAACTGATAGGCCTGGAGCACCGTCATGGGGCTGAGGCCATGGGTCTTGCAGCTCTGACGGATGGAGGGGATGCGCTCCCCCGGCTGCCAGAGGCCGCTCGTGATCTGCTGTTGCAGCTGGTCTGCCAACTGGCCGTAGCGGGACATGGTGGGCCCAAACTGTTATAGGTGTTTTTCACTATAACTGCATCTGTTATAGGTGTCATGGACCATGGTGTACTTGGCGGGCGAAAACCTGTCCGTTAAATGCAACATAGAGAGTCATGCATGATAAGCCTGGATGATGTGGTCAGCCTCTCCCGAATACAGTTCGGGGCGACGGCGATGTTCCACTTTCTGTTTGTGCCCCTCACCCTGGGGCTGTCTTGGATCCTGGTGATCGCCGAGTCGGCCTACGTGATGACCGGCAAGGTGATTTACAAGGACATCACCCGCTTCTGGGGCAAGCTGTTTGGCATCAACTTCGTGATGGGGGTGACCACCGGGATCACCCTGGAGTTCCAGTTCGGGACCAACTGGGCCTATTACTCCCACTATGTCGGCGATATCTTCGGCACGCCGCTGGCGGTGGAGGGGCTGATGGCCTTCTTCCTCGAGTCCACATTGGTGGGCCTCTTCTTCTTCGGCTGGGACAAGCTCTCCCGCGGTCAGCACCTGCTGGTGACCATGCTGGTGGCGCTCGGCTCCAACCTCTCCGCCCTCTGGATCCTCATCGCCAACGGCTGGATGCAAAACCCGGTCGGCGCCGAGTTCAACCCCATGACCATGCGCATGGAGCTGGTGGACGTGGCTGCGGTCATCTTCAACCCGGTGGCCCAGGTCAAGTTCGTCCACACGGTGGCGGCGGGCTATGTGGCGGCCTCCCTGTTCGTGATGGGGGTGAGCAGCTGGTATCTGCTGCGCGGCATGGAGGTGCGCTTCGCCCTGCGATCCTTTGCCATCGCCTCGGGCTTTGGCCTCGCGGCCATCCTCTCTGTCATCGTGCTCGGGGACGAGTCGGGCTATCGCTCGGGGGAGGTGCAGAAGGTCAAGCTCGCCGCCATCGAGGCGGAGTGGGAGACGGAGCCCGCCCCGGCTTCTTTCACCCTGTTCGGCCTGCCGGATCAGCGTGCCGAGACCACCCACGCGGCCATCAAGATACCCTATCTGATGGGCATCATCGCCACCCGCTCCCTGGATGAGCAGGTGACGGGCCTCAAAGATCTGAAAGCGCAGCACGAGGCGCGCATTCGCAGCGGCATGCTGGCCCACGAGGCGCTCGAAGCGATGCGGGCAGATGGCAGCAACCAGGCGGCCCGCGCCACCTTCGAGCGCCACCGCGGCGATCTGGGCTACGGCCTCTTGCTCACCCCCTATGCCAAGGAGATTGGCAAGGCGGACGAGGGGGCCATCGCCAAGGCGGTGGAGGACTCCATCCCCCAGGTGGCGCCGCTGTTCTGGAGCTTTCGCCTGATGGTGGGCATCGGCGTGGCGCTGCTGGCGCTCTTTGCCGCCGCCTTCCTGCAGCTGTGCCGGGGCAGGCTGGTGCAATCCCCGCGGCTGCTCAGGGCCCTGCTCTGGTCTATTCCGCTGCCCTGGATTGCCATCGAGGCGGGCTGGTTCGTGGCGGAGTTCGGTCGCCAGCCCTGGACCATCAGCGACGTGCTGCCGGTGTCGGCCTCCGTCTCCCTGCTGCAACCGGGGCAGCTCTGGTTCAGCCTCATCGCCATCTTCTTCATTTACAGCAGCCTGCTGGTGGTGGAGCTGTTCTTGTTGCGTCATGTGATCCGCAAAGGGCCTGCCAGCCTGCAGACGGGTCGTTATCAAGGTGAAGTGTTGCAAAACGGGAGTCCTGCCTGATGGATTACGAAACCCTGAAAGTGATCTGGTGGGGGCTGGTGCTCTTCCTGCTGGTCGGCTTCGTGGTGATGGATGGCTTCGATCTCGGGGTCGGCATGCTGCTGCCCGTGGTCGGCAAGACGGATGACGAGCGGCGGGTGCTGCTCAACAGCGTGGGGCCGGTGTGGGAGGGCAACCAGGTGTGGCTCATCGCCGGTGCCGGCACCCTGTTTGCCGCCTGGCCCCTGGTCTATGCCGCCGCCTTCTCGGCGCTTTACGTGCCCTTCATGTTCCTGCTGTTCGGCCTCTTTTTGCGACCGGTGGGCTTTGACTATCGCAGCAAGCTGCCGGACCCGGTCTGGCGCCGCTGGTGGGACCGCGCCCTGGTGGTGGGTGGTCTGCTGCCGACCCTGGTGTTTGGTGGCACCCTTGGCCTGGTGCTGCAAGGGCTGCCGTTTCGCTTCGATGCGGCCCTTCGCATCCACTATGGCGCCTTTGCGTTCCACTGGCCGCTGCTGTTGACCGCCATGGGGACGGCGCTGACGCTGCTCTTGCTGCACGGTGCCAGCTTCCTGCAGTGCAAGACCCAGGGGGCCATAGCAGCGCGCAGCGCCTGCCTCGCCCTCTGGCTCGGCCCCCTGGCGAGCGCCCTCTTTGCCCTTGGCGGCGTCTGGCTTGGGGAGATGGCGGGGTATCGCATCACGGCCATCGGCGATCTCAACGGCGCCCTCACTCCGCTGATGAAAGAGGTGGTGGCGGTGCCGGCAGGCTGGCTTGGCAACTTTGTCGCCCATCCGGTGCTCTGGGCCGTGCCTGTGTTCGGGCTCCTGCTGCCCCTGGTGTGCGCGCTGGCAAGCCGCCTCGGCAAGTCCGGGCTGGCGCTCGTGGCCAGCGGCGGTGCCTGCGCCGCCATGATGCTGACCGTGGCCATCGCGCTCTTCCCCTTCGTGCTGCCCTCGTCCCTGGATCCGGCCAGCAGCCTGACCCTGTGGGACAGCACCTCCAGCGAGCGCACCCTGCTTATCATGCTGGGGATCGTCGGGGTACTGATGCCGGTCAACATCGGCTACACCCTCTGGGTCTACCGGGTGGTGCGCGGCAGGGTCAGCGCCGAGCAGGTGCGCCAGCACGGCCACAGCCTCTACTAATCCGCTTCAACACAAGGATCAATGCGATATGTGGTATTTCACCTGGTTGCTGGGGCTGGGGTTCGCCTTGCTCTGTGGGCTGGTCAACCTGCTCTGGCTGGAGGCGCGCTGGGCCGCCGATGAGGATCTCAAGGAGCCCTGAGTCTCGCATCTTGCCCATGAAAAAAGGCCGACACAGGGTGTCGGCCTTTTGCTTGCCCGGGGGTCAGGCAAGGGCGGCGCGGCGCTCGCCCGCTTCGCTGACATGGGTGAGGCCGTAGGCCAGCAGCACGATGAGGGCGCCAATCCAGGGGGTGTGCATCAGGCCGAGGTGCTCCACCACGAAACCGCCGACCACGGAGCCCAGCGCAATGCCGACGTTGAAGGCGGCGATGTTGAGGCCGGAGGCCACATCCACGGCATTGGGGGTGTGGCGCTCGGCCTGTTTCACCACCAGTACCTGCAGACCCGGCACGTTGCCAAAGGCGAAGGCGCCCCACACCAGCACGGTCAGTACCGCCAGCACCGGGTGCGGTGCGGTGAAGGTGAGCACAAGCAGCACCACGGCGAGCCCGGCGAACAGCAGCTTGAGAGCGGGCAATGGGCCCATCCGGTCGGCGAGCTTGCCGCCCCAGATATTGCCGACGGCGACCGATACCCCGTACACCAGCAGAATGAGGCTGACCGCGCCGGCGCTAAAGCCGCTCACCTGTTGCAGGATGGGGGCGAGGAAGGTAAACGCCGTGAAGGCACCGCCGTAACCGAGCGCCGTCTTGGCGTAGACCAGCAGCAAGGGTTTCCTGGTAAGCACCGAGAGCTGCTCGCGAACGCTGGAGGCGGCCCCCTTCGGCAGGTTCCCCGGTACCAGCAGCAGGCTGCCCACCATGGCGACGAGGCCGAGCAGGCTCACCACCAGGAAGGTTTCGCGCCAGCCAAAGACCTGACCAATCCAGGTGCCAAGCGGGACGCCGGTCACCAGGGCGACCGTGAGGCCGCTGAACATGATGGCGATGGCGCTGGCCGCCTTCTCTTTGGCCACGAGACCCGTGGCGATGGTGCTGCCCACCGAGAAGAAGACCCCGTGGGCCAGCCCGGTGAGGATGCGGGCGACAATCAGGCTCTCGTACCCGGGGGCCTGCCAGGCCAGCAGGTTGCCGACGGTGAAGAGGGCCATCAGCCCCACCAGCAGCCACTTGCGCGGCAGCTTGCCGGTGAGTGCCGTGAGCACGGGGGCGCCGATGGCCACCCCAAGGGCATAGAGGCTGACCAGGAGGCCCGCCGAGGGGAGCGAGACATTGAGCTGCTCGGCGATGGTGGGGATGAGCCCCACGATCACGAATTCGGTGGTGCCTATGGCAAAGGCACTTAAAGTGAGGGCAAATAACGCCAGTGGCATAACAACTCCTTGGATTGGGACTCCCGACGGGAGAATGGCGCCAGTATGCCGAGGGTGTTTGTTGGTAAAAATGACGGCAACGTCAAATTACTTTTGCCAAATCAGCAGCAATGGGGCCGTGAAATGGGGTATTGGGAGTGGTCGAGGCAACTGCGGCAAGAGCGGCCGTAGCGCGCGAGGTGGGTGCAGAGACAACGCGCACGGCGGCAACCCGTGCAGAGCGAGCCGGGACAGAGAGAAAAGAGGAAATAGAAATGAGGTAAGAGGTAAAGGATTGAGGGAAGGTGTTGGAGGAGGACTCGGGCGGCGGTGACGCGCGGTATTGGGGACAAAAAAAGCGGGAGGCATTGTGCCTCCCGCTGGTGCTGAAGAATGTCATTGAGCCTTATTTGCTCCCTTCTCCCCTGGCGGGAGAAGGGCTGGGGATGAGGGGGATCAATCCCAATCCGGCGCAAAGTCCGGGTTGGCGCAGCGCTCACCCCGATCCAGGGTGGCAATCTGCGCCATCTCGTCGCTGCTGAGCCGTACCTTGAGTGCGGCCAGGTTGGCGGCCAGATTCTCCCGTTTGGTAGAGCTCGGGATCACCGTCATACCCTGGGCCAGCAGCCAGGCCAGCGACACCTGGGCCGCCGAGACGCCGCGGCGCTTGCCGATCTCCATCAGCAGCGGCTCGGCGAGCACCTTGCCATAGGCGAGCGGCATATAGGCGGTGATGGCGATACCCTGCTCCTGGCAGAACTCGACCACCTTGCGGTTTTGCAGCAGGGGGTGGATCTCCACCTGCTGGTGGGCGATGGCGCCCGGCCCCAGGATCTCGACCGCCTGTTTAAGCTGGGCCACGGTGAAGTTGGAGACCCCGATCTCCCGGGTCAGGCCCCGGGCTTTGGCCTCGGCGAGTTGCTCCAGATAGACCGCCATCGGCACCTCATCCTGGGGGGAGGGCCAGTGAATGAGCGCCAGATCCAGATAGTCGGTGCCGAGTTTTTCCAGGCTCACTTCCAGGCTCGGGATCACCTTGCCCGGACCGAACTCGCTGGTCCACACCTTGGTGGTCAGGTAAATATCCTGGCGGGGCACGCCACTCTCGCTCATCAACTGGCCGACTTCGGCCTCGTTGTCATAGATCTGGGCGGTATCGATATGACGGTAGCCAAGTTCCAGCCCCTGGAGCAGGGAGTCGCGAAGGGGCTGATCTTTCAGGCGGAAGGTTCCAAGACCCAGGTTGGGCATCTTCATCATCAAATTCCTCAAGTTATTGTTTCTACGCTCAAATGATGGGCTTTGCCTGCGCCGAGGGCGGAGGCAGTCAGGCGCGCCGGTAGCGGCTCACGACCCGGTTGGCAAACCAGGGGGAGGCGAGGCTGGCAAAGGCGATGTAGTGGGGCTGCTGCTGGTGGGCGAGCAGGGCGGCTTCACTCTCCCACTCCTCGTACAGCATCCAGCTATGGGGGCTCTCCAGGCTCTGATGCAACTGGTAGCGAAGGCACCCCGGCTCTTGCAGGGTCGCGGCGATCAGCGGCTCGAGGGCAGCGCGAAACTGGGCGGCGAATTCGGGTTTGGCGTCAAGCTGGGCAATCACAATCAGGGGGGATGGCATTTGAACCTCCTCGTTAAGACGGGAGTCAGTATGCCCGCCCCAGACTGGGGGATACAGGGCAGCAGTCGCAAAACACTATTGAGGTGAGTGCAGCAATGTGGCCTCCCCATGGCTGGTCGTGGTGCAGGTGGGCCAGGGGGAGGGCGGAGTATTATCAAGCGCTGGCCGGTTCGGACCAGACCGCAAATTCATTGCCGCTGGGCTCGACAAAGTGGAAACGGCGGCCACCGGGAAAATCGAACAGGGGGCGCACTATGGTGCCCCCTGCACCGGCTACCTTGCTCTGGGTCGCCTCGATATCGGCGCTGTAGAACACCAGGAGCGCCCCGCCCTGAGCACTCTGGCTGCACAGTTCGGCGCGGTAGAAGCCGCCATCCAGCCCTTCTCCCTCGAAGGCGCAATAATCGGGGCCGTAGTCGGCAAACTGCCAGCCAAAGGCGGCGATGAAGAAGGCTTTGGTGGCGGCAAGATCCCTGGCCGCAAACTCCACATAGTTCAGTTTTTCATGGGCCCTGGTCATAAGGCGCTCCTTGTCGATATCGGTGGTTATTTCGGTTGCCAGCGCTTTTGCGTGCGGATCGTGGAGTGGGGCAAGGCGTCCCAGGGGGTCAGCTTGAGCTGCTTGCGCCGAAACCAGAACCAGGTCCCCATCAGCAGACCGAGCCCGATGCCAAACAGCAGGCTCTGGCGCAGGGCAAACCCCGGGCTCACCTCATCCTGCCAGCCGAGGCACCACATCAACACCCCCCAGATAGCGCCGATGGGGAGTCCCAGGGCAAGAACGTTGATCAGAAAGCGTTCGTAGTGGGGCGGCCTGATGGTGAACCCCGCCTTTCGCAGCAGCCAGATGATCGGCGGGTTGTAGTTGAGCGTTTGCACGCCCTTCTCGGCCAGCTCCCGATGGGCGGCGGCCAGCCTGTTGTCGAATGTCATGGATCGTCCCTGTCATAGTGTGGCGCCATACGGTGCCGGTTGGCGGCATTGTACTGGCAAGGGCGCAGATAAAACAGGTGGTGCGTCACGATACGCAGCGACGCCTGTCTTGCCAACTCCCGGCCATTGCACCTATAAAGACCCATTACTCTTGCTAGGATGACAACAATGAAGACCCATTCCGATGAATTGACCCTGTTTGTGGCGGTGGTGGAGGCGGGCAGCTTTCGCCAGGCGGCGGAGAATCTCGGCATGGACAATTCCGTGGTGAGCCGCGGCATCAAGCGCCTCGAAGAGAAGCTCGCCACCGTGCTCCTCAACCGCACCACGAGGCGGGTCAGCCTGACCGAGGAGGGGAGCTGGTTCTATCAGCGGGCGGTGAAGATCCTGACCGAGATGAGCGAGGCGGAAGGGTTGCTGCTGATGCGCCGGGAGCAGCCGGAGGGCATATTGCGGGTGGACGCCGCCACCCCCTTCATCCTGCATAGATTGGTGCCCATCATCGGCGAGTTTCGCCGCCGCTACCCCGCCATCGAGCTGCAACTGCACAGCTCCGAGGGCTTCATCAACCTGATGGAGCGGCGGGTGGACATGGCCATTCGCATCGGCGAGCTGACCGACTCCTCCCTGCGGGCCCTGCCGCTGGGCCGCTCGCGGCTGCGGCTGCTGGCCTCCCCCGACTATCTGAAGGCACGCGGTACCCCGCGCCAGCCGGCTGACTTGCTGGCTGGCCACGAGTTGCTCGGTTTTTTGCACCCCGATCACCTCAATCATTGGCCCCTATTGAGCGAGGAGCAGGGGGACCGATTCGCCATCACCCCGACCCTGCGGGCCAGCAGCGGGGAAACCTTGCGTCAGCTGGCGCTGGCGGGGCAGGGGATCGTCTGCCTGTCGGACTTCATGACGGGGGATGACAGGGCGAGCGGGGCGCTGGTGGAGGTGCTGGCCCGCAGCAACAGCGGCGCCTCGCGCCCCATCCATGCGGTCTTCTACTCCGATGCCCAGCGGGACATCCGGCTGCGGGTCTGGCTCGATTTCCTGAAAGAGCAGCTCGGTGCTGAGGCGTTGTAGAGGGCATGTCGACAGTTCCAACCCCCTCCACGAGGGGGAGGGGTCATTTTCTCCCACCCTTTGGCAAGGGGAGGGTTGGGGTCGGGGGCGGTCAGAACAGTCGTGCTCGCCAATAAAAAGAGGCCGACATCGCTGTCGGCCTCTTTGCTTTTTTCATCTCAAGGACGCGTCGGTTACCCCATCACTCCTCTTCGGCCCAGCGGCGTGAACGTTCCACCGCCTTCTTCCAGCCGCTGTAGCGCTTGGCGCGATCGTCACGGTCCATCTGCGGAATGAACTCGCGGTCCACGCTGAACTTGTCTTCCAGCTCTTCAGAGCTCTTCCAGAAGCCCACGGCGAGGCCGGCCAGGAAGGCGGCGCCCATGGCGGTGGTCTCGATGCGGGTCGGACGCACCACAGGGGTGTGCATCATGTCAGCCTGGAACTGCATCAGGAAGTCGTTGGCCACGGCGCCGCCATCCACCTTCAGGGCTGCCAGCTTGATGCCGGAGTCCTGCTGCATGGCATCCAGCACGTCGCGGCTCTGGTAGGCGATGGATTCCAGCGCGGCACGGATGATGTGGTTGCGGTTGGCGCCACGGGTCAGGCCGACCATGGTGCCGCGAGCATACGGATCCCAGTAGGGGGCGCCCAGACCGACGAAGGCCGGTACCAGGTAGACGCCGTTGGTGTCGCCAACCTTGGAGGCGAAGTAGTCGGTGTCGCGGGCATCGTGGATGATCTTGAGCTCATCGCGCAGCCACTGGATGGTGGCGCCACCCATAAATACCGCACCTTCCAGCGCGTAGTTCACTTCCCCTTTCGGGCCGATGGCGACCGTGGTCAGCAGGCCGTTGCTGGAGCGAACCGGCTCGGTGCCGGTGTTCATCAGCATGAAGCAGCCGGTACCGTAGGTGTTCTTGGCCATCCCTTTTTCGAAGCAGAGCTGGCCGAACAGGGCGGACTGCTGGTCACCGGCGATACCGGCGATGGGGATGCGGGCGCCGCCGCCACGGGTGGTGTAGCCATAGACCTCGGAGGAGGGTTTGACTTGCGGCAGCATGGAGGCGGGGATGCCCAGCTCGTCCAGCATGCGCTCATCCCACTTCAGGTCGCGGATGTTGTAGAGCATGGTGCGCGAGGCGTTGGTCGGGTCGGTGACGTGCACCTCGCCGTTGGTCATCTTCCACACCAGCCAGGTGTCGATGGTGCCGAACAGCAGCTCGCCGTTCATTGCCTTCTCGCGGGCCCCTTCCACGTTGTCCAGGATCCACTTCACCTTGGTACCGGAGAAGTAGGCATCCAGCACCAGGCCGGTGTTTTCGCGAACGTACTCTTCCAGGCCCCGGGCCTTGAGCTCTTCGCAGATGGCAGCGGTACGGCGACACTGCCAGACGATGGCGTTGTAGATGGGCTTGCCGGTGGCCTTTTCCCAGACGACGGTGGTTTCACGCTGGTTGGTGATGCCGATGGCGGCGATCTGCTCGCTGTGCAGGCCGCTCTTGGCCAGCACTTCGGTGAAGACGGAGGACTGGGTCGCCCAGATCTCCATGGGGTCGTGCTCGACCCAGCCCGCTTTCGGGTAGTGCTGGGTGAATTCGCGCTGGGAGGTCGCGACGATGTTGGCGTCCTGATCGAAGACAATGGCACGGGAGGAGGTGGTGCCCTGGTCCAGCGCAACGACAAATTTCTTTTCAGCAGACATGATGTTCTCCACGTTTTTATTTTCCACGTTGTTACACGTTGGGGAGGGCCGCTCTCAGGCGGCGGCCTCTTCTTTGTTAGACAGCTTGGCGGCTTCTTCGGTGGCGACGCGGTTGCCCGGGACGCAGGGAGCCAGCACTTTCACATACAGGGCGGTACCGATCTGGGCGCCGACGATGGGGCCAAGGATGGGGACCCAGAAGTAGGGGTTGTCACGACCACCGGTCAGGGCCACGTCACCCCAGCCAGCCACGAAGGCGAACAGTTTGGGGCCGAAATCACGGGCCGGGTTCATGGCAAAGCCGGTCAAGGGGCCGAGGGAGGCGCCGATCACCGCGATCAGGATACCGATGAGCAGGGCGGCGGCGAAGCCTTTGGGGGCGCCGTTGTTGTTGTCACCCAGTGCCATGATGCCCAGCATCAGGACGGCGGTGATCACCATCTCGACCGCGAAAGCCTGCATGTTGGAGAGCAGGGCATTGGGGTAGGTGGAGAAGATGCCTGCGGTGCCGAGGCTCTCGACGCTGCCGCGCACCACGTTGTGGGTCAGCTCCCACTGGGTGAACAGGTTGCTGTAGAGGGCGTAGACCAGGGCGGCAGAGGCGAATGCCCCGGCTATCTGGGCGATGATGAAGGGCACCACCTTGCGCTTGTCAAAGCCGCAGAAGGTCATCAGGGCCAGGGTCACGGCAGGGTTGAGGTGGGCACCGGAGATGCCACCGGTGACATAGATGGCGATGGCGACACCCAGGCCCCAGGTAATGGAGATTTCCCATTGCCCGAAGTTGGCGCCAGCCAGCACCAGGGCGGCCACACAGCCGACGCCGAAGAAGATTAGCAGGCCGGTGCCGATAAACTCGGCGAGGCACTCGCCAAGCAGGGTATTGGGTCTTTGTATGCTCATAGTTGTTATTCCTTATATCCACCCACAGTAGGTTTGATGTTCCGTTTTGTTATCTTTCATTCCCATTCATTGCGCCCGAAAACGTTTCTTCTTGTTTTTTGAGCTTGCGCAAACGTTATGCTCGTTTGCGCTCGTTCTTGGACGAGAGAGAAAATAAACCTTCTGCGTCAATTCACCATACCCCCGCCACCGGAAATGTGGGCAAGATCACATTCATTGCTAAGAAAATGTGACGAAAAGCAACAGTTGTCGGCCATATTACTCCTTAGTGAGTAGCCAAAAGCCACGCCATGCGTGGGCTGACCCTGGATGCGCGTTCACTCACTGCGTCACAATTTTTGTAATAAAACTGCAATAATTTAGCACTCATCACAGATTAAATGTTCACAAATGAGCACAATAGGCTCGCTTGCGAATCAAGACGCGTCTGATCGCCGGCATGAGCGGGGCGTCCTCAACCGCCCAGAACAACAATAAAAGGAAGCAGAACATGCTTAGTCTCTTCAGGCCTGCACCCCATATCGACCGGCTGCCGGCCGACAAGGTGGATCCCTTCTACAAACGCATGCGTTGGCAGGTGTTCTTCGGGATCTTCTTCGGGTATGCGGGTTACTACCTGGTACGGAAAAACTTCAGTCTGGCGATGCCCTACCTCATCGAGCAGGGCTTCTCCCGCGGGGATCTGGGTCTGGCCCTCTCCGGCGTCTCCATCGCCTACGGTCTCTCCAAATTCCTGATGGGGAACGTGTCGGACAGATCCAACGCGCGCTACTTCCTCTCCGCCGGTCTGCTGCTCTCGGCAGGCATCATGTTCATGATGGGGACCATGCACTGGGCTACCTCCAGCATTGGCATCATGTTCGTGCTCCTGTTCCTGAACGGCTGGGCACAGGGCATGGGCTGGCCCCCCTGCGGCCGTACCATGGTGCACTGGTGGTCGCAGAAGGAGCGGGGTGAGATCGTCTCGGTCTGGAACGTGGCCCACAACGTGGGCGGCGGCATGATAGGCCCTCTGTTCATCCTCGGCATGGGCTGGTTCAACGACTGGCGCAGCGCCTTCTATGTGCCTGCGGCGGCGGCGGCGGCCATCGCGGTGATCGCCTTCTTCGTGATGCGCGATACCCCGCAATCGGTCGGTCTGCCCCCCATCGAGGAGTACAAGAACGACTACCCGAAGGATTACAACGAAAGCCACGAGCAGGAGTTCTCCGCCAAGGAGATCTTCATGAAGTACGTGCTGCACAACAAGCTGCTCTGGTACATCGCCATCGCCAACGCCTTCGTCTACCTCATCCGTTACGGCGTGCTGGACTGGGCGCCCACCTATCTGAAAGAGGCCAAGGACTTCAGCGTGGATCACTCCTCCTGGGCCTACTTCCTCTATGAGTGGGCGGGGATCCCGGGCACCCTGCTGTGCGGCTGGATCTCCGACAAGATGTTCAACGGCCGCCGTGCCCCGGCAGGCATCCTGTTCATGGTGCTGGTGACCCTCTCCGTGCTGGTCTACTGGTTCAACCCGGCGGGCAACCCGACCATCGACATGATGGCCCTGGTCGCCATCGGCTTCCTTATCTATGGCCCCGTCATGCTGATCGGCCTCTACGCCCTGGAGCTGGCGCCCAAGAAGGCGGCCGGTACCGCGGCGGGCTTCACCGGCCTGTTCGGTTATCTGGGTGGCGCGGTCGCGGCCAACGCCATGCTGGGCTACACCGTTGACCACTTCGGCTGGGACGGCGGCTTCATGGTGCTCACCGTCTCTTGCGTGCTCTCCATCATCCTGCTGGCCATGACCCTCAAGCACGAGAACGAGTCGATTGCCGCCAAGGCGGCTGCCCATAAGGCATAAAACGTGATCCTGCCCTTATCGATTGGAAAAGGGATCAGGTACACTGCCAAAGGCCCCGCACCTGCCGGGGCCTTTTTTCGTCTCATCTGCGGAGTGCAAGCGTGAATCAAACCCAACGACATCTGGAGATCCTGGACGTCCTGACCCGGCAGGGTTTCGTCTCGACCGACGATCTGGTGACCCATTTTGACGTCAGCCCCCAGACCATTCGCCGGGATCTCAACGATCTCGCCGAACAGAACAAGATCCGGCGCCATCACGGCGGGGCCTCACTGCATTCGAGCACCGTCAACACCGCCTACAGTGCCCGCAAGGTGATGCAGCTCAAGGAGAAGGAGCGCATCGCCCGGGAAGTGGCCGCCAACATCCCCGACGGCTCGTCGCTCTTTATCGACATCGGCACCACCACCGAGGCCATCGCCCGGGCCCTGCTCGACCACCGGGAGCTGCGCGTGGTCACCAACAACCTGAACGTCGCCAGCATCCTGACCGCCAAGGATGACTTCACCGTCATCATCGCCGGCGGCGAAATTCGCAACCGGGATGGCGGCATCGTCGGGGAGGCGACCCGCGACTTCATCGGCCAGTTTCGCATGGACTACGGCGTCATTGGCATCTCGGGCATCGACAGCGACGGCTCCCTGCTCGATTTCGACTATCACGAGGTGAAAATCGCCCAGGCCATCATCGCCCACTCCCGCCAGGTGTTCCTGGCCGCCGATCACACCAAGTTCGGCCGCAACGCCATGGTCAACCTCGGCAACCTCAGCCAGATCCACGCCCTGTTCACGGATCAGGAGCCGCCGGAGAAGCTGATGCGACTGATGTCTCAGCATCAGATCGCCTGCCATATCTGCTGATATTTCCACTGCTCTAGCATCAGGCCGCCCTGTGGCGGCCGCTTTTCTTTCTGCACACCCCCGGTCTGCGGCGTCTCCCTTGCGGCGCCAAAAAGGCCAGTTCCAGGCGCTGAATTCCATACCTTGAGCCCCTGGCTCTGCACCAGTACATCAGGAGTCAGTTCCCCCGACACCAGGCGCTTGCCCCAGACGCCCGGCGGCATGCCCCATGAGGGCTTTCACGCCATCGCGTCCATCGCCTCGTCTCGTGCACGTTCCCTCCCATCCGGGGCCCTTTGCCCGCCTCTCTGCCCGGGACTGGTGTTTCCGGCAGGCCGTAGCCTTGCCTGGCCGTCACCGACTGGCAGCATTTTTAGCATTGTGAAAACAATCGCGATCACATTTCTCTCACGAAATGTTCGTTTATTGTTTTTTCATGTTCTAATATGAGCGAAATCAAACATTGCTGTCATGGCAAACACAAAATAAGAAAGTAGGTGAACATGAGCGAACATTATGATCTGGTCGTCGTCGGCGGCGGCATCAACGGGGTCGGCATCGCGGCAGATGCGGCGGGGCGGGGGCTGAAGGTGGCGCTGTTCGAGGCGAGCGATCTCGCCTCTGCCACCTCGTCCAACTCCAGCAAGCTGATCCACGGCGGCCTGCGCTATCTCGAACATTACGAATTCCGGCTGGTGAAAGAGGCGCTGGCGGAGCGGGAGGTGCTGCTCGGCATGGCGCCCCACATCGCCCGTCCCATGCGTTTTCGCCTGCCGCACCGACCGCACCTGCGCCCGGCTTGGATGATCCGTGCCGGCCTCTTTCTCTATGACAACCTGGCCAAGCGCGACAAGCTCAAGGGGAGCTGCGGTCTGCGCTTCCTGCCGCAGGACGGTCTCAAGAGCGGCATTAACAAGGGCTTTGAATACTCGGACGCCTGGGTCGACGACGCCCGCCTGGTGGTGCTCAATGCCATGCTGGCGCGGGACAAGGGTGCCGATGTGCAGACCCGCACCCGCTGCGTCAAGGCGGTGCGCGGCTCCAAGCACTGGACCCTGACGCTCGAGCGGGAAGGGGGTGAGCAGTTCACCGTCAGCTGCCGCGGTCTGGTCAATGCGGCGGGCCCCTGGGTCAAGACCTTCTATGACGAGAGCCTGCACGAGAAGTCCCCCCGCGGCATTCGCCTCATCAAGGGGAGCCACATGATAGTGCCGCGCATCCACGAGCGCGAAGAGGCCTATATCCTGCAAAACGAGGACAACCGCATCGTCTTCGTCATCCCCTATCAGCAGGATTACTCCCTCATCGGCACCACGGACGTGGAGCACAAGGGGAGCCCGCGGGAGGCGAAGATCAGCAGCGCCGAGATCGACTACCTGTGCAAGGTGGTCAACGCCCACTTCACCAGGCAGATAAGCCCGGCGGACGTGGTCTGGACCTACGCCGGGGTGCGCCCCCTGTGTGACGACGAATCCGATTCGCCCCAGGCGGTGACCCGGGACTACACCCTCGAGCTCAGTGGCGAGTCCGACGGGGCGCCGCTCCTGTCGGTGTTTGGCGGCAAGCTCACCACCTACCGCAAGCTGGCCCAGGCCGCCTGCAACAAGCTCAAGCCCTGGTTCAGCCAGATGGGAGAGGACTGGACCGCCTCCTGCCGGTTGCCCGGTGGCGAGTTCGACTGCTCGGTGCGCGAACTGGCGCGCGCCTTTGCGCTGGAGTTCAACTGGCTCGATGATCGCAGCGCCCTGCGCATCGCCGAGGCCTATGGCGCCCATGCCCGCCTCTGGCTGAAGGAGGAGCGCGGTCAGCACTTTGGCGCCGGGCTGTATGAGGCGGAAGTGCGCTACCTTATCGAGCGGGAGTGGGCCTGCAGCCTGGAAGACATCCTGTGGCGCCGCAGCAAGCTGGGGCTGCTCCTGTCCGAATCCGAACAGCAGCAGCTCGGCGCCTGGCTGCTCGAACACCACCACGCCCTGCCCAAGGCCAGCTGATGACAACGGCGGGCGGCCTTTGCCGTCCGCCGTCAAACTGCAATAAACCTCTGCTATAACAATCACCTACACCAAATAAACAATAACAAAGAGAACCCTTGATGAAACAACCTCACCGTACCCTGGTGGCCCTTGGCCTCGGGGCCGCCTTGGCGCTGCCCGCGCTGGCCTCTGACGAAGGCAAAATCGTCATCGCCCACCGTGGCGCCTCCGGCTACCTGCCGGAACACACCCTGGAATCCAAGGCCCTGGCCTATGGCATGGGCGCCGACTATCTGGAGCAGGATCTGGTGATGACCAAGGATGACCAGCTGGTGGTGATGCACGATCACTTCCTCGACGGCATCACGGATGTGGCCGAGCGCTTCCCCGGTCGGGCCCGCCCGGACGGTCGCTACTATGTGGTGGATTTCACCCTGGACGAGGTGCGCACCCTGCGCATGACCGAGCCGTTCCAGCTGGTGGACGGCAAGCAGGTGCCGGTCTATCCGGCCCGCTTCCCGCTGTGGAAGTCGAGCTTCAAGATCCACACCTTCCAGGAAGAGATCGAGATGATCCAGGGGCTCAACAAGAGCACTGGCAAGAACATCGGTATCTATCCGGAGATAAAGGCCCCCTGGCTGTTTCGCCACGAAGGCAAGGACATCTCCAGGGCGGTGCTCACTGTGCTCAAGGAGTACGGCTACACCAGCAAGAGCGACAAGGTCTATCTGCAGTGCTTCGATGCCAACGAGCTCAAGCGCATCAACGGCGAGCTGATGCCCGCCATGGGCATGGACTTGAAGTTGGTGCAGCTGATGGCCGAGACCGACTGGAACGAGACCATGGTCTACGACGCCAAGGGCAAGGCGACCCCCTATGACTACGACTGGATGTTCAAGCCGGGGGCCATGAAGACCATCGCCACCTATGCCGAGGGGATAGGTCCCTGGAAACCCATGGTGGTGACCGAGCCGGGTACTCCTGGCAAGCCGGTCTTCACCGGCATGGTGAAAGAGGCCCATGCGGCCGGCCTCAAGGTGCATCCTTATACCTTCCGTCAGGATGAGGGGCAGATCCCGGCCTATGCGAAAGACTTCACCGACCTGCTCAACATCTTCCTCTACCAGGCCGATGTGGACGGGGTATTCAGCGACTTCCCCGACAAGGCGGTCGAGGCTATCAAGGCCCACGGCAAATAATAAAAGAAGAGCAACACGGGAATGCAAGCGGGGCCAGGTGCCCCGCTTTTTTGTGCCCGGTGTCGTCGCCGGGATAAGGGGCCATGAGAGGGGGCAGAGAGATGATATTGAAATGGATGGGTGTAATCTAAAGTTTACGATTCGTGGCTGATCTGGCCTCGCGAGTCGCTACTTTTGAGTTGTTTCACTCTGCTTTCTTGGTCATTTATCCATCTACCAGCGTGCGAAGACGCTAGTTTCACTTGATTGTTTGTTTTTCCTTGGTAAGGTGGTGGCGGTTGCGTAACAAAGAGCTGACTTGTGTAAACAAAAATGAACAGTCGGCACCCTTGACTTGAAACAGTAGAGAGAATGAGAAGATGCAAAGAGATCCCCTGAACAACATCCATATCCAGTCCGAACAAGTGATGATCACGCCTGCCCAGCTCAAGGAGAAACTGCCCATCTCCGATCGCGCGCTGGCATTCGTGCAAGGGGCCCGCAATACCATCGCCGACATCATCCACCGTCGCGATCACCGCTTGCTGGTGATCTGTGGTCCCTGCTCCATCCACGACATGGACGCTGCCAAAGAGTACGCAACCAGACTCAAAGCGCTGCATGACGCCTATCAGGACTCTCTCTACATTGTCATGCGGGTCTACTTTGAGAAGCCACGCACCACGGTCGGCTGGAAGGGCTTTATCAACGATCCGAACCTGGACGGCACCTTTGACGTGGAGCTGGGTCTGCACCGCGCCCGCGAGCTGCTCTGCTGGCTGGCCGAGCTGGAGCTGCCCCTGGCGACCGAGGCGCTCGACCCCATCAGCCCGCAATACCTGGCGGAGCTCTTCTCCTGGTCTGCCATCGGTGCCCGCACCACCGAATCCCAGACCCACAGGGAGATGGCCTCCGGTCTCTCCATGCCGGTCGGCTTCAAGAACGGCACCGACGGCAACCTGGGCACCGCCATCAATGCGCTGCAGGCGGCCTCCAGCCCCCACGCCTTCATGGGGATCAACCAGCAGGGCCAGGTCGCGTTGCTGCAGACCCAGGGCAACCCGGATGGTCATGTGATCCTGCGCGGCGGCAAGCACCCGAACTACGACTCGGTCAATGTGTCGCTGGCGGAAGAGGCGCTGGAGAAGGCGGGTCTGCTGCCTGGCCTGGTGGTGGATTGCAGCCACGGCAATTCCAGCAAGGATCACCGCTTGCAGCCCAAGGTGGCGGACAACGTGATCCACCAGATCCAGGAGGGTAACCGCTCCATCATCGGGGTGATGCTCGAATCCAACCTGTTCGAAGGCAATCAGTCCAGCGAGCAGCCCAAGTGCGAGATGCGCTACGGCGTCTCCATCACCGATGCCTGCATCGATTGGGAGACCACGGACGCGCTGCTGGCCCGCTGCCACAGCCAGCTGGCGGCACCACTTTTGGCCAGAACATCGGCATAAGCCGTGGTATCTTGTCAGCACTGATTGAACAATCGAGGTGTCACCGGCCGAGGCGGTGGCACCTCGTTGCCTCTTGAATCACAGGGCGTCGCTGCGGGCGGCGCCGCAGGGACCGGATATGGCTGAAGAGTTGAATGCCCTCAGGGACAAAATCGATGCGGTGGACAAGCAGCTGATTGATCTGCTGGCTGCCCGTCTCGCCCTGGTAGGGGAAGTGGGGGAAGTGAAGAGCCGGCACGGCCTGCCCATTTATGCACCGGATCGGGAGGCGAGCATGCTGGCCCGCCGCCGCGCCGAGGCCGAGGCACTGGGGGTGCCGGGAGATCTTATCGAAGACGTGCTGCGCCGGGTGATGCGCGAATCCTATATTCTGGAGTCCGCCAGCGACAAGGAGCACCACTTCAAGTGCATGAAGCCTGAGCTCGGCAAGGTGGTGATCATCGGTGGCCAGGGGCAGCTTGGCCGCCTGTTCGGCAACCTGTTCAGCCTCTCGGGCTACCGGGTCGAAACCCTGGGTCAGGCCGACTGGCCGCGCGCCGACGAGATCCTGCACGGCGCCGGGCTGGTGATGGTGGCGGTGCCCATCGACGTCACCTGTGAGGTGATCGACCGGCTTGGCAACCTGCCGGCGGACTGCCTGCTGGTGGACGTGACCAGCGTCAAGAGTGAACCGCTTGCCCATATGCTGGCGGTACACCAGGGACCGGTGCTGGGGCTGCACCCCATGTTCGGGCCGGACGTGGCGAGCCTCGCCAAGCAGGTGATCGTCTGCTGTCAGGGACGCGATCCCGCCGCCAGCCAGTGGCTGCTGGAGCAGATGACCATCTGGGGGGCACGTTTGCAACAGGTGGAGGCCAGGGCCCACGACGAGGCGATGACCTTCATTCAGGCGCTGCGCCACTTTGCTACCTTCGCATACGGCTGGCACCTCTCCCGGGAGCAGGCCAACATCGACCGCCTGCTTGCCTTAAGCTCTCCCATCTACCGGCTGGAGCTGGCCATGGTGGGACGGCTGTTTGCCCAGGATCCCCATCTCTACGCCGACATCATATTGTCGTCGCCCCAGAACCTCGCGATGATCCGCCGCTACTACCAGAACTTCGGCGAGGCGCTGGGCCTGCTGGAGCGGGGCGACAGGGAGGGCTTCATCGAGGCCTTCAGCCAGGTCTCCGGCTTCTTCGGCGAGCGGGCGGAGGAGTTCCTGCGCGAGAGTCGCACCCTGCTGGCCCAGGCCAACGACCGTCGTCATCACGGCTGATGCACAAAGATATCCATACAAAAGGGGCCTGATGGCCCCTTTTTCATGTTGTTTGTGTTGCACCGATAACCAGGGTAGATGAAAACACAGGTCTGGGCGTGAAATCGCCCTGCTTCATTCGGCAGGCGGTTGACGCAAGTCGGCGTCATGCCAGCCCAGCGGCAGGGTGAGCAGCTGATCGATCAGCTCCCGGCGGTCGGATTTCTCCAGATAGGCGAGGTAGAGCGGGCGGCTAAGGGATTGGCCCCCTTCCACCAGATGAAGCTGCCCCTGCTCCAGGAAGGGGCTCACCATGCGCCTTGGCAGGTAGGCGGCGCCGCCGTTGGCCAGCACGAATTGCAGGGCCATGCTGGCGGAGCTTGAATGCAGAACTGGGGTCTTCTGCAGGCTCTGCAACCGGCTCGATGGCGGTTCGAAGCTGGTGCCCCAGTCGAGATGAATGTGGGGCATCTGCATCAGGCTGTCGGCGTTTGCGGCCGGCTCCCGGCTCACCAGTTCGAACACCAGCTCGCCGATGGGGTGCAGGGCAATCTCGTCGATCTTGGTCGGCTCGGAGAGCAGGGCGAGATCGAGGGAGCGTTCCAGCAACTGGCGGCACAGGTGCTCGCGGGAGGCGGTTTCGAGGCGCACCGCGAGGCCGGGGGCAAGGGCATAGACATGGTTGAGCCAGTCGTTGAAGTCGAGCTCCCAGAAGACGGCGGGGGCGCCGATGGCAAGCTGCTGGCTGAAACCGGGGGAGAGGGCCACGTCCTGCTTGGCGCGCCCCAAAGTATGCAGAATGGCGTCTGCGTAGGGCAGCAGACGCTCACCGGAGGCAGTCAGGCGGATGTTGTTGCGATGACGGGCAAACAGGCTGACCCCGAGTTGCTGCTCGAGCTGGCGGATCCGGAAGCTCACCGCCGACTGGGTCAGGTAGAGATTTTCAGCCGCCCGGCCAAAGTGCCGGGTCTTGCTGACCTCGATGAAGGTCCGAAGCAGCTCGGTATCCATTAATCGAGGGACTCGTCGCTGCCGCCACCGCCGCCTTCAAAGCTGCCACCCGCATCTTCATTGGCGCCGCCAGCGACGGTGCACAGACGGTGCACGCGCTTGGGGCCGATGACTTTGAGATACTTGAACCACACCTTGGCGTGGGGGTTGTTGCCGGCTGCGCCGGATTTGACCTGTTCGATAAAGGCACTTTCTACGTCATCGCGCGGGGCTAGGTTGCCCTGATAGAGCGCCAGCATCACGGTGCCATATTTTTCCAGACTGTCCGCTTCGGCCACGGTGAATTCGCCACTGCGACGCAGGCCACGGGGAAAATGTTTGAAGTCGTTGAAACGCTTGTCTGATTCGAAGCTCATAGTGCTCTTGTTCTGGTTAGTTTGACCTTTGCGGGCAAGTATCATCAGGCCGTCGCAGAGTGCAAAATCAATTTTCTTACTATGTTAATAAATATCTTTTATCGAACAGGGTTTGTCGCATCCCGAGGGGGCATTTTGCGGTGCGCTGCACAAAAAAGCCTGAAAAATAGTGGAGTTATGTCAGATTTTGTACAGGAAAAACCGCTCAAAAACGGGCTCGGAAGCTAAAAATAAGGCGCCGTATGGCGCCTTATTGTCATCATGACTGAGCTGAACCCGAGTGCGCGGCACTCACTCAATCATGGCTGGCTGTGCCAGGTTGTCGGCACGCCACAGACGATAGCGCACCTCATACTCCTGGGGCACATAGATGACGAAGGGCAGCTTGGAGTTGTAGTTCACGAAGAAGCCCTGACCGTAGATCTGGACGAAACTCTCCTTCTTCTGGCCGTCCGGGCAGGCCATCAGGGTGCTGACGGGGCCGGTGACCTGGCCCAGAGTCAGGTAGTTGTAACCCCAGCCCTTGACGCTGTGCTGTTCCAGATTGCCCGCGAAGCGGGGCAGGTTGCAGTCGACCAGCATCTTCTTGCCGACTTGCAGCTCGACCATCATGTCGGCTTCGTTCTCGACTTCCGGCAGACGGATCACGACACGTTCCTGGTTCACTTCGGCGGCGGGGAACATGCTGATATCAAATTTTTTCGGTTCGGCGGCGAAGGCATGGCCACCCAATAACAAGGCGCCCAGCAGGCTAAAACGCAACACGGTTTTCATCTGTACCTCTTGGGATTGGTTCAACGCCGCTAGACTAACCGCTCTGCCGGTTTCATGCCAGCGCTGCGGCGTGCAAAACCGCCCTGAACAGGCATCACATGACGCAATTTGATGCTTTTTTGACGGCCAGGGTCACCCTGGCGCTTCTTGCCTCGTGTCAAACAGGGGGCCGGGTGGCCCCCATGGTCAGGCTGTCACCTCACCAGCAGGACCTGTTTCGCCCAGGCGCGGGGGGCGCGCTGGGCGACGGAGCCGCTGGTGATGTCCAGGTAGGCGACGCCCTGAAGGGCCGGCACCGGGGTGGAAGACCAGAGATAGACATAGCCGTCGTTCACCTCCTTGCCATCCCCGGCCATGGCGCGGGGGAAGATGGTTTCGTTCAATGCCGGTTTGTAACAGGCGGACTCCAGAATGCTGGCGAGCTCCTTGATGGTGGGCAGGCGCCAGTCGTGATGACCACCAAAGCCATACAGGGCATGGCTCGGTTCGGTGCGGATCCGTTCCGCCGTCTGCAGTGCCTGTTGCCAGTAGAGGTGGGTGGGTTCCCCCTCGCAGCTCTGGTTGCGCCAGGTCTGGCCGAGCTGGCAGCGCATCCAGGTCAGACCGGTGCCCCTGTCAGTGACGGTGCCGTTGCCGTGATCCTGGAAACGGGCGGTGGGGCTGGTACGGGGCAGGGCGTCGTCGCAGATGGCGATGGCCAGTGCCAGGGGGCTGCACAGGGTGAGCAGCAGGGTCAGAAGATACTTGTTCATCGGGTTACCTCGGCCACCAGGCGCAGTTGCAGACCGTTGGCGTCATTGCTGTTTTGAACTGGGGTGGGATAGTCGGCACCGGCGTCCTCGCCGAGGAAGATGTGGGCGATGGCGCTCAGAGGCGCGCTCTCCAGCCGGCGGGACGGGGTCAGGGTCTGGCTCCAGTAGTAGCCGCTGAAGTCTGTGGTGGTGGTACCGACATCGGGGAAGTAGCGCACATCCAGGGTGACGAGCTGGCCATCCTGGCGGGCGAGGGATCCGTAGTGCTGCAAACTCATCAGCTCACGGGCGTGGGGCAGGCGCCAGTGGGTGATGCCGCACAGTTGCTGTGCATTGAGCCACTGACGGTACTGCTCCGTGGTGCAGATGGCCTCCCCTTCGGGGCAGGCGTAATCCCGCTCCTCCTGGGTCGGGTGATAGTTGTCGAACTCCCAGGCGAAGGTGCGGTGCAGATCCCGCGGACTGTCCGGATCCGCCAGCTTCTTCTCCCAGACGAGGCCGGTATTGAGATCCTCCACGCACTCCCACTCGTCGGCATTGTCCGCCAGGGGTTGCCCCTTGCCATCCAGCTTGCGATAGCGCAGGGGCGCCTGGTCCAGGCTCGCCTCCTGGCCCGGGTGATCCGCAGGCTCCTGGGTGAGCAGATAATCCACCCCGTCCGTGTAGGTGGTGACGCCGCTGGCGGTCACCAACGCCCGGGGTTGCTGCTGCATCAGCACGGCGGCGAGTCTGGCCTGCTGGCTCAGTAGCTCGGGGCTGGCGGCAAAGTGCCGGGCGAGCTCGGGCAGCAGGGTGACAAGGCCTTGCCAGATCTGCTGACGGCGTTCGCTGGCGGGCAGGGTGGCCTCGTCATCGAAGGCGGCGAGGGCCAGCTCGGCGAGGGCGCGGTTGAAGTCGCCCAGCTGCGCTAGGGCCGCCAGATCTGGGCCGGGGTGAAGGGGCGCCAGGGCGAACAGCACGTCCGTCAGGGCCTGAGCCGGTGGCAGCCCGTCCGAGATACGCGTTTGCAGCAGGGTGCTGAGGGGGCTGGGGGTGAGGTGCTGGTTGTCCTGGCGAGCCGCCGGGTGGGCCAGGGGCAGGGCGGCGGGATCCGCCGGAATGAACAGCAGGGGAGTGGTGAGCAGATCAGGGTGGCGCCGGGTCAGGGAGTGGGCACCGGCCTCGCCGCTGACGGCGGGCTCATTGGCTTCGCAGCCGTCGTTCTGGTTCAGGTTGATGCACAGGGTGCCCGCAGCGGGCAGGCTGACCGTCAGGCGGTAGTCCGGCGCGGTCAGGGGAGCCTCGTCCGAACCGCCGCCACAGGCGCTGAGCAGGGGGGCCAGCAGGCAGACGATCGGGGTCATTCTCATGGTCATGGTGTGTCCTTGGAGGGGCCTTGGCCCCTCTCTTCTTTATGTAGGGAGAGTCAGAGGCGACGCAGACGGCGCCACAGGGCCAGCGGCAGCAGCCAGAGCAGGGGGAAGGCCCCACCGCCACTGCTGTCCGAGGTATCGAAGCGGATGATGCCGTCATCCGGCACGGGCACGGTGTTGCCGCACTGGGCGCCGGTACGCTGGCTGATGCTCCACCCGTTCAGGAGACCCTGATTGCCCGGTTTGCTGTCCACCACCTCCAGGGTCCAGCGACCGGCCAGGGGTTCTCCTTCGAAGGCGCTGAAGGGTTGCAGGGACTGCAACTCGGTGGGGAAGACCCCTTTCAGGCTCGGCAGGGGGCTGTAACCCTTGTCCCAGATCTGGACCCGGGTGCCGGCGGGGGAGCTGAGCCAGATCTCCAGCTCATCCAGCGCCTCGTGCTGCAGATCCAGGCTCAGTTGCAGCCTGTCGCTCACACGGGCATCGCTCTTCTCCAGCAGCAGGCTGGTTTCGCTCAGGCCGCGCACCTCCTCGCTCTGGGCATCGTTCAGTCGCTGCGACCGACCACTGGCCCGGCTGATGACGGGGGTGCCGATGGGCAGGGTCAGGGATTGCTGCCACTGGCGCTCGGTGGGGCTGGTACCGCTCATGGCGAGATTCACCGAGAGGCTCGCCTCGTCGCCGCAGGCGAGCGGGCTCTGGGCCAGCAGGCGCAGGGTGGTGGTCATGCTGGCACCGGCGGCCAGGGTCGCTGGTTGCCAGTTGTCAGGATCGGCCTGCAACCCGGTTGGTAGGGTGAGGGCCAGCTCGTTGAGGGTCACTTCCTCTTTGCCCGGGTTGCTGAGGGTCAGCTGCACCGACTGGCGCTGCCCCAGCGGGATGGCGCTCCCCTCGGCGAGGGCGATATTGACGGGAGCTTGCAGCAGCCCGTGCTGGCGAAATGCCTGCTCCAGCAGACGGGCATAGGCTCGCGTCGGGTAGAGACGGGCGGCAGTATCCACGGTGATCCGGGCCAGTTGCGGCATGCTAATGGCCGGCCCCAGGCCGAAGTGGGATTCGATGATGACGCGATCAAACTCGTCCCTGGCCGCCTCACCGTGCTCGGCCACCGCCGTCAGCAGGGCCTGGAACAGCGGGGTGCCCCAGAGCTGATCCCCGTTGCTGCCGTTGATGGTGCGGTGGGCCGGGTAGCGGTAGTCCGGATGGTAGCGGGCGCGCAGATCGTCGAGCTGGCGCGGGGTGCGGTCGGTGAAGCGGGCATCCCAGTTGAACACCATGGCGGGTTCGAACTGGCGACCGGCTTCGCTGCGCTGGCGATGACTGGCGGCCAGGTAGTCGCCAAAGCCCTCGCCGATGGCCCCCCAGTCACCCTCTTCCCCGAGATCCGGCAGGATGTGGTGCTGCACCCCGTGGCCGAACTCGTGCCAGATGACCATGGGATCCTCGGCATCGGGCACGCCGCTGCGACCCAGCTCCAGCCTGCGTTCGAACGGATCGTAGAGGGAGTTGTCCTGATAGCCCGCGTCCGTGTCGATGTCGAGCGCCCCGGGGATGAGATCGGTGAAGCCGAGCGCCTTGAGGTGGCGCTGGGCGAGATCCAGATGGTAGTAGGCGTTGATGTCCGCAAAGCCGCGATCGTCCCGGGTCAGGCGAAAACCCTGCACGTCACTGCTGCTGTAGGGGGCCGATTCGGGGGCCATGACATCCACCACCCTGGCATGGGGGCCGCTCAGGCGATACTGCCCGGCTTGCAGGCTCACCGGCAGGGGAACCGGATCCTGGTAGGCGGCCTGTGCCAGCACCAGCGTGTCGTGCCAGACCAGGCTGGCGTCCTGCAGGCGGGTGCGGGGATCGGGGTCGAACACCCGGGCCTGAACCTGCTGATCGCCTGCGTCGGCGACATGCAGAGGGCGGGTAGTTGCCTGATCCCCGAGACGGCCAAGCTCCTGCTCCCCGTCGCAACGGGCAAACAGCTGCACCTGGCTGGCCTTGGCATTGCCTGCCTTGTGCTCGCGCACCCGCTGGCGCAGGGCAGGCACCAGGGTATCGCCGTCTCGCCAGTACCAGGCTTCGACCGGTCCCAGTGTCTCTATCTGGTTGCCGTCGGTGCGCAGGGTGGCGAGCAGGGGATCCAGGGTGCCGCTGGCATCGCAGCCGGGCGCTGTGCTCTGCAAGGGGCGCAGGTTGTGATAGAGGCGCCAGGGGCGGCCGTCCCCGTCGACACTGACGGCGGCCTGGGTGGCGGCCACCGGCAGGCCGTTCACCCGCTGGCGAAAGCTGTAATGGTGGCCGAGCAGGCTGGCCCTGTCGTAATCGGGGGCGAGGAGCACACCGAGGCGCTGCTCGAGCCAGCGCTTCGGCGTCGTGGTGAGGGGTGGTTCATCGACAAACTGCAGATCGGCCGCCAGCAGCGGCGATGAGATCAGGGTTGCCGCCAGCCAGAGGGCCAGGGAAGAGGGTTTCATGGTTCACTCCAGAAAAAGAGGACAAGGGGTCAGTGGTTGACGCCCGCCAGGGTGAGCAGGAAGGCAAACTCCTGCGCCGCACGCAGCGCCGCCGTTCGGGGGGCGCCCAGGTGGCCGCCGTCGAGTTCGGTGCGCAGCAGATAGGGGCCTGTTCCCGTGCTATGGGAGCGCAGGCGGGCTATCCACTTGAGGGGTTCCCAGTAGGGCACCTGACTGTCGTGCAGGCCACCCGTCACATAGACGGGGGGATAAGGGGCCTTGTGCAGGTTGTCGTAGGGGCTCAGGCGGCGCATCGCGGCATAGTCACCCGGGATGGCCGGATTGCCCCACTCGGCGTACTCCTGCCGGGTGAGGGGTAGCTCGGGATCCTGCATGGTGCCCAGCAGGTCGACGAAGGGAACTTGCAGCACGGCCCCGGCGAAACGGGTGGGCGCCTGGTTGAGTGCCGCAGCCACCAGCAGGCCGCCGGCGCTGCCACCCATGGCAAACAGCCGGGCGGGATCGATGG
Organism: Aeromonas sp. QDB17; assembly: GCF_027705305.1. NCBI lineage: Bacteria > Pseudomonadati > Pseudomonadota > Gammaproteobacteria > Aeromonadales > Aeromonadaceae > Aeromonas > Aeromonas sp. QDB17. Next base: position 110,331 of record NZ_JAPDBP010000008.1, read on the forward strand.
CGGGATCCCGTGCCAGGGCATCGGCCACGGCGAGAAAATCATCCACGCTGTGCTGTTTGTCACGGCCACGACCCTCCCGGTACCAGGATTCGCCGAGCAGACCGCCCCCGCGCACATGGGCGATGGCGTAGACGAAGCCGCGATCCAGCAGGCTCAGCACCCGGGGCTGGTAGTAGGGGCGCATGGGGGTGCCGTAGGCCCCATAGCCGTAGAGCAGCAGTGCCCTGGAGTGGGTAATGCCCTTGCGCCAGACCAGGGAGACAGGCACCTTGACCCCGTCCTTGCCCGCGATCCAGCGCCGCTCGCTCTGATAGGGGGAGGTGTCCCTGCTCTCGGGTGTCCCCTCCCAGGCGCCGGAGGCGAGATCCAGCCAGCGCTGGTGAGGTGGCTCGGCCATCCCCTGGCGGCGAATGAGCACCTTGTCGCTGGCCGGTTCCTGGCTGCCCTGGATCCAGGCTGTGCCTGCGCCATCGGTGAGCGGCAGGCTGTGAGTCAACGCACCCTTGGCATCCAGCACATCGAGCCAGTCATCCCCTTCCTTGCGGTATTGCAGCACGGTGTGCCGGGCAAAGAGGCGCCACTTCTCGAGTTCCCGGCCCTCGCCGGACCAGAGCCGTTGCCACTCTCCCTTTGCCACCAGGCTCAAGTCGGCCACCTGATAGAGGCCGAGGGCGCCGTCCCGGTTGCTCTTGAGCAGCACCCTGTCCCCCTGGGTATCCAGGTAGTATTCGAGGCCGCGCTCGCGCCCCTTGAGCAGGTCGGCCCGACCCGCGTCCAGCAGGTATTGCTCCGAGCTGTCGTGGTTGTTGCTTTGCAGCACCAGGTGGCGGCGATCCGTGGTGCGATAGAGGCCGAGCAGCCAGGCGGGATCGCGCTCCTCATACACCGGGTCTCCTTGCCATCCTGCCAGGCCAGCAGTTGCCAGGGGCGCAGGGTCTGGCGCTCGTTGGCGAGGGTGTAGAGGGTCTTGCCATCCAGACTCCAGAGCAGATCGCCGGCGCGGTGAGGCAAAGAGGCGAGTGTCTCGCCACTCGCCAGATCCAGCAGGGTGATGCGGTAGTCCCGATCTCCCCTGCGGTCTTCGGCCAGGGCAAGTACGTGCCCGTCCGGGTGAAGGGCCCAGGCGGCGAGCTCGTAATACCCCTCGGCCGGCTGGCGGGGAGCCAGCCGCTTTCGGGGGGCGGCATTGGCGTCGCTGCGTTGCCACAGGCTGCCGTCCGCCTCCATGCGCCACTGGCTGCCAGCCTGGCTCAGCCAGTCGTCAGGCACGGGTTCGCCCCGCTCCCGGCCCTGCCACTCCGTCTGCAGGCGCTGCACCAGTGGCACCTGGTCGGCGAGCTGCCGCTCGGTCCAGCGGTTCTGCTCGCGCAGCAGCGTCAGGAGGGCGGGATCCTGGCGGCTGTCGTCACGCCAGCCACCATAGGGATCGAGACGGGCTATCTCCCCCTTCATCAGTTGCGGGCGCTCGGGAATGAGGGGCGCGGCCTCCAGGGTTGCCTCAGGCAGGGGAGAGGCGGGGGCCGGCGTGGCCAGCAGGCTGGCCAGGATCAATAGGCTGTGCATCAGATCCCCACGAAGGTGTAGCGCAGGCTGGCACTCAGGGTGCGGCCGCTCTGGGTGAAGAGGGAAGCATCGGTCCCGGCTTCCAGCCCGGCCACATCCTGATAGCGGGTGTAGCGGGTGTCGAACAGGTTGTCGAGCTTGAGGTTGACCTTGAGGGCGTCGGTGACCAGCCAGTCGGCCGTCAGGGCGAAACTGAGCCAGCCGGCACTTTCGAGGCAGTCCCCCTGGCGGCCGGTCAGGCTGTTGCCGCAGGTGGGCACCCGGCTCATGGCGGCGGCATAGTCCGCCTGAATGCCCAGACTCCACTCATTGGCCTGATAGCTAAGACGGGTGTTGCCCTCGAGGGGCGTCAGGGTGCGCAGCGCTTCACCTTTGTTGTCCTCGCCATCGACCCAGCCGAGCTTGGTGGCGAGCTCCCACTCCTGGGTCAGCCAGTAGCTGGCGGCGAGTTCGGCCCCCCAGGTTTCGGCCTTGGCGACGTTGCGATATTGGCGCAGGATGACGCCATCGCTCAGGCGCAGCCCCACCTCGCGCCAGTCGATGAAGTTGTAGTAGCGGTTGTAGAAGAGCGCTGGCTTGATGCTCCAGTTGTCCCCCTCGCCACTCAGCCCCCACTCGATGCTGTGGCTGGTTTCCTCCTTGAGCCCTGTGTTGGCGATGATCTCGAAGGGCGGCAGAGCGAAGTAGTGGGGGATGTTGCCGTACACCTTGTCGTAGGAAGGCGCCCGGAACCCGTTGGCATAGCTGAGCCAGCTGCGCCACTGGTCGTTGAAGCGGTAACTGGTGGCCAGGCTCGGGGAGAGGTGCCAGCTGTGGTTGCTGTCGTTGCTGCCGTCCAGCGGCGTGAGCCACTGGTGATCCATGCGCAGGGTGGGGGTGAACTGCCACTGGCCCAGGCTGGCCACGTCGCCGAGCCAGACCCCGGCCCTGTCGGTACGGGCGCGGCTGAAGGGGGCGGACTGGCCGGGTTGGGGAATGCCGGCCTCCAGACTCAGCTTCTCCACCGGCCGCTCGTGGGTGGTGCGCTCGAGCTCAATGCCGTAACTGAGCTGATGGGCGAGAGGGCCGGTGGCGAGATCCCGGCGCACATCCAGCTCGGTACCGATCCTGTCTTCGGTGAAGGTGGCGAGTTCCCGTTCGCTGCGATAGCGCGGATAACCGCTCAGCAGATCGTTTTGCAGCAGACTGCGCTTGTTGGCGGTGTTTTTCGAGTGATTGCCGTAGGCACTCCAGGTGAGGCTGTCTGCCAGCACGGTGTCGAGGTTGCTAGCCTCCCAGGCCAGCTTGCCTCCCTGGGTGCGTTGGCTGCCCTGCTCGTGGTATTGGCGCACCTGCCACTTGCCATCGGGCTGGGGCACTTCGCGCGGCCCCTGATCCCGCTCGGCGTTGTCCTCGAAGTAGTCGAGTTCGAGGCGCAGCAGATGATGTTCGTTCAGCTGGATGCGAGAGCTGGTGGAGGCGCTGAGGCCATCTAGATCCGCCGGGATGCGGCTCTCGTCGTAGTTGGCGGTCTCATGTCCCTGCCAGCCGGAGAGGCGCAGCAGGTGTTCGGTATCCCGTATCCGGGCGGCGCCGGTGGCGCTCAGCTTCTGCTTGTCACTGCTGCCATCGTGCAGCACCTTGCTGCTGAGATAGGCATCCTGGCCCTGAAGGTAATCTTCCGGCTGCTTGGTGCTGATGACGATGGTGCCGCCGATGGCATCGGAGCCATGGAGGGAGGAACCGGCTCCCTTGGCCACCTCTATCTGTTTGACATCGTCGAGATCGAAGCTGAAGCGCCCCACCTTGTCGTTGAGGTCGTCGGCGCCAAAGCCGTCGCTGACCCGCACCCCGTCCTTGATGATGAGCACCCGGTTGCCGCCCATGCCGCGGATGATGATGTTCTGGGGGCGGCCGGCGGAGCCGGTCACCGAGACGCCGGGTTCGTTCTTGAACACATCGGTGAGCTCGGTGGCAACCTGGCGATCCAGATCCTCCTCCGTGATGACGGTGATGGAACCCGACACGTCGGAGAGCTTCTGCTCGATACGCTGTCCCTTGACCACGATGGTTTCCCGCCCCTTGAGTTCGGGGGGCATGTCCGTTGTGTCGACCCCGGCGGGATCGCTGGCAGCCAGCGCCGTACCGGACAGCAGCATGGGCCAGTAGTGAAGAAGTCGAATTTTCATATTTGAGAATAATTATTATTTAAACCTGAAGGGCGCGGATTATTGCAGAGGGAGTCAAGTAGATCAATAAATGACAATCATTATCATTTTGTTTTTATGATATTGATCGAATTGAATTTTTTGAGAGATAAGTCAGTAAGGTGGTGGCATACGTTTGCGAATGACGCCATGAGAAACGGGAGGACGGGCGTGGTGCGGGCAAGAAAAAGCCCGCCATAGGGGCGGGCTCAAGGAGGTGGGCTGGCGCTGATCAGGGGGCGCGATAGAAGCGATTGAGCTCGTTCATCACCTGGATCAGGGTGCCCATGTCCGGGGTGCCGTGCTTGATGGGGCGATAGGTGTCGCGGTCCAGCAGCTCGAAGTCCCCCTGCTTGTTGAACTGGGTGATGGTGTTGCCCTGATAGATGGCGAAGTCATTCTGATCCCCCGCCAGCAGCCAGGTGCGTGTACTGGCTTCGAACAGGTTGCGCCCCGTACTGTAGTCACGATAGGGGTTGCGTACACCCAGCATGTTCTTCATCAGGGTCGGTACCAGATCCAGGTGGCTGCTCGCCTGCGCCTGGGGCGCAGGTTCGGCACCAGGCCAGGCCAGCACCAGAGGGACCTGCACCTGATAGGTCGAGTAATTGCTGCCATAGCCCCAGCTGTTGCTCTGGGTCTCGTTGAACTCCTGACCGTGGTTGGAGGTGATCACGACGATGGTCTGATCATCAAGCCCCTGCAATTGCAGTTGGGTCAGCATCTGCTCCAGCAGTTGATCGGTATAGAAGACCGCGTTCTTGTAGCGGTTCTCCAGCTTCTGCAGGTTCTCGGGCCGATAGGCAGTGGCCGGGTTGAAGCGGGTCAACTCGGGCTGGAAGGGGCCCTTGATGCTGGCGGGCACCTGATAATCCCCCGGGCTAGAGAGATAGACCAGAGAGAACCAGGGTCTGTCCGCGGTGCGCGTGCCAAGCCACTGCTGCCAGTCGTCGATGAGCCTGCGGTCATCGGTCTGGCGGGAGACGAAGACCTGCTTGCGCAGACCCGCAAGCAGACTCTGGCGATACTGTTTTGCATCTTCCAGTGCACCGAATAGGCCGAACTGGTAGTCCTGACGCAGCATCTCGTCGAACAGCACGGGGGGGCGCTTGTCGGCTCGGATGTCCCCGTAATAGTGGCCGGGCAGCCCGTAGAAGAGGCTGAACATCCCCATGGCTTCATCATTGCCACCACTCATGTGCTGGCGGAAATTGAAGTGGTTGTCCGCGTAGCGTTGCAGATTGGGCATGTTGATGTTGTTGAGCATGTCGGCTCGCAGGGAGTCGACCACCACCACCAGCAGGTTCTTGTGATCGCTGGGTGCGCTCACGCTGAGGGGGCGCAAGGGATAGAGCAGACGGTGCTCGGCGCTTCCCTGATCTTCGGCCTTCTTCTCATACTGCTCGAGGTCGAGCCAGCCATGCTTGGCCAGGAAGCTCCTGGCGGTCATGGGGTAGGAGAGGGGGAAGTTGGCCCGCTGCATGGTGATGGGTTGATACAGGGTCGCATCCGCCCAGCTGTTGACCAGATGGGTCAGGATGAAGCAGACCAGCAGGGCCAGTCCCACCTGATTGCCGTACTGGCGGCGTTTGCGCTTGTTGATCTTGCGCCACACATAGGCCGACAGCAGCAGTTGCAGCAGGAAGATGGCGGGCACCGCCACGAAGATGATGCTCCAGATAGAGCCCTCTTCGGTCTGCGCCTGATCCAGCAGCAGTTGCCACACCTGGCCATTCAAGTGGAACTTGAACAGCTGGAACACCTGGGTGTCGATAAGCAGCAGCACCAGCGCCAGGGTGGCGATGATGGATGAAATGAAGCGCAGCGGCTTCTCCCTGGGCAGGATGAAGCTCAAGGGGAAGATGGTCAGCAGATAGGTGACGAAGCTCAGGAACGAGAAATGACCTATCCAGCTGATGACGAGATAGGTCACGCCGAGCGTGGTCGACGGCCAGCTGATGGCGCCCAGGTAACGGGTCGAGATCAGCATGGCCAGGATGATGTTGAAGAAGGAGAACCAATGCCCCCAGGTGATCAGGCGAGAGACATTATCGCGATAGGGGTTGCCGGTTTCGACCATAATGATCCATCTGCTTGAAAAACATCAAAGAATGCGAAGAAACTCAGTGCGCATCGTGGCGATGGCCCACCGAGGCGGTGAGTGCCTGGATGAACTTCTCGGTGATCGCCTGGCGCTGGGCCGGGGCCATGCCGTTGATGATGTTGGTGGTCAGGTTGCCAAGGACCATCAGACTGAGATCCACCGGTGCCTTGTGTTTCTCCAGGGCGGTGATCAGGTCGTTCATCAGGGCGTCAAACTGCTCGTTATTGTACTTTGATACGATGGGCATAATCTTGGGTTCACCTCGGTTCAAAGCGCCTTATAATACTTCACCCTTTCGGCTAACACTATGGCTTTGTGACATGAGTCTCGATATCGACAAGATCATTCTTCACTCCCTGCGGGCGGGCAACGATGGCCAGCCCCACGCCGATACCCGCAGCCAGACCCTGCCTGCCGACGAGGCGGTACAAGGGCTGATGGCAGAACTGCATCGCATCTACAACGGCAAGGGGGGGAAGGGCTTCGGCTTCTTCGCCGATCCCGAGGCCGCCGTCGCCGAGCTGGCGGAGGGGGAAGACGCCCCCAAGCAGCCTTCTCCACTCTTTCGCATCGCCCTGGAGCAGCTGCTGGCGGAGCAGACCGAGTTCGTCCCCTTTTCCGTCAACCTGACCCAGATGCTGGTCAAGCAGCTGGTGGAGCATGCCCTGGACGAGCAGGGGGTGTTGCTGATTGCCAAGTACAACTATGTGGGGGTGGATTACCTGATGATCGCCCTGCTGGAAGGCAAGGAGAGCGTCACCGTGAGCGAGGCGCTGGAGCTGCGCCACATCCAGTACCTGGATATCGGCAAACTCAATCTGGTGGCCCGCATCGATCTCACCGAGTGGAAAACCCAGGTGGATTCGCGTCGTTATATCACCTTCAGCAAGGGCCGGGTCGGTCGCAAGCTGGGGGATTTCTTCATGGATCTGCTGGGGGCCCGGGAGGGCATGGATGCCAAGATCCAGAACAAGGGGTTGCTGCAGGCGGTGGACGATTACTGCGACAGCCGCCAACTCGAACCGGCCGAACGCAATGACTACAAGAAGCAGGTCTTCAAATATTGCACCGAGCAGGCCAGCGCCGGCGAGGAGATCGAGATCAAGGAGCTGTCGGCGGAATTGCCCGGTGATGGGGACCTCGATTTTTACAGCTTCATCGGTCAGGAGTACGAGCTGGAGGAGCGCTTCCCGGCGGACCGTTCCACCCTGCGGGGCTTGACCAAGTTTGTGGGCTCCGGTGGCGGCCTGACCCTGAGCTTCGAGCAGAAGTTGCTCAACAGCCGGGTCTTTTACGATCCCCAGACCGACACCCTGACCATCAGGGGAGTCCCGCCCAATCTCAAGGATCAATTGCTGCGCCAGTCGTAATGTGATCCAGCCGTCATTTCTTGCAAAAAGGCACCGGAGTCCGCTCCGGTGCCTTTTTATTTAAGGGGGTGATGTAGATGGAAACCACCTCAGTACTTTTGTTAACACATTGAACAAAATATCGGGAATGAAAGGGTTTTCAGTGGGGTGAAATCCCTTTCAGTGGCGTAAATTAATTTCCTTTCTGTAATTTAATTTCCATATCTTGGCAAAAATATGGGGATATCCCTTCCTAAGTCGCTGAAATAAGAAAATGTTTTCATAACTTTCTGGAAGAAAATACGTAATTGCATTTCAAAAATGCGAGGCGTGTCATGTGAGGCATTGACTGCTTGGGATAATATTCATCTGCACACAATGCTCTTACAGCGCGGAACTAATACAAGGAAAGGCTCATGAAAAAGAAATTGCTGTCATCCCTGATCGGTCTGGCTACCCTGGGCGTGGCCTGCTCTGCCACTGCTGCCATTGATGAAGGTCAGCTGACCATCTGGATCAACGGTGACAAGGGCTACAACGGCCTGGCCGAAGTCGGCAAGAAGTTTGAAGCCGAAACCGGCATCAAGGTCACCGTCGCCCACCCGGATCAGGTTGAAGTCAAATTCCAGCAAGCCGCCGCCACCGGCAACGGCCCGGACATCTTCTTCTGGGCTCACGACCGTTACGGTGAGTGGGTCAAGTCCGGTCTGCTGGTTCCCGTGACCCCGAATGCCGCCACCAAGGCCAAGTTCGAGCAATTCGCCTGGGATGCCATGACCGTCGATGGCAAGACCTATGGCTACCCGGTCGCGGTAGAAGCCGTCAGCCTGATTTACAACAAGGATCTGTTGCCCAACCCGCCGAAGACCTTCGAAGAGATCGCCAAGATCGACGAAGACCTGAAGAAAAATGGCAAGCGCGCCATCATGTGGGCCTATGACACCCCCTACTTCAGCTACCCCCTGGTAGCTGCCAACGGTGGTTATGCCTTCAAGAAGACCGCCACTGGCTATGACGTCAAAGACACCGGCGTGAACAACGCAGGTGCCAAGGCCGGCGTCGGCTACATCTCCGAGATGATCAAATCCGGTCACCTGGAGAAGGGCATCGACTACGGTGTGATGGACGCCAAGTTCAACAAGGGCGAAGTGGCCATGATGATCAACGGTCCCTGGGCCTGGAGCAACCTGGACAAGAGCGGCATCAAGTATGGCGTAGCCCAGCTGCCGACCCTGAAAGGCAAGCCGGCCAAGGCCTTCGTTGGCGTACTGGGTGCCACCATCAACGCCGCCAGCCCGAACAAGGATCTGGCCATCGAGTTCCTCGAGAACTACCTGCTGACCGATGCCGGTCTGGCGCCGATGAACGCCGACAAGCCGCTGGGTGCCGTGGCCCTGAAGTCCTTCCAGAAGACCCTGGAAGCCGACCCCAACATCAAGGCCACCATGCTGAACGCCCAGAACGGCGAACCGATGCCGTCCGTGCCCGAGATGAGCCGTTTCTGGTCCTCCTTCGAAACCGCCCTCAAGAACGTCACCTCTGGCCGTCAGGGTGTTGACGAAGCCCTGGATACCGCTGCCAAGCGTATCGTCCAGTAAGCATGCACTACCCGGGAGGCCTTCGGGCCTCCCACTCTCTCAATCTCTCTTGGCGCAATAAAGGTTAATTGGCATGGAAGTAGTACCTTCTATCGAATCCTATGCCGGTCCGAAGAAAGACAAGTACGTCTGGCTGAAATGGACCATGGCGGCACTGATCGCAGTGCTTAATGGTTATGCGGCCGTGATGATGTATGCCAGCGGCGAGTGGGTATTTGCCCTGCTCGATCTGGTGGTCGTATCCGTCGGTCTCTATGTCTTCATGAACAAGAAGACCTATGCCCACCGTTATATTTTCCCCGGTGTGGCAGGCATGGTTGTTTTTATCATCTTCCCTCTTGCCTACACGATCGGCATCGCCTTCACCAACTATTCGGGATCCAACTTGCTCTCCCTTGAGCAGGCACGGGATTACCATCTGAAAAAAACCTACAAGGTGACCGGCGGTGAATTCGATTTCACCCTCCTGGGTGGTGAGAACAATCAGTTTCAGCTGTTGCTGAAACAGGACGACCAATCCTTTATCAGTCAACCCCTTACCTTGCTGAACAACAAGGCGCGTACCCTGGCAGTCCGTGAAGGACGGGTCCGTGACGAGCCCCAGGTTGTTCAGTTGCAGCCTCTGGACGGGGCCACGGTCGGCGAGGCGGCACCCATTCGTGCCATCGTCGATCACCGCACCCACCTGAGTGCCCTGGATGTGGTACTGCCGGAAGGCAATATCCATCTGACCCTGAGCAGCCTGCGCAAGTTCGCCGCCCAGAAACAGCTCTATACCCAGCTGGTCGACGGCGCCGTGCTCAAGTCCGGCGTCATGATCAAGGACAGCAACCTGCTGCGTGACAACCAGAGCGGCGAGCTGATGCTGCCCAACGGTGACACCGGCTTCTACCAGTACATCGATGCGGAAGGTCACTTCGTCGGCAAGGGCGTTGCCCCCGGTTTCGTGGTGAGCGTGGGTTGGAAAAACTTCATGCGCATCATGACGGACCCGGGTATCCAGAGTCCCTTCATGCAGATCTTCGTCTGGACCGTGATCTTCTCCGCCTGTTCGGTGGCGTTCACCCTGGCGATCGGCATGGTGCTGGCGTGTCTGGTGCAGTGGGAGCAGCTCAGGGGGCGTGGTTTCTACCGGGTCATGCTGATCCTGCCCTATGCGATACCGGCGTTCATCTCCATCCTGGTGTTCAAGGGCTTGTTCAACCAGAACTTCGGTGAAATCAACCTGTTCCTGGAAGCGGCCTTCGGCATCAAGCCGGACTGGTACACCAATCCCTTCCTGGCCAAGGTGATGATCCTCATCGTCAACACCTGGCTCGGTTACCCCTACATGATGATCCTCTGCATGGGCCTGCTCAAGGCCATTCCGGAAGATCTCTACGAGGCGTCCGCCATGGATGGGGCGGGGCCGGTACAGAACTTCTTCAAGATCACCGTACCGCTCTTGATGAAGCCGCTGACACCGCTGTTGATTGCATCCTTTGCCTTCAACTTCAACAACTTCGTACTTATCCAGTTGTTGACGAACGGGGCGCCGGACATCATCGGGGCCACCACGCCGGCCGGGACCACCGACTTGCTGGTGAGCTACACCTACCGGATCGCGTTCCAGGGCTCGGGTGGTCAGGACTACGGTCTGGCCAGTGCCATCGCCACCGCCATCTTCCTCATCGTGGGTGCGCTGGCCTTGCTCAACCTGAAATTGTCCAAAGCCGACAAGCAACTGTAAGGAGGCTTCAACATGGCAATCGTACAACCCAAATCAGTCAAATACCGGGTGTGGGCAACCCACCTGGTGATGTGGGGCTTCCTGGCACTGATCATCTTCCCGCTGATCATGGTCATCGCCATCTCGTTCCGTAACGGCAACTTCTCGGTGGGGGAGATCATCCCCACCAATCCAACCCTGGATCACTGGAAGCTGGCGCTCGGCATCTCCATCACCAACGCCGATGGCAGCATCACGCCGCCGCCGTTCCCGGTGCTGACCTGGCTGTGGAACTCCATCAAGGTGGCGGGCATCACCGCCCTGATGATAGTGGTGCTCTCCACCACCTGTGCCTACGCCTTCGCCCGTCTGCGGTTCCGTGGCAAGTCCACCATCCTGCAGGGCATGCTGATCTTCCAGATGTTCCCGGCGGTGCTGGCACTGGTGGCCATCTACGCGCTCTTCAACAAGATCGGTGACTACATCCCCTGGCTGGGTCTCAACACCCACGGCGGCCTGATCCTGGCCTACATGGGGGGCATTGCCCTGCACGTCTGGACCATCAAGGGCTACTTCGAGACCATCGACTCTTCCCTGGAGGAGGCGGCGGCCATCGATGGCGCTACTCCGTGGCAGGCGTTCCGCCTGATCCTGCTGCCCCTGTCGGTGCCCATCCTGGCGGTGGTGTTCATCCTGGCCTTCATCGGCTCCATCACCGAGGTGCCCATGGCCTCCATCCTGTTGCAGGATGTGAACAATCTGACCCTGGCGGTCGGGGCCCAGCAGTATCTCTATCCGCAGAACTACCTGTGGGGTGACTTCGCCGCAGCCGCCGTGCTGTCAGGCTTCCCCATCACGGTCGTCTTCCTGCTCGCCCAGCGCTGGCTGGTGGGCGGTCTGACCGCAGGCGGCGTGAAAGGTTAACGGTTCATGGCTGGGGGAGCTGGCTCCCCCCGTCATCACGATTTGCAAAGATTCAAGAGCGGAGCTCGACATGGCTGAAGTAGTACTCAACAACGTTCGCAAAAATTACGACCCGGCTGTCCACAAGGACACCCTGCGCAGTATCAACCTGGACATCAAGGAAGGGGAGTTCATCGTCTTCGTCGGCCCGTCCGGCTGCGGCAAGTCCACCTTGCTTCGGATGATCGCGGGTCTGGAAGACATCACCAGCGGCGAGCTGACCATCGGCGGGCGCTACATGAACGACGTGCCGCCGGTGGAGCGCAACGTGGGCATGGTGTTCCAGTCCTACGCCCTCTACCCGCACATGAACATCTACGAGAACATGGCTTTTGGCCTCAAGCTCAAGAAGATGGACAAGGAGAACATCCACAAGCGGGTGATGCGCGCCGCCGAGATCCTGGGTCTCGAGCCTTTGCTGGACCGCAAGCCCAAGGCCCTTTCTGGCGGTCAGCGTCAGCGGGTGGCTATCGGCCGCAGCATAGTGCAGCAGCCGCAGGTGTTCCTGTTTGACGAACCGCTGTCGAACCTCGACGCCGCCCTGCGGGTCAAGATGCGCATCGAGATCGCCAAGCTGCACAAGGAGCTCAACTCCACCATCATCTACGTGACCCACGACCAGGTGGAGGCCATGACGCTGGCCAACCGCATCGTGGTGCTGAGCCCGCTCAAGGGCGAGGCGGCCACCAACCTGGAGCAGTTCGGCACCCCCCTCGAGCTCTACCACAACCCGGACAACAAGTTCGTGGCAGGCTTCATCGGCTCCCCCAAGATGAACTTCCTGGCGGGCGAGCTGGTGGAGATCGGGGAGCAGGAGTGCGTGGTCAAGCTCACCTCCGGCGATACCGTGCGTGCCCGGGTGGATGCCCGTCGCGGCGCGGTGGGCGACAAGGTGGAGCTGGGCATTCGCCCCGAGCACCTGGTGCCGCTGGGTCATGCCCATGCCGACAGCCGCGTGAGCGGCGTGGTGCAGGTAGCCGAACACCTGGGGGCCGAGTCCTTCGTCTACATGGACGTGGATGGTCATGACTTCACCGTCAAGGCGAGCTCCGACATCGACGTGGCCACCGGCCAGGAGTACAGCATCGGCATCCCGGCCGAAGCCTGCTACCTGTTCGATGCCAAAGAGCAGGCGTTCCCGCGCACGGCCAAATATATCCGCGCCTGAGAGGGCGAGAGTGCCAGGTTTTCCTTTCTATACGTTCAATGCCTTTTGCCGGTCGCAAGACCGGCTTTTTATTGCCCGTCATCCGAAGCCCGGGCCCGGCCAGCAGGGGCGGCTGGCCGGGGCCCGTCACTGTCCGTGCTTGTCTGACTCGAGGGCGGCGGTGACGTCCGGCACGAAGTGCTGGCTGGTGAGCGGCGGGCGCTCATAGCCTTCGGTCTTGATGGGAGGCAGGGTGATAGGCTCGTAGTGGATCGCCTCGTAGGGCACCTTGCCAAGGAGGTGGGAGATGCAGTTGAGGCGGGCGCGGCGCTTGTCGTCGGCGTCCACCACGAACCAGGGGCAATCCTCGGTATCCGTGTAGGTGAACATGTCATCCTTGGCGCGAGAGTATTCCACCCAGCGTGAGCGGGATTGCAGATCCATGGGGCTGAATTTCCAGCGCTTGATGGGAGTGTTGATGCGCTCCTTGAAGCGTTTCTCCTGCTCTTCGTCGCTGACCGAGAACCAGTATTTGATGAGGGTGATGCCGGAGCGGATCAACATCCGCTCGAATTCGGGGCAGGCGCGCAGGAATTCGCGATACTCGTCGTCGCTGCAAAAGCCCATCACCCGTTCGACCCCGGCCCGGTTGTACCAGGAGCGGTCAAACAGCACCATCTCGCCCGCCGAGGGCAGGTGCGCCACGTAGCGCTGGAAGTACCACTGGGTGCGCTCCCGATCCGAGGGGGCGGGCAGGGCGGTGACCCGGCAGACCCGGGGGTTGAGGGGTTCGGTGATCGCCTTGATGACGCCCCCCTTGCCCGCGGCGTCGCGCCCCTCGAACAGCACCACCACTTTGAGCCCCTCCTGCTTGACCCACTCCTGCAACTTGACCAGCTCCTCCTGCAGGTGGGCGAGGTGATGTTCGTAGGTCTTCTTGTCCAGACGGGGGCGTTTCTTGCTCTTTTCCTTGGCCATCATCCTCTCCTTGGTGACTCCTCGTTGTGAGTCTCTCCAGCTTGCACCAGGCGGACACCCCTGCCAAGGGTGGCGTGTTACACTGCCGCCTCATCAGCCGCTGGCAACAGAAAAACAGGAAAGCCAGTTTCATCGCCGCTGGCAACAGGAGAAAACATGAAGCAGTTTATGGAGATAGCGGGCCGCCGCATGGCCTATCTGGACGAGGGGCAGGGTCCGGCACTGCTCTTTGGCCACAGCTACCTGTGGGACAGTGCCATGTGGGCACCGCAAATCGAGGCCCTCAAGGGGCAGTATCGCTGCATCGTGCCCGAGCTTTGGGGTCACGGGGATTCCGATGTGCTGCCCGAGGGGCCCTGCACCCTGGCGACCCTGGCCCGGGATCACCTGGCGCTGCTCGATGCCCTCGGCATCGACGAGTGCGTGCTGGTGGGGCTCTCCATCGGTGGCATGTGGGGCGTGGAGCTGGCGCGCATGGCGCCTGCTCGCCTCAAGGGCCTGGTGCTGATGGACAGCTTCGTCGGCCTTGAACCCCAGATCACCTGCGAGCGCTATCTCGGCATGCTGGCGATGATCGAGCAGGTCGGCGCCGTGCCTGCGCCCATCGCCGATCAGGTGGCTCCGCTCTTCTTCGCCCATCAACCGGACGCGGCCCTGATGGCCGGTTTCAAGGCCCGGCTGGCCCAATGGCCCGCCGACAAGGTGGCGAGCCTGGTGGCGGTGGGGCGCAGCTTCGTGACCCGGGAGGATCGCATCGACTGGCTCGAAGAGATGAGGCTGCCCGCACTGGTCATGACGGGGTGCGAGGACAAGGCTCGCCCTGTGCTGGAGGGGTATCTGATGGCCGAGGTGCTGGGGTGCCCGTTCAGGGAGATCCCGGGGGCCGGTCACATCTCGACCCTGGAGAACCCCGCGTTCATCAACCGGGCGCTCGCCGAATTTCTCGCCGAAGTGGCAGGGTGACGCTGCGCCGGATAGCCGTAAAAAAGGAGCCATGGGCTCCTTTTTTGTTGCCCAGTCCGGATGGGGCTACCAGATGTAGCCCACCCCGAAGCCTGCATAGAGTTCTCCCTGATGCTGGACGATGGGGCTGTCCGCGATGTCGTCGTCGTAGCGCTCGTAGTTGATGCCAAAGCCGCCAATCCAGTTGGCGCTGAAGCGATAGCTGCCGATGAGGGAGACCATGGGGGAGAGGGTGGTGCCAGTGTTCCACGCCGGCCTGTCCGCCCTCGCTTCGTCTTGCGAGACACCGCCGAAGTAGTAGTTGGCGAGGTTGTGGCTGCGCAGCATGACGCCGGCTCCCGGCATCAGCAGCAGGGGGCCGCGGATGATGGGGAAGTTGGCCCACAGCATCAGCTCCTGACCGTTGCTGGTGCCGGTCACATCCGTGGTGGCCCGCACGCTCCAGAGGGCGTAGGGAGTGATGAGATCGGCCCCGAACCCCGCTTCGAACTGCCCCTTGCGCTTCTCCATGCCATGGA
Source organism: Aeromonas sp. QDB17 (assembly GCF_027705305.1). Classification (NCBI taxonomy): domain Bacteria; kingdom Pseudomonadati; phylum Pseudomonadota; class Gammaproteobacteria; order Aeromonadales; family Aeromonadaceae; genus Aeromonas; species Aeromonas sp. QDB17. The sequence goes on from NZ_JAPDBP010000008.1 coordinate 125,408, forward strand.
GGAAGGGATCGTCGTCCGGGTCCAGGTTGCCAAAGCGCATCCGGCCGAAGGCATAGGTCGAGAGGTTGCCATCCCGGCTGAGGTAGTAGCGGGCCCGATCCCCCAGATACATCAGGTTGTCACCAAAATAGAGGGCCCCCGGGATGGGCATCAGGGTGTCGTCCTGGTGCTGGTACCGGGCCTGGCCGCCGATGACGGCCCCGCCCAGCACCAGCCCCTTGGGAATGGGGCTGTCGGGGCTGTCGCTGGAGAAGGCGCTGAGGGCCCCGATGTCGAGGTCTGCCCGGACGGGTGAGCAGAGCAGCAGTGCCAGAAAGGCACCCAGAGAGGCATGGCGCAGGGCAGGGAGTGGGGGCATGACAGATCCTTGTCGGTGGGTAGGCAGTGGTAACGAATCAGACCTGCGTAGCAAGTCAAACGGATGTCGGCTTTCAATTAAACCCGACAAGGCAAGCATGAGCCAGCGTCACGGAGGTGCTGCTGGTGGCCGGTATCTGGAAGGGGCGAGACCCGGCCTCGCCCCTTGCCAGGGTCAGGGGGCGGGGCGGGGGAGATCTTCCCGCTTGGGCCAGGCGTTGAGCACCGCCTTGACCAGGGTGGCGAGGGGAATGGCGAAGAAGACGCCCCAAAAGCCCCACAGACCGCCAAACACCAGCACGGCGATGATGATGGCTACCGGGTGCAGGTTGACCGCCTCGGAGAAGAGCAGGGGGACCAGCAGGTTGCCGTCGAGGGCCTGGATCACGAAATAGGCCACCATCAGCCAGGCGAAGTCGGGGGTCAGCCCCCACTGGAACAGGGCCACCATGGCCACCGGCACGGTCACCGCAGCGGCGCCGATATAGGGGATGAGCACGGAGAAGCCCACCGCGACCGCCAGCAGGGCGGAGTAGCGCAATCCCATCAGGGCGAAGGGCACATAGGTGGCGATGCCGACGATGACGATCTCGATCACCTTGCCGCGGATGTAGTTGATGATCTGGTCGTTCATCTCCACCCAGACCCGGTTCACCAGGGTGCGGTTGCGGGGCAGGAAGCGGCGCAGGCCTCCCATCAGCACCTGTTTGTCCTTGAGCATGAAGAAGACCATCAGGGGCACCAGGATGGCGTAGATGAGGATGGCCACCACGTTGATGAGGGAGCTCAAAGAGGCGCTCACCAGTTGTTCACCGCCGGTCAGGATGCGCTGGCGAATGTTGTCGATGATGGTTTCCACCAGGCTGACGTCGATGATCTCGGGGTATTTTTCCGGCAGGGTGCGGACATAGTCCTGGGCATGGGCCAGCATGGCGGGCGCCTCCTTGGCCAGGTTGACCCCCTGGCTCACCAGCGTCGGGATGAGGCCCAGCAGCATCAGGGTCGTCACCGTGATGAACAGCAGCAGGACCAGGCTGGTGGCGACGGTGCGAGAAAGGCCGCCCCGTTGCAGGCGACTCACCGGCCACTCCAGCAGATAGGCCATCACCAGGGCCACCAGCAGCGGTGCCAGCAGATCCCCAAACAGCCAGAGCACGGCAAAGCAGAAGACCAGCAGCAGGAAGAGGGTGACGGCATCGGGGTCGGAAAAACGGGTCTGATACCAGCGCTTCAATACATCTAACATCGAGGCTTCCTTGAATGGCGGCTCACGGGGTGGGTGGCATGGGCTCGGGGGCGAGCAGGGCGTCCCGGGGGGTACGGGCAACGACGAGCAGCAGGGAGAGGCGGGCAGCTGACTCTTCCCGGGTCTGGACATGGTGACCCTGACGGCGCAGATAGGCGGGAATGTCCTGCCGGGAGCCTGCATCCCCGAGCTGGATGCACACGGATTGACCGGGCCGGGCCTGGCGCAACCAGAGCTTGAGCCGGATGAGGGGCTCGGGACAACGCCAGGGGGTCAGGTCGAGCTGTTCCATGAGAACTCCATCGCGTGCGTGGCGGTCATTATGGCCGTGATGAGAGGATGAAACAACGCTTGTGGGCCTTGAATGGCAAGGGTATTCTGCCGATGCCCGCTGGGGTCTGATTGGAGATAGAGATAACGTGGCACGTTTTTCCCCCCTGATAGCATCGCTTCCCCTGTTGGTCACCCTGATGGGGGCGACCTTCCACGCCCAGGGGAGCAACCAGTTGCCCGACATCGGTACCGCCGGGGTCGCCGCACTGCCCATCGAGCAGGAGGTGCGCTACGGCAACGCCTTCATGCGTTTTGCCCGGGCGGGCCTGCCCATCATCGATGACCCCGTGCTCAACGAATACATCGACGATCTGGGCCAGCGGCTGCTGACCAATGCCGACGGGGTGCGCTTCCCGTTCACCTTCTTCCTCATCAACGATCCCAGCATCAACGCGGCGGCCTTCCTCGGTGGCCGGGTCAAGGTGCATACCGGCCTCTTTCTCTACGCCGAGAGCGAGAGCGAGCTGGCCTCGGTACTGGCCCACGAAATCACCCACGTGACCCAGCGTCACATCGCCCGTTACATGGAGGCACAGGCGAGCAGCTCCGCCATGACCCTGGCCGGCCTGGTGGGCTCCATTGCACTCGCGGTGATCAACCCCACCGCCGGCATCGCGGCCTTGCAGACCACGCTTGGCTTGTCGATGCAGTCGGCCATCAACTACACCCGGGACAACGAATACGAGGCGGATCGCATCGGCATGAAGACGCTGTATGACGCCGGGTTCGATCCCATGGGCATGGCCAACTTCTTCCAGAAGCTGGCGGCGGAGTACCGCTATGCCAGCAAGCCGCCGGAGATGCTGCTGACTCACCCCCTGCCGGAGACACGGATCAGCGAAGCCCGAGCCCGTGCCGGGAGCTATGGCGCACGCGCCCTGCCGCCGAGCCTGGACTTCTGGCTGGCCAAGGTGCGCATCCAGGTGCGCTATGGCACCGAGACGCCCCAGGCGCTGCTCACCTACTTCGACAGCCGCTTGCAGAAGGGGGATTACCCCCTCAAGGATGCCGCCATCTATGGCAAGGCGCTGGCCCTGTTGCAGCTCAAGCGCACCGACGAGGCCGATACCCTGATGCAGGAGCTGGCGACCCGTCACCCGGAGGATCTCTTCGTGGTGGATGCCCTGACCGACATCGATCTCGCCAAGGGGCGCAGCGCCCAGGCCATCGCCAGACTGGAGCGCTTCCGCACCCGGATGCCGGACAACGAGGTGGTGGTGGTGAACCTCGGCAACGCCTATCTGGAGGGGGGCAACTACAAGAAATCCATCGCCATCCTGGACCCTTATGCCCGGGAGCACGACGAGAACAGCCTGGCCTGGAGCCTGCTGTCGGACGCCTACCGCAAGGCGGGCAGGATGACGGACCTGCACATGGCGCGGGCGGAGACCCTCTCCCTGCGCGGGGACTACCAGGCGGCCATCGACGAACTGATCGTGGCCCGGGGCACCACCAGCGACAAGCTGACCCTGGCCCGCATCGAGGCGCGCATCACCCAGCTGGAGCGGGCCAAGAAGGATCTGGACAGCCTCAAGGGCTGAGTCCGGAGCGGGTTGATGGCAGGCGGGGTGCTCCTTTGGGGGCACCCCGCCTTGTTTTGCAGGCTAAAATAGGGCCTTTCATCGGTTTCAACGCATCTTGATGATGAAGAAATGAATGTGATGGATGGCTCTGCTATGGAGCGCTCGCCAGGCGGCGTTTTATCTCGCCTATCTTCTGCTCGTCCAGCTCCCCCACCAGGGTCTCCAGCAGCGTGCCCCTGGCATCGAGCAGATAGCTGGTGGGCAGCGCCCCGGGCCTTGGGAACGGGAGGCGGGCGTCGTCATCCGGGATCATCAGGGGAACCCTGATGGCGTGGCGCCTTGCCAGCTCGGTCAGTTCGGCGGGGGAGGCGGGGTCATAGTTGATGGCGATCACCCGGATCTGACCTTCCTGGTGCAATGTTGCCAGCAGGGGCATCTCTCGCAGGCAGGGGGCGCACCAGGGGGCGAAGTAGTTGACCAGCAGCGGTTTGCCACCGAGATCCGCGAGGCTGACCTTCTTTCCCGCGCCGTCGGTGAAGTCGGGTGCCGGGCTGCAGGCCCCCAGCAGGGTTGCCACAATCAGCCAACAGATCCGTTTCATTTCCATAGCCTTCCCGCTTACCCTGACCATCCGTTTCCCCTACAATAGCGCCATTTCTTGTCCCATCTTGCGATTAATCAGGGAGTTATCATGAGCGAGACCCAAATCTACCACAATCCGCGCTGCTCCAAGAGCCGTGAAACCCTGGCCTTGCTGGAACAGCACGGGGTCGCCCCCGAGGTGGTGCTCTATCTGGAGCAGGCACCGAGCGAAGCACAGATCCGCACCCTCCTGAGTCAGCTTGGCTTCACGGATCCCCGACAGCTGATGCGCACCAAGGAAGATCTTTACAAGGAGCTGGGGCTCGGCGAGGTGAGCGGCGATGATCTCATTCGTGCCATGCACCAGCACCCCAAGCTCATCGAGCGCCCCATTGTCATCAAGAACGGGCAGGCCCGCATCGGTCGTCCGCCCGAGCAGGTGCTGGAGATCCTCAAGTGAGCACCCGCTTCGCTCGCCTGCTGACCCTGGCCGGTTTTTTCGGCCTGCTGGCCTGGGTGCTGCTCTGGCACCTCTGGCTCTCGCCCCACCCGGATCTCGCCCCCTGGCTGTTGCCGGTGATCTGGACGGTGCCGCTGCTCTTCCCCCTCAAGGGCATAGTGCAGGGCAATCCCTACACCCACGCCTGGGGCAACTTCGTGCTGATGCCCTACTTCCTGCACGCCCTGACCCTGATCACCACGGATGAGGGGGAGCGGTGGCTGGCGGTGGTGGAGCTGGTGCTCACCACCCTGGCGTTTGTGGGCACCATCTATTATGCCCGCCTGCGTGGCCGCGAGCTGGGGCTGAGTATCCGCAAGAAGGAAGGCTGAGGCCCTCCCTGTCCGCCTGCTGGCGGGCAGGGTATGTGTCTGAAACCGACGCAAGCCAGCGAATGGCATCTGGCGGTATCGCCCCGAAGTTGCTTGCTTATCTCTTTGATTAATTTATGGATATTGATCGCTGATTGGCAGGGCAGCACCTCTGTTGACAGATCTGCCACCTGGCTTGCTAGCCTCAGTCAGCCCCTGTTATGCAAAAAGGGGTATGCTTGTGTTTTCAACAGACTCGAGTGATCCATATGACAATCCTGCGTTCCCCCCTGTTGCACAAGACCCTGCTGGCACTGACCGTCTCCCTCTCCGTCAGCTCCCTCGCCGATGCCTGTACCCGCGCCGTCTATCAGGGGGAGGGAGCGCTGGTGGTGACCGGTCGTACCATGGACTGGCGCAGCGCCATGCCGACCAATCTCTGGGCGCTGCCCCGTGGCATCGCGCGGGAAGGGGAGGCTGGCGCGCACTCCATGACGTGGACATCGCGCTACGGCTCCGTGGTGGCGGCAGGCTTCGATGCAGGCACCGCCGACGGCATGAACGAGAAGGGGCTGGTGGCCAACCTCCTCTATCTGACCGAGTCCGAGTATGTGACCCCGAGCGACAAGGATCCGCGCAAGACTCTCTCCATCTCGCTCTGGGCCCAGTACGCGCTGGACAACTTCGCCACCGTGGCCGAGGCAGTCGCCGCCCTGTCGAAGGACGAGTTCTATGTGGTGACCACCCTGACCCCGGATGGCAAGCCGGGCCAGCTGCACCTCTCCCTCTCCGATGCGAGCGGCGATTCCGCCATCTTCCAGTACGTGGGGGGCAAGCTGCAGATCTACCACGACCGCAGCTATCAGGTGATGACCAACTCGCCGACCTTTGACAAGCAACTGGCCCTCAACGACTACTGGGAGGAGATTGGCGGTCTCACCATGCTGCCCGGCACCAACCGCTCGGCGGACCGTTTTGCCCGCGCCTCCTTCTACATCAAGACCCTGCCAAAGACCGACCAGGCCAACGAGGCGGTGGCCGGGGTAATGAGCGTGATGCGCAACGTCTCGGTACCCATGGGGATCAGCACCCCGGATCAGCCCAACATCTCCACCACCCTGTGGCGCAGCGTGGCGGATCAGCAGCATCGCCGCTATTTCTTCGAGCTGACCCATCTGCCCAACACCTTCTGGGTGAGCATGGACAAGCTGGATCTCACCGCGGGGGCCCCGGTGCGCAAGTTGCCCCTGACCGAGCAGCAGCTCTATGCGGGGGAGACGGCGGAGAAATTCGTCCCGGCCAAGGCGTTTCGCTTCCTGCCGGCCAGCCCCAAGGCCTGAGCGTTCCCCCGATGACAACGCCCCGCTAGGGGCGTTTTTTATGGTGGGGATGAGGTGGCAGTGCGGTGGGCGGCGATCTGGGCCTCGCAAAAGCGCATCAGCTCCGGGTAGAAGTGCAGGAAGGCGTGCTCGGCCTCGGTCCAGCGAGCCTGATCCAGGGCGTGGAGCGCCTCCCCGAGCGGCACGGGGCGGCGCAGCCGACGACCGATGCCGTTGAGGGCCGCCCCCACCCCTTCCCGGTACTGGTAGGAGGCCAGCCAGTCCTGCTCGGCCATGCGCCGCAGGGCCATCGGCAGGCCCTGTGGCAGGCTGTGATGATCCAGGAGAAGTTGACCATAGCTCTGCGCCAGAAAGCGGGGCAGGGGGGCTGCGCTGAACCTCTGCCAGTGCTGGCTGAGCCAGTGATCGTAGAGCATGTCCACCACAATGCCGCCGAAGCGGCGCCAGGGGGGGGCGAAGCTCGCCACGGCGGCCCGATGGGCCGGGTGGGAATCGGTGAAGGCGTCTATCTTGCGGTGCAGCCAGATCCCCTCGTCGAAGTGGTCAGCCAGACCCGTCGGCAGCGGGCCCTTGATGAAGTCCCCCAGCAGGTTGCCGGTGAGGGAGCTGCCGGTATGGGCCGCCAGATGGAGGTGGGCGAGAAAATTCATGGGATGGGGCTCGCGTGCCTGGGCGTGAACGGGTGATCCGAGCCTAACGAATCGTGGCCGGATTGACCATGGGCAGGATGTTTCATCCCCAAGTCCCCTTGCCGGGCAAAATTGAGGCGTGGTAAGGTGCTTGCCATCTTTGTCACAGGACGCGACAAATCACCATGATGCGCAAAGCCAGAGGCTTTTTTCTGGCCTTCTACTTCAAGCCTTTCTATCTCTCCGAGTGGTTCGACGAATAGGTCGAGGCCCCGGAGCAGTTCATTGACGCCCATGGCGGCGTAATCCCGTTCATCTGCAATTTGCCGTTTGTTGGCCATCGCTTGCCTCTGCCTGCGATGCCTTGACCGCGCCTGTGCGCTTTTTATGTAATGGAGTACTCACGATGAAGACCACACTGACCCTGTCAGCCCTTGTTGCTGCCTGTCTGCTCGCCACCCCCGTCACCGCCAAGGAGTGGAAGACGGTACGCTTTGGCGTGGAGGGGGCCTATCCACCCTTCTCATGGACCGATGCGTCCGGAGAGATCAAGGGATTTGACATCGATCTTGCCAACGCCCTGTGCCAGCAGATGGCCGTCAGGTGCGAGCTGGTGGCCCAGGATTGGGACGGCATGATCCCGGCCCTGCTGTCGCGCAAGTACGACGCCATCATCGCCGCCATGTCGATCACCGACGAGCGGCGCAAGAAGGTCGACTTCACCGAGAAATATGCCCACATTCCCAACCGCTTCGTGGCGGCCAGGGGCACCGAACTGACGCTGACGCCGGAAGGGATGGCGGGCAAGCGCATCGGCGTGCAGCGGGCCACCACCCACGACAAGTACCTGACCGACAACTTCGGCTCCAGCGTCACCATAGTGCGTTACGGCAGTGCCGATGAAGCCTACCTCGACCTGAAGGCGGGACGGGTGCTGGCCCTGCTGGCAGACGCCTCAGCCATCGAACAGGGGTTGCTTGGCAAGGAAGGGGGCGACAAGTTCGACTATGTGGGGCCGGCCCTGACCGACCGTCAATGGTTTGGCGACGGCATGGGGATCGCGGTGCGCAAGGGGGATCAGGATCTCAGAGCCAAGCTGAACGACGCCATCAAGGCCCTGCGCGCCAACGGCAAGTATCAGGAGATCAACCGGAAGTACTTCAAGTACGATATCTATGGCGGTTGATGGGTAACAGTCGGAGGGAGCCTGCTCCCTCCTTTTTCATGCAGCAAGGAGAGATCCCATGTTGACCCTGATCGAGGGTGCGCAGATCCATAGTCCGGCCCCGCTCGGCCAGCAGGATCTGCTGGTGGCGGATGGCCGCATCGCCTGGATGGGCAAGGGACTGACGGTTCCGACCGACTGGCCACTGACGAGGGTGGACGCTGGCGGCCGCTATCTGGTGCCCGGACTGGTGGACCCGCTCGCCCATATCACGGGAGGCGGCGGCGAGGGAGGCTTCGGCTTTCGCACACCGGAGCTCTCGGCAAGGGAAGCTCTGGCGGCGGGGGTTACCACGCTCGTGGCGGCGCTCGGCACCGACAGCCTGACCCGCAGCCCGGCGCAGGTGCTGGGGAAGGTGCGCGAGTTTCGCGCCGCCGGGGTGAGCGCCTTCATGTACACCGGCTCCTACCACCTGCCGGTCAAGACCCTCACCGGCACGGTGGAATCGGACATCATGCTGATCCCCGAGGTGCTGGGGGTGGGGGAGGTGGCCATCAGCGATCACAGGTCCAGCGCCCCCACCCACGACGAGCTGGCGCGGCTGGCGAACGAGGCGCGGGTGGCCGGGCTGTTGTCGGGTAAAAGTGGCGTCAGCTTCTTTCACCTGGGGGATGGCCGCGGGGCGCTGGCGCCCCTGCGGGCGTTGCGGGACGGCACCGACATCCCGCAACGCCAGCTCTACCCCACCCACTGCAACCGCAACCCCTGGCTCTTTGCCGAGGCCATCGAGTGGGGTCGGGCAGGCGGCTGGGTCGACCTCACCACGTCGAGCTTCCCGGATCTGCTGGATGACGGGGAGCGGCTCGCGGCCGACGCCCTGGTGGCGTTGCTGGCGGCGGGCGTGCCCGTGGATCGCATCAGCTTCAGCTCGGACGCCAACGCCAGTCTGCCGCGCTTTGACGGCGAGGGGCGGCTCATCGAGCTGCGCTGTGGCCAGATAGGGAGCCTGTGGCAGGAGGTGGTGGCGGCCTGCGGCAAGGGGGTGGCGCTGGAGACGGCTCTGGCGGTAGTGACGGCCAATCCGGCCAGGGCGCTGGGGCTGGCGACCAAGGGCACGCTGGCGGTGGGGCAGGATGCGGATCTGCTGCTGATCGACCCTGATACGTTCGCCATCGAGCGGGTGATGAGTGGGGGCCGGTGGCGCACCTGAATACCGGCGTCTGTCATCCAGCCCGCTCAGTTCATCAACAAAAAGCCCGGCAGCAGTGCCGGGCTTTGTCGTGCCATGGGCTCAGATAGCCAGGAACCCCAGGATCAGAATGGGGCCGAGCAGACTCAGGATAAAGCCGGAGACGATGGCCACCGGCACCACCTGGATGCCGCCGGATTTCTGGATGACAGGCAGGGTGAAGTCCAGCGCCGTGGCGCCGCCGTAGCCGATGGCGGCGCTGGGGTGGCGGCGCATCAGCACCGGGATGATGAGGATGGCGATAAGCTCGCGCCCCAGATCATTGATGAAGGCGGCGGAGCCCAGCACCGGGCCCAGCTTGTCCGCTACCAGGATGCCGGAGAGCGAATACCAGCCAAAACTGGAGCTCATCGCGAGGCCATGGGCAAAGGGCATGCCGAGCAGCTGGGCGGCCAGCAGGCTGCCGAGCCAGCTGCTGAGGATGACGGTGAGCGCGATCTTCATGCCCCAGGGATTGAGCAGGATCTGGCGCAGGCGCATGCCGGAGTTGCGCATCTGGATGCCGATGAGCAAGAGCAGCAGCATCAGGGCCCACTCGCTCAACTTGTCGATGGGCAGGGCGCGCAGGTCCACCACCAGCCCCAGCAAGACGCCCCCCAGCACCACGAAACAGAGTTGGAGGGATTCCCATAACAGGTGCAGCTTGCTCGGCATCTTGCCGTCACTGGCCTCGTGGGTGGGGGGGCTGCGCTTGTCCAGCCACCACAGGGCCAGCAGGTTGCAGAGGGTAATGGCTGCGAGCATCATCCCTGCCACCTTGAAGATCACTGCCAGGTTGCTGCCCAGGTTCTCCACATAGGCCAGCCCCAGACCCATCAGGAACAGGATGAGGTAGACCATCTTGCCCAGGGACTGGTTGACCAGCTTGATCAGACGGGCGGAAGAGAGGGGAACCAGATAGCCGATCACGAGCGGCAGCAGGATCAGCAACACATTGAGCAACATCGGGGCCTCGATCACAAAACGTGGAAAAACGGCACCTTATCACGACTTGTTGCACCTGTGTCACGGATCTGTGCATCAGCATGGCCCATACGGGACTTTTTTATCATATTGTTGTGTTTTTTGATGACAGTCGGCTCTGTACGCAAACGGGGAAAGAGGGCCACATCACCTGAGAAATCAATTTCATCCCCATGAAATGACGAGAGAAGGGGAATCTGCCTGGGTGAATAAAGTCCTTTGGGATGACATCTGGCGGATATGGTGAAATATGCTTGCTACCAGTGCGCTGCGGGTATAAAAGAGCGGTAGAGAAGGTGCGACGAAAAATGGATTTTATGCAGACAAAGTGCTGAAAAATACTCAATAGGCCAATAAAAATACAGATAAAACACCAAATACCTCGGTTCTGTATTGTTTTTTCACTACCTCAATGATATTTTCGCTGAAGGTTGCCATCGGTTAACGTTTTGTTAAATGGACGATGGTGGAGTCACGCCGAAGCGGCGTCTAGGGACAGACAAGGTTGTAATGGATGAGCGACGTTGCCGCACTGGAAGTTCGTGATCTGCACAAGTATTTTGGCACCCACGAAGTGCTCAAGGGCATCGATATGACGGCCCACAAGGGGGATGTGATCTCCCTCATCGGCTCCTCGGGTTCGGGGAAGTCGACCTTTCTACGCTGTATCAATCTGCTTGAAACCCCCTCATCGGGCAGCGTCTCCCTCCACGGGGAGCTGATCCGGATGAAAACCAGCCGTTCCGGCGAACGCCTGCCGGAAGACATGCGCCAGGTGGAGCGTATCCGCAGCCGACTGGCCATGGTGTTTCAAAGCTTCAATCTCTGGTCCCACATGACCATCATGCAGAACATCATCGAAGTGCCCATCCAGGTGCTCAAGGTGCCCCGTGCCGAGGCCATCGCCAAGGCGGAGCACCTGCTCAACCGGGTGGGGCTGTGGGAGCGTCGCGACTATTATCCCGGTCATCTCTCCGGCGGTCAGCAGCAGCGGGCCGCCATCGCCCGGGCGCTGGCGGTGGAGCCCGAGGTGATGCTGTTTGACGAGCCTACCTCGGCCCTCGACCCTGAACTGGTGGGGGAGGTCCTTGGCCTGATGCGCGAGCTGGCGGAAGAGGGGCGTACCATGATGGTGGTGACCCACGAGATGTCCTTCGCCCGCGACGTGTCGAACAAGGTGATGTTCCTGCACCAGGGGCGCGTGGAGGAGGAGGGCAATCCCAAGGAGATCTTCGCCCATCCCAAGTCGGAGCGATTCAAGCAATTCATCTCGTCCATCTATTGATGGACGGGATTCAATTTCAACCATCCGTACTTTCAACGATCGACGTGTTTATCAAGGAGAGATACATGAACAAGCTGATGCTGGCGACTGCCGTGATGACGGCCCTGTGTTCCGGTAGCCTGATGGCCAAGGAGTGGAAAGAGGTTCGGATCGGGGTGGAAGGGGCCTATCCTCCCTTCTCCTGGACCGAGCCGAGCGGCGAGGTGAAAGGCTTCGACATCGACATCGCCAACGCCCTGTGCGACGAGATGAAGGTGAAGTGCACCCTGATCAAGCAGGACTGGGACGGCATCATTCCGGCGCTGCTGTCGCGCAAGTATGACGCCATCATCGCCACCATGGACATCACCGAAGAGCGCAAGAAGAAGGTGGACTTCACCCAGAAGTACCAGCACATCCCGGCGCGCTTCGCCGCCAAGAAAGGGACCGAGATCCAGCTCGACAAGGCCTTCATGGACGGCAAGACCATCGCCGTGCAGCGTGCCACCTCCATGGATACCTACATCACCGACAACTTCCCCAACGCCACCATCAAGCGCTACGGCACTGCGGATGAAGCCTACCTCGATCTGAAATCCGGCCGTGTCGACTACGTGATGGCCGACTCCGCCGCCATCAGCGACGGCCTGCTGAAGAAGGAAGGGGGCGATGCCTTCGAGTTCATCGGCCCGAAACTGACCGATCCCAAGTGGTTTGGCGAGGGTGCCGGCATCGCGGTGCGCAAGGCTGACAAGGATCTGAAAGAGAAATTCAATGCTGCCATCCTGGCCCTGCGTGCCAATGGCAAGTACAAGGAAATCAACGACAAGTACTTCGACTTCGACGTGTACGGCGAGTAAGCCGACGTCAGGCGAACAACGACAGGTTGATCCCGTCAGTAGTCATCGGGCCCGTTGCCTTCCGCTGGGAGTGACGGGCCCGATTGCGATGGAGCTGCATTGCATATGTTTGATTTGAAAGGATACGAAACCTCTCTGCTGGAGGGGGCCTGGATCACCCTGGAGGTGGCGCTCGCCTCCCTGCTGCTGGCCCTGGTGCTCGGCATGCTGGGGGCCCTGGCCAAGCTTTCTCCCTACAAGTGGGCACGCGGCATCGCGGCGGCCTACACCACCGTCATTCGCGGCATCCCGGATCTGGTGCTGATGATGTTGCTCTTCTTCGGCGGCCAGGTGCTCATCAACGGGATCTGCACCTGGGTCAACGAGGCCTACAACAACCACCTGCTGGCGAGCAACCCGAACCAGGAGTGGGTCTCCCTGCTGCCCGATTACATCGACATCAGCCCGTTTGCGGCCGGGGTCGCCACCATCGGCTTCATCTTCGGCGCCTACATGACCGAGACCTTCCGCGGCGCCATCCTGGCGGTGGACAAGGGGGAGCTCGAAGCGGCCCGTGCCTTCGGCATGCGGGCAAGCCAGGTCTTTGTGCGGATCCTCTTTCCCCAGATGATGCGCCACGCCCTGCCCGGGTTTGGCAACAACTGGCTGGTGCTGCTGAAAACCACGGCCCTGGTCTCCATCATCGGGCTCGATGACATGGTGCGAAAGGCGTCGCTCGCGGCGGGCTCGACCCAGCAGCCTTTCACCTTCTACATGGCGGTGGCGCTGATCTTCCTGGTCTTCACCGCAGTCTCTACCTCGGCGCTCAAGTGGGCCGAGCGTCACTACGCCATCAAGACGAGGTAAGCCATGGATTTCTCGATCATTCTCAAGGAGTGGCCCACCTACTGGGAGGGGCTCTATACCACCATCTGGCTGGTGGCCGCCTCGCTCATGCTGGGGCTCATGCTGGCGGTGCCCATGGGCATACTGCGCAACAGCCGCAACTGGTTGATAAAGGGGCCAATCTGGGCCTATATCTACTTCTTCCGTGGCACCCCGCTCCTGGTGCAGCTCTTCATCATCTACTACGGTGCCGCCCAGTGGGAGTGGCTCAAGAACAGTGCGGCCTGGTCCCTCTTCTCGGAAGCCTGGTTCTGTGCCCTGCTGGCGTTCACTCTCAACACCGGCGCCTACACCGCCGAGATAGTGCGTGGCGCCGTGATGAACATGCCCAAGGGGCAGATAGAAGCGGCAAGCGCCTTCGGCATGACCCGCTGGCAGACCCTCACCCGCATCATCCTGCCCAACTCGTTTCGCCGTGCGCTGCCGGCCTACAGCAACGAGGTGATCTTCATGCTGCAGGGGTCGGCGGTGGCAGGCATCATCACCATCGTCGATCTGACGGGGGCCGCGCGGATCATCAACTCCCGCTACTACAGCCCGTTCGAGGCGTTCCTGACCGCAGGTCTGCTCTACATGCTGCTCACCTTCGTCATCGTCTGGTTGTTCAAGAAGTGGGAAGCCCGCTGGCATGCCCACCTGCGCCCGCGCAGCGTCTGACTGCCAGCAGAGAAAAAGCCCGCAACCGCGGGCTTTTTTTATGGACCACGGGCAGGCTCAGCGCCCCAGGTACTCCCTGTCGAAGAAGGTGTTGACCCAGTGGGGGCGATAGACGGCGAGCAGGGTCATGGTCATGCCGTTGAGGAGCGCCTCGGGGAAGAGCAGCAGCGGCCAGATGGAGAGGTAGTCGGCGCTGATGGTGTGCCAGGAGTAGGTGCCGCTCACCCCCATCAGCAAGGCGCTGGCGATCACCTTGGCCGAAATGCTCAGCGCCCCCCCGAGAAATGCCGCCACGAACAGATAGACGAAGAGGTGGCGAGGCAGCCAGGCCCAGCTCCCCAGAAATAGCAGCCAGCTGGTGGCCACCGGCAGGGCAACGCCGATGAGGGCTTGCCAGCCGATGTCGGCCAGGGGGATGACCCCGAAGTAAGCGAGGAGCAGCAGGGTGAGGCAGGGGGCGAGCAGGGCGAGGCGCCAGCCCAGCAACAGGGTGAGGCTGGTGAGGCCGAGAAAGTGGATCTCGAGCCCCTCGTGCAACCCGGCCCGCAAGGTCCACAGCGGTACCAGCACGATGGCGCCGCCGAGGCAAAGATGCTGATAGAGCGGGTGGGCGCCAAGGGTGCGCAGCAGGGAGGCGTTCAGACTGAAGGCGAGCAGCACCAGCCAGAGCAGGAGGGCGGCGACTTGTCCTTCACTCATGAGCGGTTCCCCCGGATGCGGCTGTCGGTGATGGCGCCGTGGCGAACGCCAGCGCAATGAAAAGAGGCCGCCCTCTGCCGGGCGGCCTCCTGTCTCAATACTTCACGTTGGGGTGATACTTGCCAAGGATGCCCTGGACCCTGTCCATGGTCTCCTTGCTGGGGGGCTTGATGCCGACCAGATCATAGGTATCTCCCAGCACGTCCCACTTGTGCTTGCCAAGTTCGTGGTAGGGCAGCAGCTCCACCTTCTCGACGCACTCCCCCAGCTCGGCGATGAACTGGCCGAGTCCTTCTGCGCTCTCGTCATCGTCGGACCAGGTGGGTACCACCACGTAGCGGATCCACATGGTCTGGCCGCGGGAGGCCAGGTAGCGGGCGAACTCCAGGGTGTATTTGTTGCTGACGTGGGTGAGGGGGATGTGCTTCTCGTCGTTGATCTGCTTGATGTCGAGCAGCACCAGATCGGTGTTGTCCAGCACCCGGTCGAGCAGCTCGTCGTAGTGACGTACGAAACCGTTGGTGTCGAGGCAGGTGTGGATCCCCTGTGCCTTGCAGGCGGTGAACAGTTCGGCGATGAACTCCTGCTGCAGCATGGCCTCGCCGCCGGAGGCGGTCACGCCACCGCCGGAGGCATTCATGAAGTGGCGATAGCTGGTGAGATCCTTCATCAGCTCGGGCACGGTGACCTCGCGGCCGCCCTGGGTGTCCCAGGTGTCCCGGTTGTGACAATACTTGCAGCGCATCAGGCAGCCCTGCATGAACACGATGAAGCGAATGCCGGGGCCGTCGACGGTCCCGCAGGTCTCGACGGAGTGGATCCGGCCAATGATGTCGGTAGTGCCGGTGTCGCTGGCTTCAACGGTCGGGATCCGCTGCGTGCCGGGGGTGGCAGGTCCCTTGGATTCAACGGCGGGGATCCGGTTAATGACTGACATAGACGACTCCAATGGTGCGGACAAGGTTCGAGCGGTCGTTATTTTATGACAGAAAGCCCTATAAATCCTACCAGTTTAGCCCGCAGGGGTGGCACCCAGCAGGCTCTCCAGTGCCTTGACGGGGAGCGGCCGGCTGGTGAGGAAGCCTTGATAATGCTGGCATCCCAGGGCCTTGAGCACGGCGAGCTGCTCCTCTTCCTCCACTCCTTCCGCGGTGACGGTGAAACGAAACACCCGGGCGAGATCCAGGATGGCCTTGACGATGGCCTTGTCCTGTTCGCTGTGGACCAGGGTCTGGATGAAGCTTCTGTCGAGCTTCACCTCGTCGGCGGGCAGATCCCGCAGATAGGCCAGGGACGAGTAGCCCGTGCCGAAGTCGTCGATGGAGATGAGCAGGCCGAGGGCCTTGAGCTGGCGGATCCTGGCGATGCTCTCCAGCCGGTTTTCCAGCACCACGGACTCGGTGATCTCCAGCAGCAGGCGCGACGGGGGCACCCCGGTGTCCCGCAGTATGTACTCCACCTGCTGCACGAAACCGGCGGTGTGGAACTGGCGGGCGCTGACGTTGACCGACAGATGGGGGATGGCGAGACCGTTGTTGAGCCAGAAGCTGTACTGGGCACAGGCGGTCTTCATCACCCAGTAGCCTATCTCCTGGATCAGGGTGGTCTCCTCGGCGATGGGGATGAACTCCCCGGGTGGCACCATGGTGCCGTCGGCCTTCTGCCAGCGCAGCAGCGCCTCTATGCCCGAGAGCGTGCCGTTGTCGACCCGGTATTGGGGCTGGTAGTGCAGCACAAGCTCGTTGTTGCGCAGGGCATCGCGCAGCTGGTTGTTGAGAGAAAGCTTGCTCTTCTCTTTTTCCGCCATGGCTTCACTGAAGAAGATATGGTTGCCCTGGCCCGCGCGCTTGGCCATGTGAACGGCGGTATCGGCCTGCTGCATCAGGACAAGGTGATCCTTGTCGTCATCGCTGAACAGGCTGATCCCCACGGAGGCGCTGCAGTGCAGCTTGTGATCGCCGATGTCGAAGGGGGCACGGAAGATCCCCATCAGCTCCCGGGCAAAGTGCTCCGCCAGGATCTTGGCGGTGATATAGCCCTGGCCCAGTGCCGTGAAGAGCAGGGCAAATTCGTCACCCGAAGTGCGGGCGAGCACCAGGTTCTCCTGGGGCAGGGACTTGAGTCGCACCACCACGGCCTGGAGCAGCAGATCGCCGCAGGCGTGACCGAGGGAGTCGTTGATGGATTTGAAGTTGTCCAGATCCAGCAGCAGCAGGGCCCCCCACTGACCACTCGGGGCCTGCAAGGTGCGCTGCATGATGTCGGTCAGGCTGCGCCTGTTGTAGAGATCGCACAGGTCGTCGTAGTAGGCGAGGCGCTCGATGTGGCGGGCGGTCTCTTTCTCCTGGGTGATGTCGTGGAAGCTGCAGACGAAGTGGCTGATCTCCTCCTCCTCGTCCTTGACCCCGCTCACCATGAGCCGCACCGGGAAGAGGTGTCCCTCCCTGTGCAGGCATTGTTCCTCCCCGAGCCAGTATCCCTGCCGGTTGACCGCCGCGATCACCTCCTCCTTGAGGGTGTCGCCATAGTAGGTGGGCCTCAGGGCATCAATGTGCAGGCCCAGCATCTCCTCGCTGGCAAAGCCGGTGATGCGGCTGAAGGAGGCATTGACCTTGAGGATGATGCCCCCGTGATCCATCACCAGCAGGCCGTCGTGGGTGTTGAAGGCCACTTCGGCCAGGCGCAGGGCATCGTCATTGGCCAGGCGCTGCAACTCGCTGGCGGCCCGCTCGCGCTGTTCGTAGAGGACGTCCAGCAGGGACGCGGGATCGGCCAGAGGGGTGGCGAGCAGCAGGGTGAGCTGCCCCAGGGGGAGACCGTTTGGCCCCGGGAAGGGGATGCCGACATAGGCCTTGGCGTCGAGGGCCAGCAGCTGGCTGGACTGGGGATAGCGCAGGGCCAGATCTTCCACGTAGAGACTCTGCCCGTGCTGGAAGATCTCCCGGCCCGGGCCGATGTCCATGGGCATGGGTTTGACGACGGCGAAGGTATCCCCCTCCACCACGCAGCGGGGAATGAGCCAGAGATCCTGGCCGCGAGGCTGAAACTCGCCGATCCAGCCCATGTGGGCACCGCTCAGGCCCATG
Source organism: Aeromonas sp. QDB17 (assembly GCF_027705305.1). Classification (NCBI taxonomy): domain Bacteria; kingdom Pseudomonadati; phylum Pseudomonadota; class Gammaproteobacteria; order Aeromonadales; family Aeromonadaceae; genus Aeromonas; species Aeromonas sp. QDB17. The sequence continues at coordinate 143,056 of NZ_JAPDBP010000008.1, forward strand.
GCCCAGCGCAGCAGGGCGCGGCAGTAATCGTTGCCGGTCAGGTTGGCAAGCCCCGGGGGAGGCGCGAGGTCCGGGGCGTCGGTCGCCACGGGGCCCGGCTGCCAGTGGCCGAGCAAGCGGGCGCAATGACGCACCAGTTGCAGGGTGTCATCGCTGATGAGGGTGCTCTCGGCATACTCCAGGCTGAGCACGCCGATGAGCTTCTCCTGCTCCAGCAAGGCGCCGTCCAGGCGGGAGCAGACATTGGCATCGGCCAGATAGTAGTGCTGGCTCAACATGGGCTGGTGGGCTGCCTCCGAGAAGCTCAGGGCGCCCCGGGTGCGCAGGGCCCGGATGTAACGGCTGTCTCCGCGAATGGCACCGAGCGCGTCCACCCCCAGGGTGAACACCGGGGTCAGCTGCTCGCCGCCCAGAGCGCCATGGGCCTGGTAGTGCCAGAGGATCAGGCGATCGGCCCCCAGGCACTCCTTGAGGCTCTCCAGCATGGCGTCATACTGCTGCTGGCTGGCCATCTGGCTCAGGCGCGGCAGTTGCAGGGACAGGCTGGCGGCACTCTCCTGGGACTGGGTCTGCAGGCAGATGAGCCAGAAGGCGTCCTGCTCGTGGGAGAGGGAAATATGCCAGAGGAGTGCGTCAAAGCGCAGCACCAGCTTGCCCCCCTTGCCGCTGGCCAGCCGCTGCTCGATGGGCTGGCGCAGGGCGTCCGGCAATTGGGCCGGCCAGGCACTGCGGGGCTCGTCGAGCCAGTGGAGCGGCGTCTGCATCACATCGGTCAGGGCGACCAGCCGTTGACTACGGGTATCCAGGCGGAAAAACAGGGGCGCCTGGCTGGCGGTCGGAAGATGGCTGAGCGCGGTAGACGACATGAACTGACACTATCCTGTTGAGCAATTGTCGGAGGGCAAGAATACTGCAAATCCGTGGCAAACAAAATTTCATTGAGTTCTAAATTAGATAAGTCTAATTTGTTGGTTATTTCCTGTTGAGTGGAGTCTTGCAGATGAAACGGATCCTGATTGTGGGTGGTGTGGCCGGGGGGGCGTCCGCCGCCGCCCGTGCCCGCCGTTTGAGCGAAGAGGCGGAGATCGTGATGTTCGAGCGGGGCGAGTTCGTGAGCTTCGCCAACTGCGGTCTGCCTTATCACATCGGGGGGGATATCCCGGATCGGGATGCCCTGCTGCTGCAGACGCCGCAAAGCTTCAAGCGCCGTTTCAACGTGGATGTGCGGGTGTTTCACGACGTCATCGAGATAGACAGGGTCGGCAAGAGCCTGCTGGTACGCAACCTGCTCACCGGCGAAGAGCGGCGCGAAGCCTACGACGTGCTGCTGCTGAGCCCGGGCGCCGCCCCCATCCGGCCTCCCTTCCCCGGCATCGACAGCCCGGGGGTACACACCCTGCGAAGCATTCCCGACATGGATCGCATCCTGGCGGCGCTGGCGCACGACAAGCCCCGCCACGTCACCGTGGTGGGGGGCGGTTTCATCGGACTGGAGATGATGGAGGCGCTGCACCAGCGCAAGCTGGCTGTCACCCTGCTTGAGCTCTCCGATCAGGTGATGGCGCCGGTGGACAAGGAGATGGCCAACCTGCTCCACGCCCGCATCCGCGAAGAGGGGGTCGATCTTCGCCTGCGCACCGGCCTCGCTGCCATCGAGAGCCTGGAGGTGCCTGCCGAGAAGACCGCCGCCGTGGCGACCGCCCAGCGGGGTGGACTGCGCCTGACCCTGAGCGACGGCTCTCATCTCGACACCGGCCTTCTGATCCTCGCCATCGGCGTCAAGCCCGAGACTCTGCTCGCCGCCAAGGCGGGGCTGGTGCTGGGACCGCGGGGCGGCATCAAGGTGGATGCGGGCATGCGCACCTCGGATCCCTGCATCTTCGCGGTGGGGGACGCGGTGGAGGAGACCGATTTCGTCACCGGCGAGTCCGTGCTGATCCCGCTGGCGGGCCCCGCCAACCGGCAGGGGCGCATCGCCGCCGACAACATGCTGGGGCGAAGCGAAACCTACAAGAAGACGCAAGGGACCGCCATCTGCAAGCTGTTCGATCTGGCGGTGGCGAGCACGGGGCTGAACGAGAAGCGGCTGGTGCAGCTGGGATTGCCGTTCGAGAAGGTCTATGTCCACCCGGGCAGCCACGCCGGCTATTATCCTGGCGCCCATCCGGTCAGCCTCAAGCTGCTGTTTGCCCCCGATGGCAAGATTTACGGCGCCCAGGCCATCGGCAAGGATGGCATCGACAAGCGCATCGACGTGCTGGCGGTGGCCCAGCGCGCCGGTCTCACTGTGTTTGATCTGCAGGATCTGGAGCTCACCTATGCGCCGCCCTTTGGCTCGGCCAAGGATGTGATCAACATGGCCGGGTTCGTGGCGAGCAACCATCTGAAGGGGGACTCCCTGCTCTGCCACGCAGCCGAGGTGCAGGCTCGCCACCCCCATCAGCAGGTGGTGGATGTGCGAAACGGCCCCGAACTTGACAAGCTGGGGCGCATTCCGGGGGCGATGCACATTCCTCTGGACGAGCTGCGTGGCCGTCTTGATGAGTTGCCCAGGGATAAAGAGCTGCTCATCAGTTGCCAGGTGGGACTGCGGGGTCACGTGGCCTGCCGCCTGCTGAGCCAGCACGGTTTTCGGGTCAAGAACCTCTCCGGCGGTTTCAAGACCTGGCAGACGGTGATCGCCGAGTAGATCCTCCAGGCTGACATGGCCCGATTGATCACTCTGTATGCAAACGGGCCACTCCAGTGAGTGGCCCGTTTCTTCATCAGGGGCCGATGCCGCCCGACATGGCAGTTGGTGTTCCCGGGAGCGACGCTTTATTCTATTGGCTCCTGCGCTGCGGCGATCCAACCCGGGATGAACACCATGCACCTCTCTCTCTCCTGCCCCGTGACTCGTCTTCCCCGTGTGGCCTGGCTGGCGGCGCTGCTGCTGGCTGGTTGCGGCCCCGACAAGCCTGCCAGCCAGGTGCCGACGACAGAACCGATGGCCCGGCAGGAGGCGGGAGCGCCCGCCTCCGTGGTGCAGGCCAATGCACGCCAATACCGCGATGCCCCGGCGCTGGCCCTGGTCTTCTCCGGCCCATTGGCGCCCAAGGCAAACTGGCAGAGCTGGCTTTCTGTGAGTGAAGGGGGCAAGCAGGTGCAGGGGGAGTGGATCCTGGCCGACGATGGTCGCACCCTCTATTTCCCGAACGTTCAGCCCGACAAAAGCTACGAGGTGAGCCTCAAGGCGGGGCTGGGCCCATCCCCCCAGAGCTGGACCCTCAAGACCCGGCCGCTGGAGGCGGGGGCCTCCTTTACCGCCAGCGGCATGGTATTGCCGCTGCGCGACGAGCTGCGCCTGCCCATCAGCGCGGTCAATGTGGACGAGGTCAATATCGACTTCTTTCGGGTCGATGCGGAGTATCTGCCCCGTTTCCTGGCCGAGTATCGCCCCGGTGCCGGCATGGGCAACTGGGAGCTTGAACAGATCACCCAGCGGGCCAAGCGGGTATTTAGCGGCCGCTATGCGCTGGAGCTCGATGCCAACCGGCGCGAGACCCGCCTCATCAATGTGAAGGAGCCGCAGCTGGCGGAGGCTGGCGTCTACTTTGCGGTGATGTCGCCCCTTGGCAACTACGACTGGCGCAAGGAGACCACCTATTTTGCGGTGAGCGACATGGGGCTCAGTGCCCGCCGTTACCGCGATGAGCTGGAGGTGTTCGTCAGCTCCCTGGCCAGCGCCGACCCCCTCAAGGATGTACAGCTCTCCCTGCTCGACCAGAAGGGCAACCGGCTGCAGGTGCAAACCACCGATCCCCAAGGTCATCGCCGTTTCGATCAGGTGCAGGGGGCTCGCCTGCTGCTGGCCGAGCAGGGCAAGCATCTGGCGGTGCTGCGCCTCGATGGCGCGGCCCTCGATCTCTCCACCTTCGATCTTGGCACCCAGCCCTGGCAGGCTCAGCAGCTCTATCTGTTCAGCGGGCGCGACCTTTATCGCCCCGGCGAGCGGCTCGACAGCGAGATCCTGCTAAAAGGGCAGGATGGCCAGCTGTTGCCGGGCATGGCGGTGGAGCTGGAGGTGAAACAGCCGGACGGCCAGCTGCTCGAACAAAAGCGCCTGCTGCCGGACAATTTGGGCGCGGCCCACTACGGCCTGCGTCTGCCGGATGATGCGCCGCTCGGGCGCTGGACCATCAACCTCAAGACTGCCGCCGGTAGCCGCTTCGAGTGGCCTTTTCTGGTGGAGGAGTTTCTGCCGGAGCGGCTGAAACTGCAGCTTGGCAAGGGGCCGGACGGGGAAGTGACGAGTCTGGACGCCGCCCTGACGCTGCCGCTGCAAGGGGACTATCTCTACGGCGCACCTGCGAGTGCCACCAAGGCGAAGGCGGAGGTAAAAATCAGCCGCGCCACCATGCCCTTTACCCAGTGGCAGGAGTTCACGCTGGGTGACGTGCTGCTCGCCGAGCAGGCCAAGGATCTCGAGGCGCTGAATCTCACCCTGGATGCGCAGGGGCAGGGGACTTTTTCGCTTGCTGATGAGCTCGATGGGGTGCGCGGTCTCGGGCCGCTGGAGGTGGCTTATCGGGTGTCGCTCGCCGAGCCCGGTGGCCGCGCCGTCAATCGCAGCCGCACCCAGTATGGCTGGCCCGCAGACAGCCAGTGGCCGGCACTCAAGGCCGATTTCGTAGCGGAGCGGGTAGAGGGGGGCAAGCCGCTCCCCTTCCAGATCCTCAACCTCGATAAGCAAGGCCAGCCGGTGGCGGGGGCGGTGAAGGTGCGCCTTATCAACGAGTACCGCGACTACTACTGGCACTACGCCGATGGCGAGGGGTGGAAGTACGAATTCAACAGCCAGCCCTATCTGGAGCAGGAGCAGACCCTGCAGCTGGATGGCAAGGGGCCGACCCCGCTCACGCTGCAACTGGCGGCGGGCTGGTATCGGTTGGAGGTGGAGAACAGTCAGGGCCATCAATCGAGCCTGCGGGTGGAGATAGGTAGTTACGCCTGGGGCGGCGGTGGGGAGCAGGCGCGGCCCGACAAGATTGCCATCACCCTCGACAAACGCGCCTATCAGGCGGGCGACAAGGCCAAAGTGACCCTGGTGGCGCCGCGCCCCGGTAAGGGCTTGCTGCTGGTGGAAGATGGCGACGGCCTGCGCTGGTGGCAGCGTATCGAGCTCAAGGGGGCCGGTGGCGATGCCAAGGATGCCCGCGGCGAGTTCGAGATCCCGGTCAGCCCCGAGTGGCAGCGTCATGACCTGCATATCTCGGCCCAGATCGCCGCGCCAGACCGCGCCTCCAAACCGGCTGGCAAGCAGCAGGGGCAGAGCCTGCGCTCGGTCGGGCTGGTGCCGCTCACCCTGGACCGGGAAGCGCGCCGTCTGCCGCTCACCCTGAGTGCGCCGGACAAAGCGGTGCCGCTCACCCGGTTGGAGGTGACCGCCACCTCCACCCCCAACAGTCAGGGCCGTGTGGTGCTGGCGGCGGTGGATCGGGGTGTGCTCAACATCAGCGATTATCAGCCGCTCGACCCATTCGAGATCTTCTTTGGTCGCAAGCGCTTCGCCCAGGATTTGTTCGATAACTACGGTCAGGTGATCCCGCCGCAGGATGGCAAGCTGGCCCGCCTCAACTATGGGGGTGACCGGGCGCCGCTGAAAAAGGGCGGCGCGCTGGAGAGCCGGGTCGAAATAGCCGCACTGTGGAGCGGCGAGGTGAGTTTTGACGAGCAGGGCAAGGCGGTGATCCCGCTCGATCTGCCCAACTTCAACGGCGAGCTGGCGCTGATGGCGCTGGCCTGGAACGAACAGCAGGTCGGTGAGGCCGAGCGCACCGTCAAGGTGGTGGCGCCGCTGGTGGCAGAGATCGGCTGGCCGCGCTTTGGCGCGAGAGGGGATGAGACCCGGGCCCTGGTGCAGCTGCGCAATATGAGCGGCGAGGATCAGACCCTCTCCCTTGCCTGGACCCTCAACGGCGGGCTGAAAGCAAACGGCGAGCTGCCCGGCACCCTGCCCCTTAAAAATGGCGAAGAGCAGTGGCTGACTCTGCCGCTCACCGTGACCGGGGCGAGCGGTGTGGCAAGCCTGCAGTTGGCGGCCAGCGGCAAGGATTTTGCCATCAGCCGCGACTGGACTTTGCCGCTGCGATCCCCCTGGCCGGCCGAGACTCGCCAGCGCTACCAGATGCTGGCCCCCGGCCAAGAGATGGCTTTTGCGCCAGCTGAGCTGGCCGGGCTGGATCCCGCCAATCTGCAGGGGCTGCTCAGCCTCTCCGGCACTCCCCCCTGGGATCCGGTAGCCCAGTGGCAGGCGCTGGCTGATTACCCCTACGCCTGTCTGGAGCAGACCTTGTCCCGTGCCTGGCCTTACTTGCTGACCACGGCGGATGAGCGCATTGCATGGAGCAAACCCGCAGAGGGCAAGAAAGCGGCGAACGAGGCGGATGTGCAGCGCGCCCTGCTGCAACGGCTGCAGCGGTTGCAATTGCCAAGCGGCGGTTTTGGTCTGTGGGATGGTCGCTCCGACGAGGAGCAGTGGCTCACCGCCTATGCCGCCGACTACCTGCTGGCGCGCAAGGAGGCGGGTGACGCAGTGTCGGAGGCGATGCTCAATCAGGCGCTGAACCGGCTGCAAAGTTATCTCACCGACAGTCAGTATGGTGAGCGCTGGAGCAGTGCCCCCGAGCACAGCCGGCTGGCCTATCAGGCTTACAGTGCCTATGTGCTGGCCCGGGTGGGCAAGGCCCCACTCGCTACCCTGCGCCTTATCTGGGAGCAGCAGGCTGATCACGCCCGCTCCGGTTTGCCGCTGCTCCACCTCTCGCTGGCCCTCTCGGCCATGGGGGATGAGCAGAACGCCGCCAAGGCCCTCAGTCGGGCATTGGCGACCGAGCGCGGTGACGACTATCTGGGGGATTACGGCTCGCCGCTGCGCGATCAGGCCCTTGAGCTCTCCCTGCTGCGCCAGCACAAGCTGGCTGCGGAGCGCTGGCCGGCCCTCAGTGCCAAGGTGGCCGATACCCTGGCTCACCGTCAGTGGCTCAGCACCCAGGAGCGGCTCGCTCTGCTGCGACTCGCCCGCGTCGATCCGGCCGTCGACTGGCAGGCCAGGGTGGCTTCCTCTCTTGGCAGTGGATCCCTGAGCGGTTCGGCTCCGCTGCAGCAGGGCACCCCTGAGGCGCTGGCGGCGAGCACCGTCACCAACGAGGGCAGGGGATCCCTCTATGTGCAGCGCACCCTGGTCGGTTACCCCGAGCAGGCGCCAGCACGGATCAGCATGGGAATGAGCGTGACCCGCAGCTGGTTCAACAGCGACGGTCAGCGTTTTGACCCGACCAAGGTGAAGGTGGGCGATCTGGTGGTGGTGCGGCTCAATGTCAGCAGTGAATCGGCGGTGCCCGATGCCCTGTTGGTGGAGATGGTGCCCGCCGGCTTCGAGCTGGAGAATCCGGCCCTTGGCAACAGCATCAAGCTGGAAGAGCTCTCCATCGAGGGGAAACCGGCGTGGCAGAGCGAGTGGAACGACTACCTCAAGCATCAGGAGTTTCGCGATGACCGTTACACGGCGGCGCTGGATCTGAGCGCCGGGAGTAACCAGCAGCTGGTCTACCTGATGCGGGCGGTGACGCCGGGTCGCTATCAGGTGCCGCCGACCCAGGTGGAGGATATGTACCGGCCCGAGATCCGGGCTGTGGGTGAGGATATCCACGAGGTGCGTATCTCTGAGTAACAAACCCTCCCTTGAGCGGGTTCGCCCGCTCACTTTCTGGCAGCGTGGCTGGCTGAAATTGGGTCGCACTGGCCACGCTTGCTGGCGCTGGCTTGGTCACCTGCCACGCTGGCTGCGATGTTCGGTGCTGGCGGTTGTTGCCCTGTTTCTGTCGCTGCTGGCGCTGGATCGACTCTTCCCGCCGCCGCCACTCGACCCTGCCTACGCACGGGTGGTGCTCGACATGAAGGGGCGACCGCTGCGCGCCTTTGCCGATACCAGCGGCGTGTGGCGCTACCCCGTGACCCTGGAGCAGGTCTCCCCCCGCTATATCGAGGCGCTGCTCGGCTACGAGGATCGCCATTTCTGGCGTCATCCCGGGGTCAATCCGGTGGCCATGGTGCGCGGGGTCTGGCAGTGGCTGCGTTACGGGCGCGCCGTGTCGGGGGGCTCGACCCTCACCATGCAGGTGGCGCGCCTTATCGAGCCCTACCACAGAAGCGTGCCCGGCAAGCTGCGCCAGATGGCCCGTGCGCTGCAGCTGGAGTGGCACCATGACAAGCGCACCCTGCTCACCGTCTACCTCAACCGGGCGCCCTTTGGCGGCAATCTGGAGGGGGTGCAGGCGGCAAGTTTTGCCTATCTCGGCAAGAGCGCCGCCAAGCTGACCCATGCCGAGGCAGCGCTGTTGGCGGTGTTGCCCCAGGCGCCCAGCCGCAACCGGCCGGACAGGCATCCCGAACGGGCTCGCGCCGCCCGCGACAAGGTGATGCAGCGGCTGGTGGCGCAGGGTGTCTGGCCCGAACAGGTGTGGCTGGAGGGACGCATCGAGCCGGTGCTGGCCCGCGGTCACTTCACGCCGATGGAGGCGCCGCTGTTTGCCCGTCTCGCCGCCGACCATCAGGCCGGGGCCCTGGTGCATACCACCATCGACGGGGATCTGCAGCGCTGGCTGGAGGGGCGGGTGGCGAGCTATATCCGCCGCTTCCCCGAGCAGACCTCAGCGGCGTTGCTCCTGGTCGACAACAGAACCATGGCGGTGCGCGCCTATGTGGGCAGCGCCGAGTATGGCAATCTGCGCCGCCACGGTTACCTCGACATGGTGCAGGCGATCCGCTCCCCCGGCTCTACGCTGAAGCCCTTCATCTACGGTCTGGCCATGGACGAGGGGTTGGTGCACTCGGCCTCCCTGCTCTCCGATGCGCCAAGGCTGGGCTCGGACTATCGCCCCGCCAACTTCTCCGGCGCCTTTCAGGGGCCGGTGACCCTGGCCCAGGCGCTGCAGCAATCCCTCAACGTGCCGGCGGTGCAGGTGCTGGAGGCGCTGGGGCCCGACAAACTGGTCAGCCGTCTCGACAACGCCGGGGTGAGGCTGGCTCTTTCCGACAAGCCCAATCCGGCCATTGCGCTCGGGGCGGCGGGCATTCGGCTCGAGCAGCTGGTGGCGCTCTACAGCTCGCTGACCCGGCAGGGGCAGGTGGCGATGCCGGTCTGGCTGGCGGGGCAGCGGGCAGTGTCGCGCCCCTTGCTGAGCCCGGGGGCCGCCTGGATCATCTGGCAAATTTTGAGTGCCCAGGGACGGGCAGATCAACCTTTTGCCAGTGAGGCGACCGGCCGGGTCAACCGACTGGCCTGGAAGACCGGCACCAGCTATGGCTATCGCGACAGCTGGGCGATGGGGGTCTCCAGTCGCTGGACCATCGGCGTCTGGCTGGGGCGCCCCGATGGCACCCCCATGCCCGGCTTTTATGGACAGAGTGCGGCAGTGCCACTGCTGCTCTCTGTCTATTCGCGGCTGGCCGACAACAGTCCCCTGCCGGCACAACCCAACACGGTGAGCGAGGCCGAAGTTTGCTGGCCGCTGGGGCGCAAGACGAGCGCGACCCTGCCTGAGGCCTGTTTGCAGCATCAGAGCGCCTGGTTGCTGGAAGGGCGCGACCCTCCCACCTTGCCGGACCCCATGGATTGGCCCTCGCCGCTGCGCCAGATTGCGCTCACTGTCGACGGCAAGCCGACGCTGACCCGCTGCCACGATGCGGCACAATCCGCTTTTAGAGCGCTCTGGCCGCTGTCGCTGGAGCCATGGCGCTCACCGGGCGAGCGGCGTCAGGCGCTGCTTGCCAGGGGCTGCGCGGGGGAGGGGCAGAGCGCCGAGCAGCAGGCCCCCATTCGTATCGTAGCGCTGGGGGAGGGCAACCTTATCCGCAGTCAGCGCTATCGGTTGCAGCCCAGGGTGCTGGGCGGTGTCGGCAAGCCGGCATGGTTTCTCAACGGGCAGCGGCTGCGCTGGGACGGGGATCAAGTAGTGAGCAAGGCGGGCCGCTATCAGCTGGTGGTGGTGGATGAGGCGGGAAACAGCGATCGCATCGAGTTTCGGCTGGAAAACCCCTCCTGAGGGCGTGGTGAGCGCCAGAATATTGACGGCATCGGTGATGGTCCCGATGCCGTCAGTGGATTGTCGATTCCCCGGCAGAGGCAGGGAGTCAGGGCTTGACCTGCCCCAGCCGGGTGAAGAAATGCCGGCTCTTGCGCTGGTGGAAGTGGCTCTTCTTGATGGGATGAAACACCAGGTCGCTCTGTGGGTGACTCCCCTTGAGGTGGTGGATCATCGCCATGGCCGGTAAGCCAGTACTGACGAGCGTGGTGAGCGGCAGGGTGACGGTCTCGGGTCCCAGCAAGGGTGTGAACCCCTGCTGGGCCTGCTCGAAGCGGGTCAACACGGCGGGTTCGGCGTAGCCGCTGCCCAGCATGGCGAGCAGGGCATCGAGGGACTGATGGAACTCGGCGAGCTGCTGACGAAAGCCGCTTCGCCCCCGCAGGGCAATGAGCTCTGCAAACGGGATGTCGGCCAGGTGAGTGGGCACTTGCAGCGGGATCTCGAGGTGGAAGCAATCCTGACCACCGCGATTGTGGTAGCGGGATTCAAGCAGGTGGAGCAGCCGATCCAGATAGTCGTGATCCGTGATGAGGGCGCCGTCATTGGCGAGTGCCCACTCACGGGCGAGGCGCATGGAGAGCAGGTTGGCAAAGCGGCGCGCCATTCTGATCCCCCCTTCATCCTGCGTCGCAAAGCCGTGGGCCAGACAAAACCCGTGCAGCCGCTCCAGTCCCGCCTGAGCCGGGCAGAAGCAGTCGTGGTTGGGGGCTGAACGCCAGCGGGCGATGAGCTCCCTGTTGCCAAACACCTTGTGACGCACGAAGTCGGGGGCGACCAGGCCGGCAATCTGGCTCTCCACCTGGGGCGTGATATGGGCGAAGAAGGCGGGTCGTGGCGGCTCGGCCAGCAGGTCGGTTTGCTGGCGCAGGGTCTCCAGCAGGGCGGTGAGACCGCTCTTTTCACTGACGGTGAAGACGAAGGCGAGCCGCTCCAGATAGAGCAGGGCAAACTTGAGCCAGAGCTCGTCGCGTACCTCCATGCCGGGGTAGTAGATATGGGTTTTCATGGATGCTGTGTTGCCAGGATGCAGGGGTGGGAATATACGCATGATTGCCCGGATGCGGCAAACTTTGCGTGGGGGAATGTGAGCGGCCGCTCATGCAGTAGGCGCTGGTCACAAAGTTCTGATATAATTCGCGCCCTTAAATCAAGGCCACCCGAGTCATTACCATGAAGTTCATTATCAAGCTGTTCCCTGAAATCACCATCAAGAGCAAGTCGGTTCGCCAGCGCTTTATCAAGATCCTGCAGGGCAATATCCGCAATGTCCTGCGCCGCTTCGACGACGATGCCCGGGTGCGGATGGATTGGGACAAGCTGATCGTGAGCTCCCGTAATGACCAGTTCCGCGAGCAGGCCATCGAAGCCCTGGCCTGCATTCCCGGCATTCAGGCCTTCCTCGAGGTGCAGGCCAGCAAGTTTACCGACCTGCACGACATCTTCGAGCAGGTGAAAGCCGTCTGGGGTGATCAGCTCGAGGGCAAGACCTTCTGCGTGCGTGCCAAGCGCCACGGCAAACACGAATTCTCCTCGCTGGAGATTGAACGTTACGTGGGCGGCGGTCTGAACCAGCACTGCGTGAGCAACGGTGTGCGCCTCAAGAACCCGGATGTGAAGATCAACCTCGAGATCGATGGCGAGGAGCTTTTCATCGTCAGCGCCATCCACCAGGGGCTGAGCGGCATGCCCATCGCCACCCAGGAAGATGTGCTGAGCTTGCTCTCCGGCGGGTTTGACTCGGGTGTCGCCTCCTTCCAGTTCATCAAGCGCGGCTGCCGGGTGCACTACTGCTTCTTCAATCTGGGTGGGGCTGCTCACGAGATCGGCGTCAAGCAGGTGGCCTATCACCTGTGGAACCGTTTCGGCTCCTCCCACCGGGTGCGCTTCACCGCGGTAGACTTCGAGCCCGTGGTGGCCGAGATCCTCGAGAAGATCGACAACGGCCAGATGGGGGTGGTGCTCAAGCGGATGATGATGCGTGCCGCTGCCAAGGTGGCCGACGAGTTCCAGATCCCGGCCCTGGTGACCGGCGAGTGCGTTGGCCAGGTTTCCAGCCAGACCCTCACCAACCTGAACGTCATCGACCGGGTGACCGACAAGGTGATCCTGCGCCCGCTCATCACCTGGGACAAGCCGGACATCATCAGCGAAGCCCGCCGCATCGGTACCCTGGAGTTCGCGGAGACCATGCCGGAGTACTGCGGCGTGATTTCCAAGAAGCCGACCGTGAAGGCCGAGCTCTCCCGCATCGAGGCGGAAGAGGAGAACTTCGACTTTGCCATTCTGGACAAGGTGGTGGCTGAGGCCCGTTACCTCGACATTCGTCGCATCGGTGAAGAGACCGCCGCCGAGGTGCAGGAGGTGGAGACCACCGCCGAGAGCGGTGACGACGAGGTGATCCTGGACATTCGCTCCATGGAGGAGCATGACGACAAGCCGCTGGTGGTGGAAGGGCGCGAGATCATGCATATCCCCTTCTTCAAGCTGGCCACCGCCTTTGGTGACCTGCCGAAAGAGAAGACCTACCTGCTCTATTGCGATCGTGGCGTGATGAGCAAACTGCAGGCGCTTTACCTGAAAGAGAAGGGCTTTGCCAACGTCAAGGTCTACCGTCCGTGATGTGACGGCAAGACGCGTATAAAAAATCCGGCCAAGGCGCCGGATTTTTTATTTCACTCGGATGAAGGTAGACGCTCAGGGGCAGGGGACCGGGGTGAAGGTTTCCTGACCCTGACAGCGCCAGCCCATCTCGGCCTGACGCATCTGCCACAGGTTGTTGCTGCGAAACAGGGTCAGGATGTAGAGCATGTCGCTACGCTGGCCATCAAGGGCCACCGAGAGCACCAGATCGTTGTCCAGCTGTTGAGCATGGATACGGGTGGGTACATCTTTATGGCCGACGAAGCGGCGAGCCACTTCGCGATAGTCGTTGACCCAGCCTTGCTGACTGCTGCTCGCCTGACGGATCTGCTGGTTGAACTGCTGCACCGGGGTGGATGCCAGACGCCCGAACAGGGCCTGTGCCCCCGCATGAGCCGCTGCCACCATCATCAGAACAAGCGTGGTAATGAGCCCAAGTTTTTGCATGAGGTTTTCCGGCTTGAAACGACCCCTGTATGACAACAGAAAAGCCGGCTTGGTTCAATCTTGTCCCTGCCGGGATGGGATCTCGCCCACTCTGAGGCTTCTCAGTTGCGCTGCAGCGAGAAGGTGGGCAGGGAGAGGTGCCAGTAGATGGCCGCCACCCGCAGACCAAACACCCCGAGCATGCTGATGAGCATGGCGCTGACCCTGTCTACCCCGACCTCCAGCGACAAGGTATAGAGGATGCCGCCCAGAATGCAGGCGGTGGCGTAGATCTCCTTTTGCAGCACCATGGGCACTTCCCGGGCCAGAACGTCACGGATCATGCCGCCCGCAACCCCCGTCATGGTGCCCATCAATACGGCGATAAGCCCCGATGTACCAAAGTTGAGGGCTTTTTGTGCCCCGATCACGGTAAAGAGCGCCAACCCGAAGGCGTCTGCCACCGGCAGCACATACCAGGGCATGCGGCGGGGCAGTTTGACCATCCACATGCCGATGAGCGCCGTGGTAATGACCACCCAGATATAGAGGGGGTCGCGTACCCAGAAGACCGGGGTTGCCCCCAGGATCATGTCACGGATGGTGCCCCCCCCGATGGCGGTAACCGCCGCCAGCACCATGACACCGAAACCGTCCATCCTGAGGCGGCCCGCCACCAGTACGCCCGAAAACGCGAATACCGCAGTACCAAACATGTCGCTGATGTAAACAATCTGCTCAACCAGTGTCTGCATGGAGAACAACTCACGTCCAATAGATGATGGGGCGGCGATTTTAGGGGCAAGGTGTGGGGATGAGCAATGCTGGCGTGCAAAAGTGGGAGCCAGCGCCGGTTTCTGAAGGCTGGGGGAAGATCACGCTCCCGCCTTGTCTGATGCGGGCTGTGGCCACTATGGCCCGGGGGGCAGGCAGTCAGGTGACAAAAAATCCCGATTTTTTTCTCAAGGGTGAGGAATAGAGGCCGATATATAGGTTAGGCGGCGATTACTGCCAGAAAGGCAGAAAAAAGAAATTAAAGTCTTGTGAAAAGGCGCCGTTAACTAAACATATCAGGCACAAAACACAATAAAGCCTGAGTGAATTAAAGTTAAATTTTAATGGCTTAGGAGAAAAATCATGAGTCTGTATATCAATACCAACGTTTCATCGCTCAACGCTCAGCGTAACATGATGAACAGCACCAAATCCCTGGATACCTCCTACACCCGTCTGGCCTCTGGCCTGCGCATCAACAGTGCCAAGGACGATGCGGCAGGTCTGCAGATCTCCAACCGTCTGACCTCCCAGATCAACGGTCTGGACCAGGGCAACCGCAACGCCAACGACGGCATCTCCCTTGCTCAGACTGCTGAAGGGGCGATGGATGAAGTGACCGGTATGCTGCAACGCATGCGTACCCTGGCTCAACAATCCGCCAACGGTTCCAACTCCGCCAAGGATCGTGAAGCCCTGCAAAAAGAAGTGGATCAGCTGGGTGCCGAGATCAACCGTATCTCCACTGCAACCACCTTCGCAGGTACCAAGTTGTTGGACGGCTCCTTCGGTGGCACCTTCCAGGTTGGTGCGGATGCCAACCAGACCATCAGCTTCAGCCTGAGCCAGGCAGGGGGATTCAGTATCTCTGGTATTTCGACTGCAGCTGGTGGGGCGGCAGCGACAGTTTTTGCTGGCGCGACTTCTATTGACATTACGGCCCAGAGTACTGCCCAAGCTGTGCTGGGTGCGGTGGACTCGATGTTGGAAGTTGTCGATGGTAAGCGCGCAGAACTGGGGGCGGTACAGAACCGAATGGAATCAACCATCCGTAACCAGGCCAATATCTCGGAAAACGTCTCTGCAGCTCGTTCCCGTATCCGCGATGCGGACTTTGCGACCGAGACCGCCAACATGACCAAGCAGAACATTCTGCAGCAGGCAGCCTCTAGCATCTTGTCCCAGGCCAACCAACGTCCGCAGTCCGCGCTCTCCCTGCTGCAAGGCTAAGCTGACTGATTGCAAGAAAAAGAAAAGGGCGGTTGTTCAGGCCGCCCTGGTAAGCAAGATGGAACAATGGGGTGTTCGGATTTACGCCTTGTTCTATCGAAAGAGAGTTTCTCTTATTGGTATTACCCCTCGAGTGTTGCCCAGATCGTTCACTCTGTCACCCTCGAGGTTGTTCTCCTGAGCGTAAGCTCTTCTTTGGCCGACATTGTCGGCCTTTTTTATGAGCGCCGAAAAACTGGCAGCTCAAGAACGCTAGGCATAAACCATGCCATATCAAGAATGTTCCTGTGTTGAATTTTGAACAGGTTCCGACCGGCGTTGTTTCCCAAATCGATGCAGCTTGAATGGAACTAACTAAGGACTTGGTGATCTGATCACCACCATCCTCTTCACGTTTGCATAATGGGCATGTCGCTTCACCCCATCACCAACTGGCCAAGATACAACAGGTCTCTGATTAACCGTGGTTCACTCACCTTCTGGGTTGATGCCGAGGCCATGAGCAACTGGTTTCACCATGACCATCATGGGCGGCGGGGCGGCAGTCAGCTTTACACCGACCAGACCATCTGTACCTTCCTGATGCTCAAGGAGATTTTCAACCTCACTCGGCGAGCAACCCAGGGACTACTCGACTCCCTGTTCGAGTTGATGAATGTACCGTTGTACGCACTGGACTATAGCTGTGTTAGCAAGCGAGCACGCTCGGTGACGGTGGCTTATCGACAGATCCGAAAGGGACGCATTACCGACTTATCGACTCCACTGGCCTCAAGGTATTTGGTGAAGGCGAGTGGAAGGTCAGAAAATATGGTGCTGAGAAGCGGCGAGTCTGGCGCAAGTTACATCTGGCGGTAGACCCGGTGACCCACGATATAGTGGCGGCACAAGTCTCGCTGGAGAATGTCCATGATGCCGAGGCGTTGCCGACCTTGCTCAATCCACTGCGGCGCAAGCTGGGACATGTTTATGCGGATGGCGCCTATGACAGCAAAGCCAGCCATCAGCTGATAGCGCACAAAGGGGTTACAGCCTGTATCCCGCCTCGCAAGAGCGCGGGGTAATGGGAAAAGGGACATCTGAGAAATGAGGCTGTGCTGGTGATGCGCAAGGAGGGGCTGGCGCACAGGAAGAAGATGTCGGGATACCACCGTCGCTCGCTGGCAGAGACGGCGATGTATCGGTTCAAGCAGTTGCTGGCGGGGAAAATCAGTCTGCGTAACTATAACGGCCAAGTGGGAGAAGTCATGGCGTATGTAAGCGCCATAAACAAACTCAATACCCTGGGTCTACCTGTCAGAAAGCCCCGAGTGTTGCGATCAACTAGGGCTCGGGCAGTTGATGCTTGATTGTTGATTTGGGGAAACAACGCCATTCCGACCTCAAGTTAAAAGAATCGAGTTATCCAGCACAGGGCTGTAAGCGGAGAGATATTGCCTCTCTGCTGATGAATGCGGCAATAAATTTCCTAAAGCTTCTGATGGGGCTGCCGTTACAGAGAGTGAAGCAAATTGAGGGGTGTTCGGAAATCCAACATTTGCGCAACTGCGGGTCCCTTGTCCGTTCAAACAGGGGACTCGCCAGATGGGGCAGACCGTTCAATCTGTCCATCTGAATGGTGGGACCTTGACTATATGAAACAAGCAGGGCCCGCAGTTTCTTGTTCATCAGGAGAAATCTATTATGGCCATGTTTATCAATACCAATACTTCATCATTGAACGCCCAGCGCAACTTGATGAATACCAGCAAGTCTATGGATACCTCTTACACCCGTCTGGCCTCCGGTCTGCGCATCAACAGCGCCAAGGATGATGCGGCGGGCCTGCAGATCTCCAACCGTCTGACCTCTCAGATCAACGGCCTGGATCAGGGCAACCGCAACGCCAATGATGGCATCTCTCTGGCACAGACCGCGGAAGGGGCCATGGACGAAGTGACCGGCATGCTGCAACGCATGCGTACCCTGGCCCAGCAGTCTGCCAACGGCTCCAACTCCACCAAGGATCGCGAAGCTCTGCAAAAAGAGGTAAATCAGTTGGGTTCCGAGATAAATCGTATCTCTCAAGACACTACCTTCGCCGGCACTAAGCTGCTGGATGGGTCCTATGGCGGAACCTTCCAAGTCGGGGCGGATGCCAACCAGACTATCGGCTTCAGTCTGAGCCAAGCTGGCGGATTCAGTATCTCTGGTATTTCGACTGCAGCTGGTGGGGCGGCAGCGACAGTTTTTGCTGGCGCTACTTCTATTGATATTACGGCCCAGAGTACTGCCCAAGCTGTGTTGGGTGCGGTGGACTCGATGTTGGAAGTGGTAGATGGCAAGCGTGCCGAACTGGGTGCGGTGCAAAACCGTCTGGATTCCACCATCCGCAACCAAGCCAATATTTCGGAAAACGTTAGCGCCGCGCGCTCCCGTATCCGTGATGCGGACTTTGCTACCGAGACCGCCAACATGACCAAGCAGAATATCCTGCAACAGGCGGCTTCCAGCATCCTGGCCCAGGCCAACCAGCGTCCGCAGTCAGCCCTGCAGTTGCTGGGTTAAGCCAGAATCTCCAACAGCCACTGACTGATAGAAGGAGCAGCAGATGGTAAATGAATCGATAGCCATACCCTCTGT
The DNA here is from genome assembly GCF_027705305.1 of Aeromonas sp. QDB17. Taxonomy (NCBI): domain Bacteria; kingdom Pseudomonadati; phylum Pseudomonadota; class Gammaproteobacteria; order Aeromonadales; family Aeromonadaceae; genus Aeromonas; species Aeromonas sp. QDB17. The sequence goes on from NZ_JAPDBP010000008.1 coordinate 160,875, forward strand.
TACTTCGACGCTAACTCAACATGGCGGCCCTCAGGCCGCCATGTCTGTTTCTCCGCCAGTCGCTGGTGGGGGGGACGTGGTCGAACAGACAGGTGTCGAGCCGATAACCAAGAAATCGCAGGAACCATCAGCGCATATCAAGGCGTCAGCATCACGCACGGAGAAGGTGCAATTAGAGAAGCAGGCCCAAGAATTGCAAGAAAGGCTGGACAGTTTGAGCAGGGTGAGGGGGTGGACCATCAACTTCAGTCTGGTGCCTGAGCTCGATCAGCCCGTGATCAAGGTGATAGATGCCGATACCAGGCAGGTGATCCGACAGATCCCGAGTGAAGAGGTCCTCTTGATGAAAAAGAGATTACAGGCAATGGAGCAGGGGGGGAACGATAGTGTCAACCTCTCGGGTCTGTTATTCGATGGCCAGGTTTGACCCTATTTTTTAAGTTAATACACAGGAGGATGTATGGCGATTACCTCTGCGGGTGCTGGGTCTGGGCTCCAGCTTGAAAGTGTGATCTCAGCGAGTGTGGAGGCCAAGAAGGCCCAGTTGCAGCAGCCGATCATCACCAAACGAAACAGTACCCAGATCACCTTGTCTGGCATAGGTCAGCTCAAGTCCTCTATCTCCGCTTTCACCGACATCCTCGACAAGTTGAGTGCTCCAGGTGCGTTCAACAAACGGGCCATCAAGATCACGCAAGATAAAGATGATCCTGTGCTGAAGATGGAGAGCAAGAGTGGCGGATCCAATGGTCAATACAACATTACCGTCAATAAGTTGGCACAGTCGAGCCGGCAGGAAGGGGTGTTTGACAACTCGACGGCCCCCTTAATCACCCAGGATGGCCAGCTGACGTTCAAGGCGGGTGACAAAGAATTCAAAGTGGATGTGAAAGCGGGGGACACCCTGCAAGATATCCGCAAGAGCATCAACGGCAGTGGCGACAACTTCGGCCTTAGCGTCAACATCGTCAATACCGCAGACGGCAAGGCAAAGTTCATCATCGACTCGGGTGTGTCGGGCGATGGCAAGGACCTGGCCATCACAGGCGATAATGCCGAGCTGGATATCTTCTCGACCGGCACCGCAGGCAGTGCTATGAGCCAGACTCAAGCCGCGAGCAGTGCCGAGATCGTGGTCGATGGCAACGTCCTCAAGAGTGATACCAATGTCTTCGATGACACCATTCAGGATCTGAAGCTGACGGTGCTGCGGGTGTCGGACAAGGACAGCAATGGCGATCTCAAGTCCAACAAGGTGGACATTACGACGGACAAGACCTCTATTCAGGAGCTGGTACAGCAGTTCGTCGATGGCTACAACTCCTTGCAGGACAAGATAGGGACACTCGGCAAGCGCAGTAGCTTCGTCGGGGGCGTGAAACAGGATGACGGAGGTGCCTTGGCTGGGGATTCCACGACGCGGGCCATCAACACCTTTATGAGCAATCTGGTGGTCAACCCTTCTGAGAGCAGTTCGATCTATTCGACGATTTTCGAGATCGGCATGAAGATGGATAACAAGGGAAAACTCTCCCTGGACAAGGAAAAGTTCGGGGAAGCGGTCGACAAGAACTTCGATCAGGTCGTCGCTCTGTTTGGTAACGAGAAAGGCCTTGCCGGCTCTCTGAGCAAGGGGCTCAAAGAATATACCAAGTCAGGAGGCATGCTGGCGCAGCGTACTGATACTCTGAATTCTGATCTGCGTAGCTTGGGTCAGAAAGAAGCGACCTCCAATGCTCAGTTGGTGAAATATGAGGCGGCGCTGCGTGCCCAATACGGCAGCCTAGATGCCCTGTTGGTTAAAATGAACAACTCGGCATCCGCCCTGTCTGCATTGCAAATAAAAGATAATTGAGTGTGATATTTCGAGGTTTCATCTTATGTACCACCGTAATATGAAGGCATATAAGGCAACCAGCATAGCGGCTGATTTGGCAGTTGCCGATCCGCATCGTGTCATTCAACTGATGATGCAGGTTTTTCTCGAGCGCCTGGCACAGGCCAAGGGCGCCATCGAACGGCAAGACATGGAGGCCAAATCCATTGCCGTCTCCAAGTCGCAGGGCTTGTTGCATGGGCTGCAAGATGCGCTCGATATGAGTCAGGGCGACATCTCCGAAAGCTTGTACGGTCTTTATGCCTATATGGATGAGCGGATCTGGGATGCCAGCTTGACACGGGATGTTGCTCCCCTCGAGGAGGTCATGAACCTGATGGTGACGATCAAATCCGCCTGGGATCAGCTGCCCGAGGCAGAGAAGCAACAAGGTTTTCAGATGCGCCAACAGCTGGGTGAGCTGTGAGCAGCGAGCTCGCCGCCCTTGAAGCGGCGTTGCAGGACAATGTCAGCCTGATAGACGCGCTGCTGGAGCAACAGCAATATGAAGAGGCCCTACAGTACATGGATGAGCGGCTGGCTCTGATAGACAACATGGTACAGTTGGCCAGAGGGGATTCGGCGCAGCGACAGTCCGTCGCCACCCTGGCAGCCGCCCTTGCCATCGAGGACACGCGTCAGCAAGCCCTGGCTTCCAGTCATCATCAGGTCGTATTTAAACAGCTGGCTCAAGTTGGTAAAGCCAATAAGGCTGGGCAAGCGTATCGAATGAACAGAAAGGAGTTCTGATGTTAGTCAATTTGAATGCGACTCTGGCAAAAGCCGAACAGGAGGCGCAGCGACTGCAGCAGCAAGCCGAGCAGGAAGCCGCCATGGCAGTTGCACTACCGCTGCGTTTTGAACAGAATATGGCGGCGTTTCGCCAATATATTCCCCATATCGCCGACATGTATGAGGCCTATCATCCTGCCCGCCCGTTTAAATTCTTCTGTACTGAAAATGGTCAGCCCAATCTGGTGTGGCTTGATGATGATGTAGTTGTTTATGGTGCTGAACCCTATCTTAGCTGTGAGACACTTGTGGCTGAATTCCTGGATAAGGGTGTATTGTCAAAATTTTCCTTCCGCCAGGAAGCGAATCCAATGGGTTCTATTCATGTTGAACACCTCAACAATCTTTATATTTATAAGGATAAAATATCATTACAGGCAGAACATCTCGATAAAGTACCAGACCAAGTACCCTGCGCATTGATCTTTGGGGTCGGTTTGGGTTATCACCTTGGTTATCTTTATGAGCGTTGCAAAATTAGCACATTGTTTTTGTTTGAGCCAGACTTGGATTTATTTTATGCATCATTGTTTTGCTTCGACTGGGCTCCATTGCTGGCTTATTTGTATCAGGAGAATCTGGGGTTGCACATTCTGTTAGGGCAGGATGAACAAAGTATAGTCAGAGATTTTTCGTCGGCGGTTAGTTCTCGAGGATCTTTCTTGGTTGCAAATGCTTTCACTATGTGGGGCTATCAGAACAATGAAATAAAAGAACTGATGAAAGTTATACATCAGCAATATTATCTGTTAGTGATGGGGTGGGGTTTTTTTGATGATAACCTGATCGCATTGTCCCACTCTATGCGTAATATTGAACGTGGAGTACCATTTTTTAAGAAAAATAAAAATGTTTCTCAAAAATACCAAAGAGTTCCGGTATTTATCATTGGTAGTGGTCCATCGCTAGATGATTCACTACCCATTATTAAAGCGAATAAAGATCGTGCTATATTGATATCTTGTGGTAGTGCGATATCTGCTTTGCATAAGCATGGGATCAAGCCAGACATAGAAGTTCAAATTGAACGTACCAAATCAATCTATGATTTCATGGTAAATCTGGATGACCCTGAATACTTACAGGATATTTTGTTTTTGAGCACTGATGTCGTTCATCCAGACTGTGCAACCCTGTTCAAGAAAACGGTTCTTGCGTTCAAGAGCAATGAACCAGGGGGGATGCTATGTCAGACATATTTCTCTGTCGCTAAAGATTTTTCCGCTTGGCAGGCAGTTAATCCCTTTGTTGGAAATATAGGGGTTCATGCACCTATCCAGCTTGGTTTTAAAAACCTATATCTGTTTGGTTTGGATAATGGTTATAAGGATAAAAATCACCATCACGCTAAGTCTAGTGCATATTATAATAATGAAGTAAATGCTAAGATCTTGACTGAGTTAGTGTGTAGCAATGATGAACGGCAATGTGAGGGTAATTTTGGTGGTCTTGTCATAAGTAATGCGATGTACGATACTTCGAGATATATTATTGAAGGTGTATTAGCCATAAATAAAGATGTACATTGTGCCAACTGTAGTGATGGTGCCAAAATATTAGGGGCTAGAGCCGTTCATGCCAATGACATCGGATTACATCAGCCCATTGATAAGTCAGCTATCTTGCATGAAATAACGAACAGTCTCTGTTCACCCTTAGTGCTACCAGCGCAGGACTTTAATACATTGCTTGATGTTGATTTTTTCAATCATGTTGCTGAGAAGATAATAGATGAATGGCAACGTAATTTTTCATCTAGAAATGAGATAAATCAATTGATGCTAAAGCATTTTGGTTATCTTTCTCAAATATCTATAACTAAAAATAGAATAATAGCGCAAATGTTGTACGGTTCAATGAATTATATGTTCGCTATGCTGAGTTCTATTCTTTACTTGTTTAAAGAAGAAGAAAAAGCACTGGAAATGATGAAACCCGCAATCGAAATTTGGGTAGATTTTATGAGAAAAGCAAAAGAGATGTATCCCAATGCCCTTAACAGCATAGATACATTTGATGATGAAATGGTTAATTTATATAAAAGTCAAAGTGTACAGATCTAGTTATCACCTGACACCGGCCTCAAACCGGTGTCTTGATTACGCTACTTTAGTGCGCACTTCCTTCGGTATCAATTTCAGACTCTTCTTGAACATGCTGTAGGGGGTCTGACCTTAACCATCCGCTCAGAAGCCGCGCCACGCTTGGCTTATATGAGGGGATGGTTAAGCCTATTGCCAGATTAGCCTTTCAACACGTAATTGGGACAGTGCCTTATTTTGGGTTGGGGCATTGTAACCTGTATGTATGGAGATGGTATTCACCTGACAGTTGCCCACAAAAGGGAGTGGTCATACGGCTTCAAACCGGATAACAAAACG
>NZ_JAPDBP010000009.1:0-164419 GCF_027705305.1 Aeromonas sp. QDB17
TGTAAGCGTAGCGATACGTTGAGCTAACCCATACTAATTACCCGTGAGGCTTAACCATACAACACCCAAGAAGTGTTCAGAGACTTGTAGCAGATACCGAGAACGAATAACTAAATCAGCTTTTTCAGATTGAAGATTTTGCCTGGCGGCAATAGCGCAGTGGAACCACCTGACCCCATGCCGAACTCAGAAGTGAAACGCTGTAGCGCCGATGGTAGTGTGGCATTCGCCATGCGAGAGTAGGACACTGCCAGGCACCCAATACGAGAAACCCCGCTCACTCGAGCGGGGTTTTTTATTGCCTGAAATTCAGCCCTCACTGGAGGGCAAACGGGCACTATGGTGATGTTCGTCGTTCACGTTCACTTGTTGCCCGTACCGGAAAAGTTGCGCCTGCTCTGGTCACATTTAACCCACATGTTGGCTCTCTCCGTTCTCATCATTTTTAGCGTAATAGCCCAGTCGGAGCCGTTCTGTCTAAACCCGCCGCCCGCGCTGCGATTGGGGTTGTATCTGAATCATAACTCGGTAGAGTAAGGGGCATTCCGGGTTTGCCCGTGCCATGGTTTCGGTTTTTTTCTGGTATGGGACTCTCCGCCTGTTTTCATTCACCTTCACTCAGTGGTACCGATATGGAACAAGTAAACAAGTCAACCTTCAACGATGTGCTGGAATATGTGCGTATGTCCCGTCGTCAGAACAAGCTCAAGCGTGAAATTGCGGACAACGAGAAAAAGATCCGTGACAACCAGAAGCGGGTACTCTTGCTCGACAACCTGAGTGACTATATTAAGCCCGGCATGAGCATTGACGAGGTTCAGGCCATCATCGCCAACATGCGGACCGACTATGAAGAGCGCGTAGATGACCATATCATCAAAAATGCCGAGCTTTCCAAGGAGCGCAAGGAGCTGAGTACCAAGCTGAAGAGTATGAGCACCAGCAAATAATACCGCCCCGCTCTCGTCAACACCGGCCTCTGGCCGGTGTTTCATTTTCATGCCGCAGCTCGGATCTCTTGCCGCGTTGCAACAATCGGCTCCCATTTTCACAATCGCCCTGTTAACATCGCTGCAAAGCGGTCAATAGATTTCAAGCCCTTGACTTGAAACGACTAAGCTTGATTGAAAGACAATAAATTGCGCAACCATGGTGGGGCTGATATGGGCGCATCAAAACAGACGGATTCAAATAAAGTGGCATCTCAGGATTCATCCGTACCTAATGCGGACGGGCAACAACAGCGTAAACGCCGACCCTGGTGGCGCTGGTTGTTCTGTTTTATCTTCTTGCTTTGTCTGGCTGCCGTGATCGCCCTGGTGGGTTATGAAATGAAGACCTCCCGACTGCAGTCACAGGAGATCTCCCGCTATGCGGCCACCCTGACCTATCAGATCGAACCCGGCCCCAGCAAGCAGATTGCCTTCCCCGACGACGGCCCGTTCGACAAGCGACTCGGTTATGTGCTGATGCCCATGATCCAGGAACGTCTCGTTCAGCGTGGCTACCAGGTGAGCGAACAGGTCCGTTTTTCCGATGCGCTCTACAACTACGCCAGCCACGGTTTCTTCGTGCCTTATACCGAGAAGGTCCAGGCAGGATTGACACTCTATGACTGCCGTGCCGAACCTTTCTACCAGTACAAGTATCCGACTCATTACTATCCGGATTTCAATGCCATACCGCCCTTGGTCATCCAGTCTCTGCTGTTTATCGAGAATCGTGAACTCCTGAGCAACAAGGAACCGCTGGCCAACCCGGCCGTAGACTGGCCGCGCTTTGCCAAGGCGGCGCTGTCTCAGGTGGGCAAGGCGCTGGATATGCAGGATCAATCTGCTGGCGGCAGCACTCTGGCGACCCAGGTGGAGAAGTATCGTCATTCTCCCGATGGACTGACCGTTTCGCCGACCGAGAAGATCCGCCAAATGGTCTCGGCCAGCGTTCGTGCCTATCGGCTGGGGCCCGAGACCCTGGAGGCCCGCAAGCTGGTTGCCTGGGCCTACCTCAACTCTGTCCCGCTCTCTGCGGCGCCCGGTTATGGCGAGGTGCACGGTCTCGGTGATGGCCTCTGGGTCTGGTTTGGCGCCAATGTCGATGAGGTGAATCGACTGTTGGATCCCGCTCGCAACCAGGATTCTACCCTGGCCGAGCAGGGCCTTGCCTTGCGCCAGGTTGTCTCCCTGATGATCGCCCACCGCCGTCCTTCCTATTACCTGGCGCAGGGCAGAGAAGCACTGTCGACCCTGACCGACAGCTATCTGCGACTCTTCGTGCAGGAGGGAATGATCACCCCCCCCCTGATGGAGTCGGCTCTCAAGGCCAAGCTGGTCTTCCGCGATTTCCTGCAGGCACCTGCCATCACTCGAGTCAACAACAACAAGGGACTGCAGGTGGCTCGCACTCGTCTCAGTCGTCAGCTCGGGGTGCAGCTTTATGACCTGGATCGCATGGATCTGATGGCCAACACCACCCTCAATATGCCGCTGCAGAACGAGGTGTCACGGTATCTGCAGCAACTGGCAGACCCTGCATTCGCAGCCCAGGTGGGCCTGTTTGGTGAGCGCCTGCTCTCGCCGGAGAAGACGGGTGATGTGAAGTACAGCTTTACCCTGTTCGAGAAGACGCCGGAAGGGGTCAAGGTGAGGGTGCAGACCGACAACACGGACCAGCCGTTCGACATCAATGAGGGCAGCAAGCTTGAACTGGGATCCACCGCCAAGTTGCGGGTGCTGACCACCTATCTCGAGATTGTCACCGAGTTGCATGACAGCTACGGCAATATGCCAGTGGAGAGCCTGCGAAAGATCGAAGTGTCCGATCAGGACAACATCAGCCGCTGGGCCATCGCCTATCTGATGAGTGCCAAGGACAGAAGCCTGCCGGTGATGCTGGAGGCCGCACTGGACCGCAAGTATTCCGCAAGTCCCTATGAAGGCTTCTTTACCGGCGGTGGCATGCACACCTTCAACAACTTCCGCAAGGAAGACAACGGTCGCATCCCGCCCATTCGCGATGCGCTGCGGGAATCCATCAACCTGCCCTTCGTGCGCTTGATGCGGGACATCGTCCGCTACAGCCTCTACAAGGAGGGAAATCGTGCCCAGTTGTTGAAAGATGACAGGGATCCTCGCCGTACCGAGTACCTGGCCAAGTTTGCTGACAAAGAGGGCCAGACCTATCTGCTGAGGTTCTGGCGCAAATATCGTGGCAAGAGTGCAGAAGAGCAGCTCGATACCTTCCTCGATGGTCTCAAACCCAGCGCGGTGCGTCTCGCCGCCGTGCATCGCTATCTGATGCCGGAAGCCTCCCAGGCCGACTTTGCCGCTTTCCTGGCCAAGCGCCTGCCGCGGGAGAAATTGACCGAGAAGCGCATAGAGCAGCTCTATACCAATTACGGCCCTGGCAAATATTCTCTGCCGGATCAAGGTTATATCGCACGGGTGCATCCACTTGAGCTGTGGTTGCTTGCTTATCTCAAGGAGTTTGACAAGGCCACCTTTACCGATGCGGTAACCGCCAGCCGTGACGAGCGTCAGGAGGTCTACAGCTGGCTGTTCAAGACCCGTCATCGCAGTGCCCGGGATAGCCGGATCCGCACCATGCTGGAGGTTGAGGCCTTCCTCGACATCCATCAGCGCTGGGCTCGCCTGGGCTACCCGTTCGATCACCTGGTTCCGTCCCTGGCGACCGCACTGGGCAGCTCGGGCGATCGTCCTGCTGCGTTGGCCGAGCTGATGGGGATCATCCAGAACGGCGGCATTCGTGCGCCGACCCTGCGCATCGAGCACCTCTCCTTTGCCAAGGGGACCCCCTTCGCCACCGTCTTTGAGCCGGCGAACACCCAGGGGGAACGGGTGATGCCTGCCGAGGTGGCCAACGCCTTGCGCAATGCACTCTCCAAGGTGGTGGAAGGGGGGACGGCGCGGCGCATCGCCGGGGCCTTCGCCTTGCAGGATGGTACTGTCCTGGCCCTGGGGGGCAAGACGGGGACCGGGGACAACCGGATCGAGACGGTCGGTCGCTACGGCAATGTGACCAGTTCACTGGCTCGCAACCGGACTGCGACGTTCGTCTTCTACATCGGGGATGATCACTTCGGCACGCTGACGGCCTATGTACCCGGCAGCCAGTCCGACAAGTTCCGCTTCACGTCGGCGCTGCCTGTACAGGTGCTCAAGGGGATGGCCCCCCTGCTGGTCCCCTATCTGCAACCGGCTACTCATACCCAGTGCATGGCAGGCAGCTGAGCGGACATCGCATGAAAAAACGGGGCCATTTCGGCCCCGTTTGATTGTGTACTGCACGCCGCCCTGAGGCGGACGTGAGTCATCACTTACAACAGATCTTCAATTTCACCGCGCAGGTACTGGTACATCTCGCGATAGGCTACCGGCGGCTTGTTCAGCTCCCGCTCCTTGTTGGCGGTGCGGATCAGCTGACGCAGCTTCTGGCGATCCAGCTCGTGGAACTGGGACATCAGCTCGTTGAGGGCGCTGTCGCCTTCGGTGATCAGCCGCTCGCGCCACTGTTCGAGGCGGTGCAGGCGGGCGTTCACGGTGGAGTGACGCATCTTGATGATGGAGAGGGCCTCTTCAATGGGGGCCACATCGCGGCTACGCATCAGACGGCCGATGAACTGGAGATGGCGACGGAAGGACTCATCCTTCTTCGGCTTGAGCTTGCGACCCAGCTCGACCGCTTCGGCGAGCTCTTCATCCAGGGGGATCTTCTCCAGCTCGCTGTGACTCAGGGAGACGATCTCTTCCCCCATCTTCTGCAAGGCCTCGGCATCACGCTTGAGTTGGCTCTTGCTGGGGCCCCAGTCTTCCCACTCGTTGTCGTCTTGATATTGACTCATCGGTCTCTGTATTCCTGTCATTCACGTTTGGCGGATATGTTACCAGCTTCTCCCGCTGGGCGCAGGGGTCTGATATGCTTAGCCCCTTTCCTTCCCTTCATACAGATGTGAGTTATGGACCAGCAAGATCAAATCCGCCAGGATCAATCCCATCTCGAGGCCGTGGTCGCCGAGGCCCTTGAGATAGCGAAAGGGCTGGGCGCCGGGCTTGCCGAAGTCTCCATCAGCAAACAGACCGGCCTCTCGGTGAACACCCGGGGCTGCGAGCTGGAAAGCATCGAATTCAACAAGGATGGCGCACTCGGCATCGCCGTCTATCGCGACGGTTGCAAGGGGTCCTCCTCCACCACGGATCTGACCAAGCCGGCCATTCGCGCCGCCGTGGAAGCGGCCATGGAGATCGCCCGCCACACCTCTCCCGATGACTGCGCCGGTCTTGCGGATGCGGATCTGCTGGCCTGGGATGCCCCGGACCTGCAACTGTGCCACCAAATCGAGCTGGATCCCCAGCGTGGCATCGCGCTGGCCATCGAGTGCGAGCGGCTGGCCTTGGGACGGGATGCCCGCATCAAGCACTCTGACGGAGCCAGTTTCTCCAGCCACCTGGGCGTCAAGGTCTATGGCAACAGCCACGGCTTCGTCAAAGGCTATGCTGCATCGCGCAACTCCCTGAGCTGCGTACTGATCGGCGAGCAGGATGGCGACATGCAGCGCGACTACGGCTACTCCTCCAGCCGCTCCCTGGACGGGCTGTGGAGCCCCCAGCGCATCGCTGACGAGGCGGTGGAGCGCACTGTTTCCCGCCTGGGGGCTCGCAAGATCAGCACCCGCCATGCCCCTGTGCTGTTCCACCCCGATACCGCTGCCGGTCTGTGGGGCCATCTGGTGATGGCCATCAGTGGGGGGAACCTCTATCGCAAGTCGAGCTTCCTGCTGGACAAACTGGGCAAGCAGATCCTGCCCGAGTGGCTCACCATCCAGGAGTTCCCCCACTTGCCGGGAGGACTTGCCAGCACCCCGTTCGACGGGGAAGGGGTTCGCACCCGCGACATGGACATCATCCGCAACGGCGAGCTGATGAGCTGGCTGCTCACCTCCTACTCCGCCCGCAAACTGGGCCTGACCACCACGGGCCATGCCGGGGGTATCCATAACTGGCAGGTTTCCAATACCGGCCAGGACTTCCAGGGCATGCTCAAGGAGATGGGTACCGGGCTGCTGGTGACCGAGCTGATGGGGCAGGGGGTCAACATCGTCAATGGTGATTACTCCCGCGGCGCAGCCGGTTTCTGGGTTGAAAATGGCGAGATCCTCTATCCTGTGGAGGAGATCACCATTGCAGGCAATCTAGCCGACATGTTCAGCCATATCGTGGCGGTGGGCAGTGATGAGGATGAGCGTTCCAGCCTCAAGACCGGCTCCGTACTGGTCGAGCAGATGAAACTGGCGGGGCACTGATCCCCCTCCGTCCGATCTGGAATATGGTGTCTAGTCCTGAGATAGGTCTACACATTTTCAGCTAGCTTTTAGCACTCAGAACCCCCGATGCGTCACATCAGGGGTTCTGTATTTCAATGCCTGATGCGGTTGCTCCAGGTTATAAGTATCCACTGCCTTTCGCACTTTTCCCCGCCTGCGCCAGCCTCTGCAGGCTTTGCAGCAGTGACTCTCTTTTCAAGATCTCAGTGCATTTTGGTGACAGTTATGAGTATCTGTCATCAAGCATTTGACCCCGTGTTGTTCATGCAATGACTGATACAACCCCGAACAATACTGCACCTGGTGGTCCGAATGATGAATAAGCTCTCCGTAGTCACGTTGTTGCTTCAGTGTTTTCTCGATCACCATCGACTCGGCATTCATCTCTTAGTTGCCACTATTTTGCGTGAGCAGGTGTCCGTCACCTAGCTCAGGTAGAGCGGCCCTGAGTGTCATAACGCGTCTGCGTCTGTTTATAGGTGAGCTTGCCTTCTTCAATCTGCTCGACCAGGGCCAGTTTAAAAATCAGAGTAATTGTGTTGTGTTCGTTTACGCCCTGTCCCATCGAGATCTCCATCTATTCGGAGGAGAAGATGCAAACCATATTCAGGCAGATGCGCCGATCAGATGTCGGCCAGCTGCAATGCCTGGCGGTAGTACTCGTTGGCCTTGTTGGTCAGGCGGCGCTTGTCCATCACCTGGCCGAGGGCGTGGTAGAGGGCGGCATCAGGCGCCTTCGCCACCTCCTGCTCCAGCAGCCGCTGGGCGTCGTCCAGCTGACCGGCCAGCAGGCAGACCCGGGCCAGCGCGGCTTCGGCGCCCGGCTGATCCTGGATCTTTCTGAGCAGGGTCAGCATGGGCTGGTAGTCGTCCAGTTTGAGCTTGGGCAGGCGGGCGAACAGCTCGGGGGAGGGATCCTTGCGCAGGGCCTCCAGCCAGAGATCAGCGGCTTCGGCATCGGCCCCCAATCGGCGCAGGCGATCCCCGTAACTGGCCAGCAGCACGGGATCCTGGCGCTGTTTGCGGGGCAGACCCTGCCAGACCGTGCGCAGGGTGTCGAGGGAGCCGCTGGCGGCCTCCAGACGACCGCACCACGCCTGGTGCAGCAGGGCCTCTTCCTGCTGGGCGGTCAGCTTGCCCACCTTGCGCAGGGCAGGGGCGAGATCGATGAGGGCCGCCCAGTCTTCACGGGCCAGATACACCTGACGCAGCTGATCCAGCACCATGGGGTGGCGCGGGTTGAGGGCATAGATGGACTCGAGGCGGCCGAGGGCGCTGTCGTACTGGCCCTGCTCAATCTGCAACTGGGTCTGGATCAGGGTCAGTGCCAGCTCTGCCTTGGGGTTCTCTTCCTGAGCTTTCTGCAGGTAGTGATCCCGGCGCACGTCATCGCCCCGGGCCTGGGCCACCCGGGCGGCGCTCAGGTAGTTGAGCAGCGGGGTGTCGCTGTTGTCGGCGCCCTTGATGAGAAGCTTCTCGGCCTGGTTGTAGTGTCCCTCTGCCATGGCCAGGGTGGCATTGACGGTTTGCAGGTTGGCCTTGCGGCGGCGGCGGGAACCGAACCAGCCCTGGGTCTTGCGCCGCAGGCCGAACAGGCGGGCCAGCACCCATTCCACGATGAGCAGGGCGCCGTAGAACAGCACCGCCAGGATCACCGCGCTGGTGACCGAGGATTCCACCGTGTAGTTGCCCAGCGAGATGAGCACATAGCCCTTGTTGCCGGAGGCTTCGGGACCGAAGATGAGGCCCGCCACCATCACGGCGACTATGACGATCAGACGAATCATGGTCTCCTCCTCAGTTGCCGGCCAGGATGCGTTGCAGGCGTTCGGTCAGCACCTGTTCCAGCATGGTCTGGGTCTTGAACTGATCCGGGTAGTCAAACTGGATCTGCTCGCCTTTGAGCTTGTCGAGCTCGGACTGCATGTACTGGGTGGCGCTGTTGTCGGCATCGAAATACTGGGTCAGCCAGCGCTGGGCCTTCTCCAGGCTGTCGACATAGAGGGACTGCTGTCCACGATAGACGGCGAGCTGGGCCTGCAGCAGCTTGGTCTTGAGATTCTCCCGCAGGAAGATCTCCTGCTGCGGGGAGAGCAGGGCTTCCACGGCGCCATCGCGGCGACGGATGGTGATGAAGTTTTCGGTGAACTTGACCCAGTTCTTCTTCAGGTTGCTCTGCCACTCGTCCGGGTTGGTGCTGACGGTCTGGTCGGGCTCGCTCTTGGCTTCCGGCATGCTGACGGTGGAGAGGGGCAGCAGCTCGATCTGGTCCGAGAGGGCGGCCAGCTTCAGGGTCAACCCCTCGCGATCGACTCGCGGCATCCCCTTGAGCTTGGCGATGTCTTCCGCCAGCGCCTTGCGGATGGGCATCAGGCTGGGGTCGTTGAGCGCCTTGATGCGCTCGTCGGCGTTGCCGAGCAATGTGATGGCGGAGACGATGTCGTGTTCGAGCCACAGCTTGCGGCCCGCCATGCGCACCAGGTATTCGGATTCCGCCAACATCCAGTCATTGGGGCGCTTGTCGTCCAGATCCAGAACTTTGGTCTGCAAGGCGTCCAGCGCCTCCTGCAACTGCTGCTGGCTCTTGCCGAGGGCTCCGATCTGTTCGGCATCCTTGCTGCTGCCCTGATCAATCCTGGTCATGGCGTCGGCCAGTTGCTGCTTGAGGGCTACCAGTTCGGCCTGCTGGGCAACGGCGTTCTGGTGTCCGTGCACATAGAGACCACCGGCCAGCCCCAGGGCCAGCAGGATGGCGATGCCGCCAAGCACGGTGCCAGAGCTGCCCTTCTTGCTCCCTGTTGTTCCGGGAGCGGGCTTGTTGTTGTCGGCCACGGTGGCCGCGGCACTCGGCTGGACTTCTTGCTGTTCAGTCATTCCATCTTCCTCAGTTCCAGGGCGGCCACCAGAGCCTGGTTGGATGCACCTTGGGCAATCACGATACGGGTAAAACCAGCCCCTTCTGCCATCTCGGCCACCCGGGGACTGGGCACCACCAGCAGGCGGTCATAAAGCCAGGGGTGCTGCGGGCCGGGCACCAGGGCCAGCAACCGCTGCAACAATTCGCCACTGGTGATGAGCAGGCTGTCGAGCCCGGCAGCCTGCCAGTGGCGGGTCAATGCGTCCCCGTCAAGATCGGGGTAGTGGCGCTCATAGGTGGCACAATAGTGCACCAGTGCGCCCCGTGAGGCCAGCGTCCGGGCGATGAGATCCCGCCCGTCGTTGCCGCGCAGGATCAGCACCCGGCGGCCACTCACCCCTTGCAGCGCCGGCAGGGCCAGCAGCCCTTCACTGCGGGGATCGGCCGGGCACAGGGCCTGGATGCCCGCCTCGGCGAAGGCATCCGCACTCGCCTGGCCGACTGCAAAGTAATCAATATGTGGCCAGGTCTGACCAGTTTGCAACAGAAAATGATGTGCAAAATGAACGGCATGCATGCTGACGGCGATAACGAGGTCCGCCTCCCGCAGCATGTCACCCAGGTGAGGGAGGTCGCATCCCGGCCGGGTTTCCAGCAACGGACAGCAGAGCGGTGCATGACCCAACTGGTGCAGCATCTGCACCAGCTGGTTGGCCTGGGCGGCCGGGCGCACCACCAGGGGGACCATCAGGGGGTGCTCCGGGCAGATGACCGCGAACCTGGCTGTGCTGCACTCATGCCCGGTAGACCTCGGCCAGGATAACGTCGGCACCGGCGGCCAGCAGGCGCTGGGCCAGGGTGTGGCCCAGTGCCTCGCCCTCTGCCAGGGGGCCGCGGATCTCGTCGCGAATGACGCGGGCACCGTCCGGGCTGCCCACCAGGCCGCGCAGCCATACCTCTTCTCCCTGTACCAGGGCGTAGGCCCCGATAGGCACCTGACAGCCCCCTTGCAGGGCGCGGTTCATGGCGCGCTCGGTCAGCACCCGGATGCGGGTTTCGGCGTGCTCGAGCGGCGCCAGCAGGGTGTGCAGCTCGTGATCGTCGAGGCGGCATTCGATGCCGACCGCCCCCTGGCCGTTGGCGGGCAGGCTCTGCTCGGGCTCGATGAAGGCGGCGATGCGATGGGCCATCTCCAGTCGTTTCAGGCCGGCGGCGGCCAGGATGATGGCGTCATATTCACCGGCATCCAGCTTGGCGAGGCGGGTGTTGACGTTGCCCCGCAGGTCGCGGATCACGAGATCAGGGCGGGCAGCGCGCAGCTGGCACTGACGGCGCAGGCTGGAGGTGCCGACCACGGCCCCTTGAGGCAGCTCGTCTATCTGGTTGAAATGGTTGGAAACAAAGGCATCACGCGGGTCTTCGCGCTCACAGATGGTGTGCAGGCCGAGTCCATCGGGGAACTCCACCGGTACGTCTTTCATGGAGTGGACAGCGATGTCGGCACGCCCTTCCAGCATGGCAGTCTCCAGCTCCTTGACGAACAACCCCTTGCCGCCGACCTTGGCGAGGGGGGTGTCGAGGATCTTGTCACCCTGGGTGCTCATGGGCACCAGTTCGACCTGCAGATCCGGATGGAGTGCCTCCAGCCGATCTTTCACAAAATTGGCCTGCCACAGGGCCAGTGGGCTCTTTCGAGTAGCAATTTTCAGGGTTCGGGCTGCCATATCAATCAGTTGTTTCATCTTTTGAGAGGAAAACGATCTTACCACCCTTTGCAGGGGCTTTCATGGCGCAGCCCGCAAAAGCGGGGCCAAGCTCAAAAACGGGGGCTGAAAATTATTTTCATTCAGCCAATAATTGATTTTAAATCATTGAAAATAAGCAACTTTATTGCTTTCCGCTGATACCTTTATGAACGGGGTCAGAAATAATCCGGTGATTGTGTGCGGGCTTGTTTACCACTGCTGTTTGCATTGTTAACATGATCACACTTTTTTGACGTCTCCCCGTTTTGGTGCGTCATTTCTCTTCCCCATAGGTAGGGCATTGCTGGTTAAACTCGACACGCTGGTGGCGCGCTACGACGAACTCAATCGTCTCAAGACGCAACGAGCGCTGGATCTCATGAGTCGCTACGGGCAGCAGGTTTTCCACTTGCTGCCTGTCATGCTGCACTTCAATCACCCCCTGTTGCCCGGTTATGTGGCAGGGGATGTGCCTCATGGTATCTGGAGTTTTGTCGCCAACGAGGCCCAGCAGGCCTTCATCCAGGATCTCTGCCAGAACGCCAACTGCCAGGGCGGTCTCAGTACCCACGACAAGTCCATCCAGGGCCTCTACTCCATGGGGAGCACCTCCTCCATCGGTCAGTGCTGCCACTCGGATCTCGACATCTGGGTCTGTCACGTGGCCGGTCTGTCGAGCGAGCGCCTCGCCCTGCTGGAACAGAAGTGCCAGCACCTCTCCATGTGGGCGGAGCAGCGGGGGGTCGATCTCAACTTCTTCCTGATCCCCGAAGACAAGTTCCGTCAGCGCAACGATGCCCAGATGCAGGGGGAGAGCTGCGGCAGCGCCCAGCACCTGCTGCTGCTCGACGAGTTCTACCGCAGCGCCATGCACATCGCCGGCAAGCGGCTGCTCTGGTATCTGGTGCCGGCCGAATATGACGATCACTACGACGACTACGTCAACGGCCTGTTTGCCCACGGCAAGTTGAGCCAGGATGACTGGCTCGATCTGGGGGGCTTTGATCGCATTCCTGCCGAGGAGTATTTCGGCTCCGCCCTGTGGCAGCTCTACAAGGGGATCGACTCCCCCTACAAGGCGGTGCTCAAGTCGGTGCTGATGGAGGCCTACTCCCACGAGTATCCCAACACCCGGCTGCTGTCGGTGACCAGTCGCGACTGGTTCCAGCACAACGAGGGGATGCACTACCGCCTCGACAACTACTGTCTGATGCTGGACAAGGTGACCAACTACCTCAAGTCCATCGGCGACATGCAGCGCCTCGATCTGGTGCGTCGCTGCTTCTATCTGAAGGTGTGCGACGGGCTGAGCCATCCCAAGGAAGATCACTCCCCGGACTGGCGCCGGGAGCAGATGGCCCAACTGGTAGCCTACTGGGGCTGGAGTCCGGAGCGCCTTTACCACCTTGATCACCGCCAGGAGTGGAAGGTCGAGGACGTCAAGGTGGCCTATGCCGAGTTGCTGGAGGCCCTGATGCAGAGCTACCGCAACCTCATCCAGTTCGCCCGGCGCAACAACATCAGCGAGTCCATCAATCCGGAAGACATCGGCATCCTGTCGCGCAAGCTCTATGCCGCATTCGAGAGCCTGCCGGGCAAGGTGCAGCGCATCAACCTCAAGATTGCGCCGGATCTCGGCGAGCCGGATCTCAGCTTGGTACAGGTACCCCACGGCCGCCTGAATCGCGCCGGCTGGTATCTCTACAAGCATTCCCTCGAACCCGCCGACATCATCGGCCGGGCGCCGCTCGAATATAACGGCTACATCAGCAAGCTGGTGGCCTGGGCCTATTTCAACGGCCTGCTGACGCCCCAGTCCCGGGTACACCTGTTCAACCAGGGCTCGGATCTGCACATCGACAACCTGCATCAGTTCTGTCGTGATCTCTCCGGCACCTTCCCGGTCAAGTATCCCCGCGCGACCAACCTGGCCCTGAGCCGGCCGTGCGAGATCCGCCAGCTCTCCATCTTCCTGAACCTGGAGACGGACCCGTCCAGCCACTGGGTGGGGCAGGTGATCGAGTTCGATGCCAACGCCGCCGATGTCTTCTCGTTCGGTCGCAACCAGGAGTGTCTGGTGGGATCCGTGGATCTCGTCTATCGCAACTCCTGGAGCGAGATCCGCACCCTGCACTTCGAGGGGGAGGAAGCCGTGGTGGACGCCCTCACCACCATCCTCGGCAAGATGCACCAGGATGCCGCGGCCCCCGAGATGATCGAGGTGTTCTGCTACAGCCAGCACTTCCGCTCCCTGGTGCGCACCCGCTTCCAGCAGCTTGTGGCTGAATGCATCGAGCTGCGCCTGGCCCGGGACAAGCAGCAGCTGGTCAAGACGCTGGCGCTCGGCCGCGAGAAGTACGGCATCTTCTTCGAGCGGCGCGGGGTGTCGGTCAAGAAGCTGGAGAACGCCATCGACTTCTACCGCCACATCTCCCATAACAAGCTGGATCACCTGCCGCTGCGCCTCGACAAGACTCACAGCCAGCACCTGCCCGGCATCGTCGACGCCTACGCCAGCGAAGGGCTGGTGCAGTTCTTCTTCGATACCCGGGATGCAGGCACCAACATCTATATCCTGGACGAGGCGAATCGGGTGGAGATCTACCAGCACTTCGCCGGCAACAAGGACGAACTGGTACAGGGGGTGAACCGGTTCTACACCTCGGGTCACGAGCGATTCAGCAATGCGGGTCAGTTCAGCAACTTCAACCTTCCCCAGTACTACGAAATCGTGCAGGTGGGTGACAAACTCGATGTGATCCCCTACCGCAGCCAGAGCCCGCAGCGGGACAATCCGGGGGCGGCGCGGGAAGTAGGATGATGCGCTGATAACAGCACCGGCAAGATGGCAAACGGCCTGCATGATGCAGGCCGTTGTCGTATCCGTGGTGCGGGAATCAGGCGTGGAGGGGGCGCAGCCAGTGGGGGGATGCCGTCGAGCATCGCCGTCAGGGATGAAAGCAAACGGCCTGCTGATGCAGGCCGTTGTCTTACCCGTGAGCCGACAATCAGGCGCCGAGGCGGGCCAGCAACCAGCTGCGAATGTCGCCCAGCTGGGGGCGGCAGATCTCGTGGCGCATGGGGTACTCGTGCCACTCGGGGCTGAGTCCCGCCGCTTCCAGCCGGTTCTTGGCGTCCCAGCCCATGGAGAGGTTCACCACGTCGTCATAGATGCCGTGCATGTAGCAGATGGGCAGGGTGCGGGCCGCCTCGCTCATTTCGCCGGGCAGGGCATCGGGTACCGCCAGATAGGTGGACATGCAGAGCAGGCCTGCCAGTGGCACCGGATGGCGCAGGGCGGTGAAGGAGGCGATGACGCCCCCCTGGGAGAAGCCGGCCAGCACGATGCGCTCGGGGGCGAAACCCTCGGCCACCAACTGTTCGATCAGCGCGGCGATACGGGCCGCTGACTCCCTGACATGGGACTCCACGGCGCGATCCGCCGGATCCTCGAAGCTCTTGATGTCGTACCAGCCGCGCATCCTGTAGCCCATGTTGATGGTGATGGGGCGCTCGGGAGCATCCGGCAGCAGATGGCGGACGGGCAGGTCGGCGGGCAGGGCCAGCGCCTCCACCAGGGGGGCGAGACCGGCGCCGGAGTCCCCCAGCCCGTGCAGCCAGATCACCGCATGGCGGGCACCTTCGGGATGCAGATCCGTCATGAGAAGACCACGGGCTCGCCGGCCTGGGTGGTGCAGGCCCGGGTCAGCAGGGCCTTGAGCTCGTCGCCGAAGCGGTTGTCGATCCAGCTGTCACCGCGCAGCTCGAAGTGGAAGCCGTTCTCCCGGGTGGCGACCCAGATCTGATGCAGGGGCTCCTGCTTGTTGATGATGACCTTGGTCTTGTTCTCGAAGCTCAGGGTCAGCACCCCGCCGGCGCGTTCGCAGTCGATATCCGGATACCCCTCGTCGATGGTG
The DNA here is from genome assembly GCF_027705305.1 of Aeromonas sp. QDB17. Lineage (NCBI taxonomy): Bacteria > Pseudomonadati > Pseudomonadota > Gammaproteobacteria > Aeromonadales > Aeromonadaceae > Aeromonas > Aeromonas sp. QDB17. The sequence goes on from NZ_JAPDBP010000009.1 coordinate 14,857, forward strand.
TCTTCCACATACTGGAAAAAGGCGTCGGTCAGGGCGTGATACTCGTGATCCTTCATCGGTTTATCCTGTTGCTTTTAACAATGTGAGTGCGATTATAGAGGGCCAAAAATTTTTTCGCAGCGAACCATTATGATTACCCAGTTCACCAAGTGCCTGTTTGCCGCGTCGCTGTCGCTCGGGTTGGCCGCCTGTGGCCTGACGGGGCCGCTCTACATGCCGCCGGCCGAACAGCCCGCACCTGCAGAGCAGACACCGCCCAAGACAGAGAGTACACCGCAAGCCGCCTCGCCTGCGACCGCTACACCGGCCTCAGAGGCCGTGCCGCAATAATCTAGGAAGGAACCGCCCCCTTGGATCACTTTAACTACGACGCAGACGGTCAGCTTCAGGCCGAACAGCTTCCCCTGCAACAGCTTGCCGACCAGTACGGCACTCCGCTCTATGTCTACTCCCGCGCCACCCTGGAACGCCACTGGCATGCCTTCGACCAGGCGGCTGGCGACATTCCCCACCTGATCTGCTACGCGGTCAAGGCCAACTCCAACCTGGCCCTGCTCAATCTGCTGGCACGCCTTGGTTCGGGCTTTGACATCGTCTCCGGCGGCGAGCTGTCCCGGGTGCTGGCGGCGGGCGGTGATCCGGCCAAGGTGGTCTTCTCCGGCGTCGCCAAGAGCGAAGCCGAGATGCGCCTTGCGCTGGAAAAAGAGATCCTCTGCTTCAACCTGGAGTCCGAAGCCGAGCTGGAGCGCCTGAACCGGGTCGCAGGCAGCATGGGCAAGAAGGCGCGGGTCTCGGTGCGGGTCAACCCGGACATCGACGCAGGCACGCACCCCTATATCTCCACCGGCCTCAAGCAGAACAAGTTCGGCATCCCCATCGAACAGGCGCCCGCCATCTACCGCAAGGCAGCGGCCATGGCCCACATCGAGATCAAGGGGGTGGATTGCCACATCGGCTCGCAACTCACTGAATTGAATCCCTTTATGGAGGCGGCGGACAAGCTGCTCAAGCTCATCGACGAGCTGGCGGCGGAAGGCATCCACATCCATCACCTGGACGTGGGCGGCGGTCTGGGGGTCAACTACGGCGCCGAGCAGCCGCCGCACCCCACCGAGTATGCCGAGGCGCTCAAGCAGAAGCTGGCGGGCCGGGATCTGACCCTCTTGTTCGAACCGGGCCGCGCCATCGTCGCCAACGCCGGTGTGCTGTTGACCCGGGTCGAGTTCCTCAAACCCGGCGAGACTCGCAACTTCGCCCTGATCGACGCCGGCATGAACGATCTGCTGCGCCCCTCCCTCTACGGCGCCTGGATGAACATCATCGAGGTGGACAGCCGGGCGACCCACGAGAAGGCACTCTATGACGTGGTGGGCCCGGTGTGCGAGACCGGCGACTTCCTCGGCAAGGAGCGTACCCTGGCGATTGCCGAGGGCTCCCTGCTGGCGGTGCGTTCCGCTGGCGCCTACGGCTTTACCATGTCCTCCAACTACAACACCCGACCCCGTGCGGCCGAGGTGCTGGTGGACGGTGACCAGGCGCACCTCATCCGTGAGCGGGAGCAGTTGGCGGATCTCTGGCGTGGCGAGCACCTGCTGCCGTGATGGATGGATTTTCAGCGTTCCTCCATGTGAGAGCGTGATTAACGGTGAGACAGGAACGCGCGATGTTGATTGAGTTTTCCAAAATGCACGGCCTCGGTAACGACTTCATGGTGGTGGATGGCGTCACCCAGAAGGTGTTCTTCAGCAACGACATCATCAAGAAGCTGGCGGATCGTCACTTCGGTATCGGCTTCGACCAGCTGTTGCTGGTGGAGCCGCCCTATGACCCCGAGCTCGACTTCCATTACCGTATCTTCAATGCCGACGGCAGCGAGGTGGAACAGTGCGGCAACGGGGCCCGTTGCTTCGCCCGTTTCGTGCGTCTCAAGGGGTTGGTCAACCGGGATCGCATCGCGGTCAGTACCGCCCGGGGCCGCATCACTCTGCAGCTGGAAGGGGAGAACCAGGTCACGGTCAACATGGGGGTGCCCCAGTTTGAGCCGGGCAAGATCCCGTTCCGTGCCCAGAAGGCGGAGAAGACGTATCTGCTGCGGGCCCAGGATCACACCGTGATGTGCGGTGCCGTCTCCATGGGCAACCCTCACTGCGTCATCGAGGTGCCCTCGGTGGCCGATGCGCCGGTGGAGACCCTGGGACCCATCATGGAGCGCCACGAGCGCTTCCCCGAGCGGGTCAACGTCGGCTTCATGGAGATGGTCAACGCCAGCGAGATCAAGCTGCGGGTCTTCGAGCGCGGGGTGGGGGAGACCCTGGCCTGTGGGACCGGGGCCTGTGCGGCCGTGGTGATAGGCATCAGCCAGGGCAAGCTCAAGGAGCGGGTCACCGTCACCCTGCCGGGTGGCAAGCTGACCATCGCCTGGAAGGGACCGGGTCAGCCCGTCTACATGACGGGGCCGGCCGAGCACGTCTTTGACGGCCAGATAGAGTTGTAGACAAGGAGCGGGTGATCCCGCTCCATCAACGGATCATATCGGGGCCCTTGGCCCCTTTTTCGGATGGATCAACCAAGTTATGAGCGAACTCAAACGGCAGGAATCACTGGTGGATGAAGCCACAGTGCTGGAGTACCTGGCCCGTTATCCCGAGTTTTTCCTGCGTCACGGGGCCATGCTGGACAAGATCCGCATTCCCCATGGGCAAAAGGGCACCATCTCCCTGGTGGAGCGCCAGCTGGACCGTCAGCGGGAGCGCATCGAGCAGCTGGAGCAGGAGATCACCGAACTGATGGGGGTCGCCAGCGAGAACGAGCGGATCTTCCGGGTCTATGCGGATCTCTATGGGGAGATCTACGGCTGCCAGACCCTGTTCGAGCTGAGCGCCGTGATGGGCAAGGCCTTCGTCCAGCGGCTGCGACTCACCGGCCTGCGGCTCTGGCTCAATCCCAGGCATTTCCAGCTGAGCGGCCCCGAGCAGCGTTTCCTGGCGCAGGGCAAACAGCTCGAACAACTGCTGGGGCAGCGCCTGCCCGGCACGGACTACTATTTCGGCCGCCTCAACCAGAGCGAGAAGCAGGCGCTGTTTGGCAATGATGTGCTGGTCAACTCGGTGGCCCTGATGCGGCTCGGGGAGCTCGGCGTGCTGGCCTTCGCGAGCTCGGATCCCAGCCACTTCACCCCCCACAACGACACCCTGCTGCTGGGTCAGCTAGGGCGTCTGCTGCAGCTGCGTCTGCCCGAGCTGGCCCGTGGCTAAGGCAACGACCCGATCCCCTGTCAAGGTGCTCCCTGCCGCCGACCCTCTGCCGGTCGCACTGGTGGGGGAGCTGGACGCCTTTATCGAATACCTGAGGGTCGAGCGCCAGCTCAGCCCCCACACCCGCAGCAACTATCAGGCCCATCTGGAAGCCATGACCGCCGAGCTGGTGAAGCTCGGGGTCGACGACTGGGCCCGGCTCGAGGCGAGCCAGGTGCGCAGTCTGGTGACCCGGATGCACAAGGGGGGGTTGGCGCCCCGTTCCCTTGCCACCAAGGTGTCGGCCCTGCGCAGCTTCTGCGACTGGCAGGTGCGCCAGGGGCGGCTCACCGCCAACCCGGCGCGGGGCATCGTCACCCCCAAGCAGGGGCGGCCCCTGCCCAAGAACCTGGACGTGGACGAGATGTACCAGCTGCTCAACATCACCGACGAGCAGGATCCGCTGGCGGTGCGGGATCGCGCCATCATGGAGCTGATGTACTCCTCCGGCCTGCGCCTTGCCGAGCTGGTGGGGCTCAACCTCGCGGACGTGAAGCTCGACGAGCGCCAGCTCAGGGTGATCGGCAAGGGCTCGCGGGAGCGGGTGCTGCCCATCGGGCGGATGGCGGTGGAGTGGTTGCACAAGTGGCTCAAGGTACGCCCCCTGCTGGCCGGTGACGAGGGGGAGGCATTGTTCGTCTCCAAGCGCAGGCAGCGGCTCTCGGCCCGCTCGGTACAGGAGCGGCTCGACGGCTGGGGCAACAAGCAGGCTCTCAATGCCCACGTGCACCCCCACAAGCTGCGCCACAGCTTCGCCACCCACATGCTGGAATCCTCCGGCGACCTGCGGGCGGTGCAGGAGCTGCTGGGGCATGCGGATCTCTCCACTACCCAGATCTATACCCACCTCGACTTCCAGCATCTGGCCAAGGTATATGACAGTGCCCACCCGCGGGCGAAGCGGGATCCGGAAACGCCGGAGGATGAGTGATGTGGTGTGCGATCTGCGGGGATGACAATCTCCACGTCGCCCCGGTCAGGCGGGAGCTCGCAACGCCAGAGGATGAGGAGTAAAGAGGAACAGCCATGCAGTTTTACCGTCGCTGGCAGCCGGTGGCCGCCATCTCGTTCGATCTGGACGACACCCTCTATGACAACGGCCCCGCCATCGCGCGGGCGGAACAGTGGATGCTGGACCACCTGCGCAGCGAATACCTGGCTACCGCCATGCTGGACAAGCCGCGCTGGCTCGCGCTCAAGCGCCAGTTGCTGCTGGACCACCCGGCGCTGAGCCACGACGTTAGCCTGGCGCGCCAGCGTGGCATTCGCGAGGCCCTGGTGCAGGGGGGCATGGAGCCCGGGCTGGCGGAGCAGCAGGCCCGGGCGGTGTTCACCGGCTTCATGGCCGAGCGCTCTAAGATAGAGGTGAGCGAGGCGACTCACGCCCTGCTGGCTCGTCTGGCGGCGCGCTATCCGCTGGCGGTGATCACCAACGGCAACCTGGATCTGGAGCAGGCGGGTCTGGCTGGCTACTTCACCCTGGTCTGCAAGGCGGGAGCGGGAACCAGAATGAAACCGGCGCCCGACATGTTCGTGCAGGTGCAAGAGGCCCTGGAGCTGGCCCCCGGCCGCATCCTTCATGTGGGGGATCACCCGGTGACCGACGTGCTGGGGGCCAGGCTGCACGGCTTTCGGGCCGCCTGGCTCAACGAGAGCGGCCAGTCCTGGCAGTCGCTGTCGCTGCTGCCGGATGTGGAGCTGGGGCAGTTGCAGGATCTGGCCACCCTGCTGCTCTGAGCTGGGGATGAGGGACAGATTCCGTGATCTATATCTGGCAATAACAACAAGGGAGCAAGGGCGTGAAGGGAATGAAGGGTGTCATCTGGCTGGCGATCCCCGTGGTGCTGGCGGGATGCGATCTGGTGCAAGACCGTTACCGGATGGAGTTCAGGGACGGATCCTGGCGGGAGATCGCCATCTCCCCGTTTTCCAACGAGGCGCGCTGGCGCGAGGGGTGTGCCACCGGCGAAATCCAGGTGGACATGACCCTGCCCCTGAAACGGGGCAAGGTGGTGAATGGCCGGGAGCAACTGCTCATCGGTGGCGAGCTGTTCGAGCTGGAGGATGCCCGTCTCTATCGCGGCAACGGCATGGTGCTCGGGCAGGCCCCGGACCATATCCAGCGGGGCCTCAAGGGGCTGGATGTCTGCCGAACCCTGCGCCCTGATCGCGGGGCCCTGCCCAAGCTCAAGGGCAAGGGATTTGGCGACTAGCCCGTCTGCTGCCTGAGCGGGCAGGAGGCGTCGCCGAAGGCAGTGGACAGCTTGATGGCGTGGGGGGGGCACAGGCCCGTCACGTCGGATGCCTCTGGGCAGCCCCCGATGTACGAGGCCCTCCCCAGGCTCAAGGGCAAGGGGTCGGCGACTAGCCGACCTGCTGCCTGAACCGGCGGCAGGCGTCGCCAAAGGCGGTGAAGAGCTTGATGGAGTGGGGGTTCTCGCTGGCCTTCCACTCCGGGTGCCACTGCACCGCCAGCAGGAAGGGGGAGAGGGCGGGAGCGTGGATCGCCTCGATCAGCCCGTCTTCGGCATGGGCCAGGGGGGCCAGCCCCTTGGCCAGCGTCTTGATCCCCTGCCCGTGGAGGGAGTTGACCGGAATCGACGGCTGCCCCATCAGCTCGGCCAGCCAGGTACCGGGCACCAGCTCGACCTGATGGCTCTCGCCATACTGCTCGTCCACCGGGTCATCCGCATCCTCCCGATGATCGTCATAACCCGGCTCGCAATAGACCTTCTGGTGAATGTCGCCTCCCAGGGCCACGTTGATCTCCTGCATGCCGCGGCAGATCCCGAGGATCGGCAGGCCACGGTCGAGGGCGGCGCGCACCAGGGGAATATCGAACAGATCCCTGTCCCTGTCCTGGGGCTTCTCCGGGGTGAGGTTCTCCTGGCCATAGAGGGCAGGATCGATGTTGGAGCCAGCACCGCTCAGATAGACCCCGTCGGCGAGGTCCAGATACTGCTCCAGATCCTCGGTGCCACAGCAGGTGGGCACCAGCAGCGGCACGCAGCCGCTGATCTCCACCAGAGGCTTGATGTATTTGTGGGTCATGACCTGGTAGGCGTGGCCACTGCGGGCCTGGGCCCCCATGGTCATCAGCACGACGGGTTTGTTATGGGCACTGGGGTTGGGCATAGGTCACCTTGGCTATCCTTGGCGGTCTCATCCTGCGCCTTGGGAAGGCCCTTGCCGCCTCGGCTCGCAAGGGCATGCCTCAAGGCATGGTCGTGGGATCAGGGTCGCGCCAGCGTGCCAGAATCGTCGGTCAGCCTTGGCAACGACAGCCTGGATCCTGCCTCCAGTCTGCCAAGGCCGTTCAATATGTCAAACAAAATGATGCAATTATGTTAACCGTTGATGTCGAGATACGGCTACGAGTCCCATTTAAAGGGGCTTGAGGGGGGATGCCTGGTGCGGCGAGCGATTTGATGGTGGATATATTAAACATCTGGCCGGGCGGCCGGATAGCAGAAGGGGCCCACAGGGCCCCTTGTCGACTCAGGCGTTCAGGATGAAACGCTCGATCACCTGGGCGACCCCGTCTTCATCGTTGCGCCCCGTGGTGTGCTGTGCCAGCGCCTTGATCTCGTCGGTGGCGTTGCCCATGGCGACCCCGAGTCCGGCGTAGGCGATCATGTGGTGATCGTTGCCCGCATCTCCCACCGCGATCACCTGGGAGGCATCCAGCCCCAGGTGCTCGGCCAGGGCGGCGACGCCGGTGCCCTTGTTGCTGCGCTTGTTCATGAACTCGAGGAAGTAGGGGGCGCTGCGCACCACGGTATAGCGCTCGTGGAGTTCGGCGGGCAGCTGGGCGATGGCACGGGAGAGCAGGGGCTCTGGGTCAATCATCATCACCTTCATGATCTGCTCGTCGTCGGGCAGGGTGGCGAAGTCCACCAGGTTGATGGGTTGACCGATGAGGCGGGATTCGTGCTCGGTGTAGGGGCTGATCCTGGGGCTGATGAGCCCCTGGCGGACGGAGAAGCCGTGGATGTTCACCCCCAGCTCACAGGCCAGGTGGGCGATGGCACGGGCATCGCTGCCGGTCAGCAACTGGCTGCGGATGATGCGTTGCTCGGACACCTGCTGCACCAGGGCGCCGTTGTAGCAGATGACGTAGTCATCCTGGCCGGTGAGGCCCAGCTCGGTCAGGGCGGCGGTCATGCCTTCCAGCGGGCGGCCGGAGGCCAGCACCACGGTCACGCCCTTGGCGCGGGCTGCCGCGATGGCGGCCTGGGTGCGGGGGGAGATTCGGCCCTCTGGGGTCAGCAGGGTGCCATCCATATCCAATGCGATCAGCTTGTACATCTTCTCACTACCTGAGTCTGGCCGGCCCGCCCGATGGGGCCATGGGGAGGCCGAGTGTAGCGAAAATCGCCGCCGGGATCACGCCGCCTGCCGACGCGGGAGCACGTTGCCCCTCAGCGCTGGCCCTGGTAGGGGGTCAGTTGCAGCTGATCTTCCCGGATGGCGAAGTGGATGGGGCCGTGCTCGATATCGACCCTGTTGTGGTGGTGGGCCATCTCCACCTCGACGCCGGGGAAGAGGCGCTGGGTGGCGATGATGTCCATGTTGGCCATGAGCGCCTGCAGCTCCCGCTGCGCCTCGGCGAGCTGCTCGTCCAGGCTCTTGCTCTCGTCGAACTGGCGTGTGCGCAGCGCCTTGATCTTCTGCAGGGTCTCGGGATTGCGCTTGTCACGAGGCAGTTGCAGCAGACGCAGGATGAGATCCTGCAGCTTGTCTATCTGCTCGGCGCAGGTCTGTTTGCGCTGGCGCAGCGCCAGCTCCTGCTCCTTCTGGCTGAAATAGCCGCCGAGGATCTGCAACCGGGTCCGGTTGGCCGCCGAGGCTCCGAGCACCGGTGCCATGATGAGCCGGTTGGCGATGTTGATGCCGCCGATGAGGTGCCCCTTGCGCATGGCGCTGTCCCCCACCTTGAGATCCTGGCCGCTGCGGCAATAGCAGTGACTGAGCTGGCTCAGGATATGGATGTCGCCATCGGCCTCCAGCCTGGCGTACTGGGCATAGCTGGCGTGGATCTCCCCCCCGGCGTTGAGGTGGCAGAGGTATTCGTCGTCCGCCAGCTTGCGCCCTATGATGCCGTTGCGCACCGTGATGGTGCCGCCGGATTCGATGTAGCCGCCCTCGACGAAGCCGCCGATCACCACGTCCCCGCTGGTCTTGACGCGCATGCCGGGCATGACGTCCCCGGTGACCAGCAGCGATCCCTCGAACTCGACGTGGCCGTGGCGGATGTCGACCTGCTTGACGTTGAGTACCTCGTCGACCCGCATCCCGGCACGCTCCTGACAGGGGAGCCCCGGGCGGGTCGCCAGCAGCAGGTCCGGATCCTCGGGGGAGAGGCAGGTGCCGTCACCCGGCGTCATGGCGCTCTCCTTGCCGTGGCGGGCGGTCAGGGTCTGGCCCGTCACGGTGAAGCCGTCGATGCCCTGGGTGGCGGGGTGCCTGCGCATCAGCGACGCCCCCGCCTTGACGGTGAGCAGGGTGCCGAGGTCGCGCATGTCCACCTTGCCGTGATCCCGCTCCTGGGGTTTGAGGATCCGCTCGGCTGCGGTCTCCACCAGCCGCTCCAGGCGGGTATCCAGGCCGTGCCTGGCGGCCTTGCCGAGGGCGATGACGGGATTGAGCTGGGCACCGGGGGCCGCCTCACCCGCTGCCTGGATGGCGGCGGCAAGCAGCCGATCGCTCACCCCCTGCTTGACCGTGCTGGCCGCCAGGGCCTCCTGCAACCGGGCCAGGGTCAGGGGCTGGCCACCCCAGTCCGCGGTGATCTGTGCCCTGGCGCTCATCTGGTCCTTGTCCACCTGGATGAGCAGCCTGGCATCCTGGCGCCGGGCAATGGGGACTGGCGGATGTGCGGGGGCATCCGGCTCTGCAATGAGGGCGTTGAGCAGGGTGACGGCTTCACGGATCCCCTCGCCGAGGGGTTCGTAGCGCCGACAGTTGGAGAGTCGCAGCAGGGCCAGGACGTCGCTTTCCTGGATGGGCTCGGTGAGGCCCGGGGTGATGCGCAGGCAGACATAGCTCATGTCGGCCGACAGCTGAAACCACGCTTTGCTTAACACCGGGCCCTCCTTCGTTGTCCCTGTCCGGTTTGCCCCATGCCGGGGCCTCTCCTTGCCGGCATCCAATGCCGCCGGGGCGGATCCAACGCGCAGTATTCGGGTATTTTTCCTTCCGGGTCAATGATCTGAATGCAAATGGGTGAGCCGGGTTGAGGAAATATCGGCTGACGGGAGAGGGGCGGAGCCGGCCATGTCATGGGCTCCATTGCGGTTTTTTAGCGCAATATGCTGACGTTTTATGCTTTCGCTATCCAGAGTGTCCATCATGTTGAAGGTGGCGATGCAAATCACCTTGCCAGGCAGGAAGAGAAGGATTTTAATCTGCCGCCGCCTCAGAGCGAGGACCCTGGTCGCCACCGATCAGCCCCTTTTTCTGTCCAACCGAACGAGCCCCATGACCGCCCAAGGCCACCTGCTGTTTTCCGTCACCTGCGTCCTGCTTGCCCACAAGGTCGAACTGACTCCGGCCCTGGCCGATGCCAGCCTGTGGCACATCGTCCCCATGGCCCTGGCGAGCGCCCTGCTGCCGGATCTCGATCACCCCCGTTCCCTGCTCGGGCGGCAACTGCCCTGGATCTCGGGGCCGCTCTCCCGGCTGTTCGGCCATCGCGGCTTCACCCACAGCCTGCTGGCGGTGGGGATGGGGGTCTGGGGGCTGGCCCAGGTGGAAGCCCCCTGGTTGCTGTCGGGGGCGGTGAAGGATGCCCTCATCGTGGGCTATCTCAGCCATCTGCTGGGGGACTGGCTCACCCCCATGGGCATTCCCCTGCTCTGGCCCTGGCGTCGGCGCTTTCGCCTGCCCGGCCTGCCCCTCAAGAGCGGCGGGGGTTACGAGAGGGCCTTCTGCCTGCTGACCCTGGCGCTCGCCGGGTACTGGGTCCATGGTGGCGCAGGTTTGGCTCACTTCTAGCCCCGGGCGCCCTCCTGGCATGTGGCCGTTCGGGTCAGGGTGAGGTAATCGGCGAGCACCGGCAGCCCCAGCAGGTGGCGGCGCAGCATGTCGAGGGCGGCGAAGGCGAGGATCCGGCGACCGCTTGCGGGATCCGGGTGGCTGATCCTGAGCGTCTGGCCGTGCAGTTGCCCGTCGGCGCAGAGCAGCAGCGGCACGCCGTCCGGCCCGGCACGGCCTATGGTGAGGCTCAGGGGGGCGGCGGGCACCGCCAGTTGAGTCAGATCGTCGCTCAGGGTGTGGCTGAAGCCGGCGGTCAGGGCCGGGTGCCCGTGACACATGGCCAGCAGGGCGCCCCGGCTCTCCCCTTCTTGCAGGTGCAGCGACCGCTCCCCCAGCAGGGCCAGGATCTGGCTGGCAGGCGCCTCGTTGCCACGCCCTACCAGCCAGGGGGCGATGGCCGCAAGCAGCCTCGCCTCGGCGGCGTCCATGTCGGCGGTGCTGGCACCGTGGCCGATGAGCTTGAGCTCGATGAGAGGCATGGAGGAGCGGTAGCCCAGCTCGATGCCGGCAGGCCAGGGGGCCGCATCCAGCATGTCGCTGAGGGCGGACTCCGAGACGCCGAAGGTGTAGAAACGGCGCAGCTCGGTGTCCGTCTCTTCCCCGGCCAGCGCCTTGAGGCGGGGCATGATCTGTTCGCGCACCATCTGCTTGAACTCGAACGGCACGCCCGGGGTGAAGAAGAGCCGGCTCTGGCCGTGGCTGGCCGGGTGGCAGACCACAAAGCCGCAGGCGGTGCCCACCGGGTTGTCGAGGATCTCGCAGTCCCGGGGCAGCCAGGCCTGCTTGGTGTTGCTCCGGGCCATGGTGCGGCCCCGGCTGGCATAGCGTTCGGCCATGGTGGCGAGCCAGTCCGGGAACAGGGTCAGGGGCTGGCCAAACGCCTCGGCCGCGGCCTGGGCGGTGAGGTCGTCCGCAGTGGGGCCGAGCCCTCCGCACACCAGTACCACCTCGGCGCGGTTGGCGCTCTCCTGCAGCACGGCTGTCAGATCCGCGAGGTTGTCCCCCACGGTGGCGCGGCGGCGCACCTGCCAGCCCTGCTCCAGCAAGAGGGCGCTGAGCCAGGCGGCATTGGTGTCCACCACCAGGCCGGTCACTATCTCGTCGCCTGTGCTGATGATCTCGATGCGCATGGGGACTCCTTGGGTGGGGCCAGCCCTCTCAGGGCTTGCCGTGTTCGAAGTAGTAGCTGATCCGGGTGCGGGGGTTGAGGTATTCGAACACCGCCGGGGGCAGGCGTTTGGGCTGGATCACCTTGGCGATGGTCAGCCCGGCCGCGTCGAGGTCGATGATGGCCGCCTCCTGGCGCGGAATGCGGGGGTCGTATACCAGCACTGCGGGGTAGAGCAGGCGGGAGGCGTTGACCGACATCACCAGCCCCACCTGGCCGTTGGAAAGCTGCACCACGCTACCCGGGGGGTAGACCCCCATCAGCCGGATCAGCATGCCGAGGTGATCGGCGTTGAACTGGGACTTGCGCTGCTTGTAGAGGCTGCCGAGGGCCGCGTAGGGCACCTTGGCCTCCAGGTGGCAGAGGTTGTCGTATTCGTTGATGAGGGAGACGATCTGGGTGAGGGGATCGAGCTGATCGCCCTTGAGCCCCTGGGGGCCGGTGCCGTCCAGGTACTCGTGGTGGTTCTGCACTATCTGCTTGGCCGCTTCCGGAAAATCGCTGACCAGCCCCAGCAGTTCCAGGCCGTAGCGGGGATGCTGGGCCATCAGGTTCTGCTCCGGCTTGGTCAGCGGCTCTGTCTTGCGCAGGATCTGGCTCGGGATCCTCAGCTTGCCGATGTCGTGGAACAGGGCCCCCATGCCGACCTGACGGATCGCCTCGGCCGGCAACTTGCACTCCCGGGCGAGCAGCATGCTGAGCACGCTGACGTTGAGGGAGTGAAACTGCAGGCTGTTGCCATCATCGCTGTCAGAGACCAGGTGCAGCACCATCTCGTCTACCGAGAGGAGCTGCTCCGTCATGGCGTTGATCAGCTCCTGGGCCTCGCTGATGGCGTTGAGGGGGCGGGACTGGATCTTGCCCATGAGGTTGCGCACCTGGGCCAGGGATTGGCGGAACTGTTTCTCGCACTGCTGCAGGTCGCGGCGATAGCGCTGCAACTGCTCGATGCGCCGCAGTTTCTCCTGCTGCATCTCCTCCTGGCGGGCGACGAGACCCTCCCCCTCAACCTCATCTGCCTGGGGCTGGGTCTGGCCGAGGGGCTTGGGCGGCGTGTCGCTCTTGTCGGGAATGATGGTCACCAGCTTGAGGCCAAGGCGACGAATGAGCTCGATCTCCTCCTCGCTCTTGAGCTTGAAGCTGGAGAACAGAAACGGGTGCTCACGCCATCCCAAAGGCAGGGAGACATAATTGCCGACTTGCAGCCGTTCTACGGAGATCTTGATTCCTGTCATGGGGTTGGGCACGAGGGACACACTGAGCCGTATGCTAGTCAAAGGGCGGGGTGAATACAAAAGGTATCTGATGACAGCGGGAGCGCTTTATTATAGGCTTCTAGATGTCCAGACATATTTACCGATGCAGTACAGGGAGTCAGCATGCCGATCAAGATCCCGGACCAGTTGCCCGCCGCCGAAGTGCTGGGGCAGGAGAACATCTTCGTGATGACGGAATCCCGGGCCGTCACCCAGAACATCCGCCCGCTGCGGGTGCTCATCCTCAATCTGATGCCCAAGAAGATAGAAACCGAGATCCAGCTGATGCGGATGCTCTCCAACTCGCCCTTGCAGGTGGACGTGGATCTGTTGCGCATCGACGATCGGGAGTCGAAAAACACGCCCCAGGCGCACCTGGAGAACTTCTATCACGACTTCGAGCAGGTGAGAGGCAACAACTACGACGGCATGATCATCACGGGGGCGCCGCTCGGGCTGGTGGAGTTCGAGGAGGTGGTCTATTGGCCACGCATCGTCGAGATCATCGAGTGGTCCCATCAGCATGTCACCTCCACCCTCTTCCTCTGCTGGGCGGTGCAGGCGGCGCTGAAAGCCTTGTACGGCATGGAGAAGCAGACCCACGGCGAGAAGCTCTCCGGGGTCTATCGCCACCACCGCCTCGACGAGCATGAGGCGCTGCTGCGCGGCTTCGATGACGAATTCGTGGCGCCCCACTCCCGCTATGCGGCCTTCGACGGGGATCTTATCCGCGCCCACACCGATCTGCAGATCTTCGCCGAGTCGGAAGAGGCGGGCGTCTATCTGGCCGCCACCAAGGATTGTCGCCAGGTGTTCGTCACCGGCCATCCGGAATATGACGCTCTGACCCTGGATGGGGAATACCGGCGGGATCTGGCGGCCGGGCTCACCCCCGTCATTCCGGTCAACTATTACCCGAACAACGACCCAAGCCAGACCCCGCGCGCCACCTGGCGTAGCCACGGTCACCTGCTGTTTTCCAACTGGCTCAACTATTACGTCTACCAGTTGACCAGCTACAAGGTGGAAGACATCGGCAAGGTGTTTACCTACCAGCAGCCCAAGGGATAGAGCCCATCAGTCCGCTCCGGCCAGCCGCCGCCCACGGGTATCGAGCCAGTGACGGTGGCAGGCCAGGGTGAAGGCGCGTGGCCGTCTGGCCCGGATGAGGGTCATGGCCTCCTGCTGGGGCAGCCCCTGGGTCATCAGCAGCAGGGCGGCCGCCAGCCCGGTACGCCCGCTTCCGCCGTGGCAGTGAATGGCAAGGTGCCGTCCCTCGCGCAGCAGGGCGAGCAGTCGGGGTTGCACCCCGGGCCAGGCCTGTTCGAAGGCGGCATCCGGTGCCTCGTCATCCGCAATGGGCAGATGGAACCAGCTCATGCCTCTGGCCTGCACCAGCTGCCCGAGAGAGAGGGGCCCGCACAGGGCCAGCTCCTCCACCGTCATCAGGGTCAGCACCCCGCCGGCACCGGCCAGCTGCAACTGGGCAAGGGCGTCGGCCATGGGGACCTGCTGGCTGCCGGGGCAGGGGGTGAGCAGGAGCTGGCCGTCGAGCCGTGGAACGTCCAGGCTCCAGAAGGGATGGGCACTGAGCATGGGGTTCCTCGTGGTGGTCGGGATCAACGGGATCGGCATCCCGCGGGTGCGGCACAGCATAGAGGGGCCGGAGGCGATGTCAATCTGCGTTGTGTTCGGCCCGGTTTACGGGCAGAGTCTAAAAAAATCGAGCGATGCAAGGAGTAAAGATGAGAAACCTGGATCAACTGGACTTGGACATCCTGGCCCATCTGTTTCGCGATGCGGGCATGACCAACAAGGATTTGGCGGCCCTGGTCGGGGTGGCGCCGTCCACCTGTCTGGAGCGGGTGCGCAAGCTGCAGCAGGATGGCGTGCTCAAGGGGGCGCACTGCGAGGTGGATTACCAGGCCCTGGGCGGTCACATCCAGGCCATGGTCTCCTTGCAACTGGCCCGTCACAGCCGCCAGATCATCGATGCGTTTCGCGACGCCATTCTGGCCCTGCCCGAGGTGATCAGCCTGTTCCACATGGGCGGCAAGGATGATTTCCTGGTGCACCTGTGCGTCTCCGATACCGAACACCTGCGCAATTTCGTCTTCGATCACTTCACCTCCCGGGAAGAGGTGGTGCACCTCGAGACCTCCCTGGTGTTCGAGCACAGGTTCAGCCGCTCGCTCCCCTGCTTCCCCCACCCCTGACGGGGCGAGCCGCAAGAAAAAACCGCCCGAGGGCGGTTTTTTTGTGGGCGGTTCCTCAGTTGAGAGCCAGCCGACTGTCCTGCGCCGTCCGGTAGAGCCCCTGCTGATAGGCCAGGCTGCCCCACAGGACCAGCCCCAGGGCGGCATCCTTCATGGCGCCCGGCTGCGGCGCCGGGGTGAGCGTCTCGGTCGCATCCTCGTAGATGAAGCCTTCCGGCGCCCGCTCGGGCTGCAGGATCACCACATCCTTGCCACGCATCAGGGCGAAGTTCTTGTCGTACTGCATGATGGCGCGCCCCGGCCAGTCGGCGGGCATGCGGGTGAGATCCTTGCCCAGCATGGGGTAGTCGGCACTGATGCCCATGAGGGAGAGCAGGGTCGGGGCCATGTCGATCTGGCTGACGATGCGGGGATCCTTTCTCGGTGCTATGCCGTCCCCCAGAATGACCCCTGGGATGTGGAAGCGGGGGATGGGCACCAGACTGGCTCCCCCGACCCGGCTGTCGTGATCGGCGATGACCAGGAACAGGGTGTCCTTCCAGTAGTCCGATGCCCTGGCCTTCTTGAAGAACTCGCCGACGGCGTAGTCCGCGTACTTGGCGGCGTTGTTGCGGGTCTGCTTGGGCTGCTCGTACAGGGCGATGCGGTTGTCGGGGAACTCGAAGGGATCGTGGTTGCTGGAGCTGAACACCAGGCTGAAGAAGGGTTTGCCCTCCTTGTGCAGCGCCGCGAAGGTCTCGTTGGCCTTGGCCATCAGATCTTCATCCGAGGCACCCCAGGATCCCTCGAACACCGGGTTCTTGAAGTCCTTCTGCTCGACGATGGTGGTGAAGCCGTTGCCGAGGAAGAAGCTGCGCATGTTGTCGAAGTGGCTCTCGCCGCCATAGATGAAGCTGGTGTCATAGCCCCGCTGCTTGAGCAGGTCGGCGATGGTGAAGAAGTTGGTCTGGCTCTTGCCGAGCTTGACCACGGCCTGGGCCGGGGTCGGCGTGAAGCCGGTGAGCACCGCCTCGATGCCGCGTACCGAACGGGTACCGGTGGCGTAGAGCTGCTCGAACGCCCAACCCTCTTTCGACAAGGCATCGATGTTCGGGGTGAGCGGCAGGCCGCCGAGGGAGCCGACGAACTGGGCCCCCAGGCTCTCTTGCAGCAGGATCACCAGGTTTTTGGGCTTGCCCTGGTAGCTGGCCGTGTTGAAAGTCTGGCTCGGCAGATCGGCAGAGGTGAAATCGCCGAGAGGGCGGCCGCTCTCCTCGCGGACTATGTCGAGTACCTGATGGTCAGCCATCTTGCCGTAAAACTGGCTGGCGTCCTCCTCGGCCCCCATCTGCTTGATGGCAAAGAAGAGGGAGTAGGCGGAGTTGACGGTGAGGGCGTTGACCAGGGGATCGTCCGCAAAGGCCACCATGGCTGGGTTCAGGGCGCGATGGCCGAGACTGGAGCGGGCGCCGAGGAAGCCGACGGCGAGGATCAGCAGGGCGAAGGCGGGGCGCCAGTACCAGCGGGGGAAGCTTAGGTCACGTACCAGGCGGCCGCTCAGCCACCAGCCACCGCCGAGTACGGCGCCGCTGAAGATCACGGCCAGCAGCAGCTCGCCCTTGCGGCCAGCCCATAGCATGGAGAGCACCTCCTTCGGATAGATGAGGTACTCCACATAGAGGCGGTTGGGGCGTACCCCGTATTCGGTGACGAAGGCGGGAGTGGAGATCTCGAGAAAGAGCATCAGCCAGAGCCCCAGGGTGAGCCAGATCCGGATAAGCTGCATCCAGAGCCGCCCCGGCACGTGGGGTCCGGCCAGCAACTGGGTCAAGACGGCGGGTACGCCCCAGACCCAGCAGAGGGTGGCAATGTCGACCCGAATGCCTTGCAGCAGCATCTCCTGCCAGCCAGAGACGGCATCCACCCGTTCCAGTTGCCAGAGCCCCAGGCCAAGGCGGCTGACGGTCAGGGAGATGAGCGCGATCAATGAAAAGACGGCAATGGGCCAAACCGGTCCCAGCCATTGTTTGATGGTGGTCATATTGTTCCTGCAAACCTGTTTGCGCCCAGTCCCCGGGCGCATTGTTGTTATGGTGCAGGAGTATGACAGTGGCGCCTGGCAAAGGTTGCATGGGGGGGAGGTATAAATGGAGAAGCTGGCACGTTTTATGATTTTTTTGTGACGGGATGCAGGGTTCTAAGAGAGCATAAAACGCTGGGGAAACTGTGATCCTGCTGGCACATCGAGACAATGGTCGTGCCTATAATGGCGCCGGATTTCTCAATCGGAGCCGAAGGGATGCCGGTCTTCATCGATGTGGAATATATGCAGGGCTGGTCTCTGTTCGTGGTGCTCTCCGACGGCACCACAGGCGTGCTGGATCTCACCCCCTGGCGCGGCCAGCCGCTGTTTGCGGCCATGGAGACCGAGCGTCGCTTCGCCCGTGTCTTCATCGATCATCGCCATCAACTGGCGTGGCCCTCGGGCTTCACCCTGGCGGCCCACGAGGTCTACCACCTGATCCTGCCCATCGACGAGCGCACCGCCTTCCCCGATCGCAACATGCATCGCTTCTGACATGCTAACTCGTTGAGTCAGGTAACGTTTTCAGTCACAGACCCGCGTCGGTCAGGTCGTTATCATGACCCCAGTGCGGCGCTTTGGGCGCCCATCCACCACAGCGGGAACATAACAATGAAACAAGGAACGTTGCGTCGTGGCGGCCTCATCGGGGCCGCCCTGTTACTGACGGCTTGCGGCAGCGGGGGAGGCGGTGGCAGCAGTGACCCCCAGCCTCCGGTGGTCAATCCACCCCCCGCGTCGGCCAGCCGCGCCTGCTACGGCAATGATCAGCCAGCCTGCAACCTGCGCACCTACCAGGTGATGGTGGAGTCCTTCGTTGACGGCGACGGCAGCGCCAACTACGGCGTCGGCTACGGCCCCTCCCGGCACAACGGCGATCTGCAGGGGATCATCGACAGCCTGGACCACATCAAGAGCCTCAACGTCAACGCCATCTGGCTGACCCCGGTGTTCGACTCCTGCGCGGGGCAAGGCGGTGACGACAAGCTCGATGCCACCGGCTACTTCGCCTGCGACTTCTTCAACGTGGATCCCAACTTCGGCAGCAACGCCCAGCTCAAGCAACTGGTGGACGGGGCGCACCAGCGCGGGCTCTATGTCTTCCTCGACGGGGTGTTCGGCCACGTCAACAAGGTGGGGGTGAGCAAGCCTTCACCAGAGGGGCGGCTGCCTGCCCTCAAGAGCGGCGGCGCAGGCTACCCGGGCCAACTGGTGGATTACGGCCAGCCCGAGAGTCTGGCCTACTTCAAGGAGGTGGCCCGTTACTGGGTCGAGCAGTACGGCATCGACGGCTGGCGCCTCGATCAGGCTTATCAGTTGGGGCTGGATGACTGGCGCGCCATTCGCAGCGAGGTGGCGCGGGCCAGCGCGGCGCGCAAGGCCGCCGGCCAGCAGTGGGGCACCCTCGGCTACATGGTGGGGGAAGTGTGGAAGGGCGCCGACGAGATCCGCGCCCAGGCCTATGGGCCGAGCGACAACCCGGCGCTCTCCTCGGCGTTCGACTTCCCCCTGCGCTACGGCCTGGTACAGGCGCTGGCGGTGGAAGAGTCCGGCAAGGGCGGGCAGGGGGCCAGCGTGCTCGATGCCAGCTGGAACAAGGTGGAAAACTACCCCAACCATGCCATGCCGAACCTGATGCTGGGCAACCACGATCTGGTGCGCTTCGGCGATCTGCTGGAGCGGGGCAACTTCAATGGGGCGGACTACTGGCAGCGCCACAAGGCGGCCTTCAGCTTCATGGCCGCCCGCTCAGGTCCCATTACCTTCTACTATGGCGAGGAGTTTGGCGACGAGGTGCCTGGCTTTGCCAGTCAGGTGGGGGGCGACTGTGCGGCCCAGGGGCTCTGCGATGATCACGTGGCCCGCAGTGATGGCAAGGTCCCCGGTGTCACCGGCTTCGTGCCGAGCAGCGAGCAGGCCGAGCTCAAGCAGTGGCTGAGCGACCTGCTGGCCCTGCGCGCCGCCCACCCCGCCCTCTATCAAGGGGAGCGGGTCAAGCTGGTGGCCGAGGGGAGCGTCTATGGCGACATCAAGCAGACGGCGGGCGAGCAAGTAGTCTACCTGCTCAACATCTCCACCACGCCCCAGAGCTACGCCGTGCCGGTCGGCAAGCTGCGCAGCGGCAGCGCCCTGGTGGATCTGCAGAGCGGCGAGAACCTGGCCATCGGTGGCAGCAGCGTGACGGTGGACTTGCCGCCCCTCACCGGCCGCTTCCTGCTGGTGCGCTGAGGGAGGCGGGCAACAAAAAGGGCTCCATAATGGAGCCCTTTTTCATGGTGGCGGCTTACTTCTCGATGCCGCTGCCCAGATCGTCCCGGCGGGAAGTGACCGAGGACTCGGCCCCGTGGCGCCAGTGTTCCAGCCGATTGTGCACCCCGCGGCGCAGGCTCTTGAAGCTGGCTTCCAGGTAGTCCACCCCCACCAGGATGGAGAGGGTGACGACGGTGAGCAGCAGCGCCTGATGCAGCATGTCCATGCCGATGAGGGCGCCGAGGGCGGCCAGCATCCAGATGGCGGCGGCGGAAGTCACCCCCAGCACCTGACCATCCCGGGTCATCATGACCCCGGCCCCGAGAAAGCCGACCCCGGTGATGAGCTGACCCAGCACCCGCGCCTGATCGGCGCCCTGAGGACTGACGGCGGCGCCTATGGCGAGAAAACAGTAGGTGCCGAGCACGATGAGGGAAGAGGTGCGGATCCCCACCGGCTTGCCGCGAAGCTGCCGCTCCAGCCCCACCAGGGTGCCACACACCAGACAGACCAGGATGTTCTCCCAGCCAAGGGGCGCGATGTCCCACCACTGCATTGTCATCATATCCACCTCTGCTCGCGATGCTTGTTATCCTGTCGCGCTCTGCCCCCGGTTCTCCAGCCGCTGGCGGAAGGCCCGGGCGAGGCGCTCGTAGAGGTCCTTTGCCTCCCTGTCTTCAATATCGCCACGTATCCAGGGGTTGTCGATGATTTCCAGCAACACGCAGCCCTGACCCTGCTGGCGCAGATCCACCCCGAACAGGCCGTTGCCGAGCTGGTGCACGGCGCGGCGGGCGGTTTGCAGCACCCGCTCCGGCACGTCGCTGAGGGGCAGCGCCTCGATGCGGCTCATGTCGAGGGGGTGTTTGCGGCGACGGATGCGGTTGCCGGGTTCGGGTCGGTAACGGCGGCAGGCGAACAGCGGCGAGCCGTCGAGAAAGCCGATGCGCCAGTCGAACTCGGCAGGGATCCGGCTCTGGACCAGCAGCAGGGCGGAGCGGGCCAGCCCCTCGTCCAGCAGGCGGGCGAGCTGGATATCATCGCTGGCCATGGCGAGGTCGCGCCCCTGGGCGCCGTCGGGGATCTTCACCATCAGCGGCAGACCGAGGCGCTGCACCAGTTCGTCCACATGCTGGCGACCGCGGCGGGTCACGACGGTGGTGGGGGGCATGGGCACGCCGCTGCGCACCATCAGCTCGTAGAGATAGAGCTTGTTGCTGCAGGCGAGGATGGCACGGGAACTGTCGATGACCGGCATCTTGAGCTGCTCGGCACGGCGGGCAAACTCGAAGGTGTAGTGGCCGACCGCGGTCTCGGCGCGCAGCCAGAGGGTGTCGAACTCCGGCAACCGCTCGATGGCCGAGGGGGGCAGGATCTCGGCCTGGATCCCCTGGGCAGCGGCCGCCTTGATGAAACGCTCCAGCGCCAGAGCATCGCTGCTGGCGCGGCCGTCGTTGGGGTCGACCAGGATGGCGAGCTGGTAGCGTGGCGCCGTCTGCTCCTCGTCCCCCGTGCCCACCAGCGCCTGGGCGTGCTGCACCATCAGCGCCTTCTCGCTCGGGCTCAGCGCCAGCGGTGACAGGCTCTCCTGCTGGCGCACCGACCAGCCGTGGCGACCGCGCTTGAGGGTCAGCTCCTGCAGCGGCAACTGGCTCAGGCCGTAGTAATAGCGGGCGAGCCCCGCCAGCTCGCTCTGTTCGCACTGGCCGAAGATGGCGCGCACCCGGATCCTGTCTTCGCTCTGCTGGGCCAGCCAGCCCTGCAATTTGCGCCACAGCTTGGCGGGAGGCTGCTGGGGCTGCAGCCGGCTGATGGCCTGCAATCCGGACAGGCAGTGGTGGCCGCGGGCCTGGGCCAGCAGGGAGCAGTAATAACCGGCCCCCAGGTGTTCCAGGCTGCGGCAGAGGTTGATGATGCGCGGACGCCCCCCTGTGGTGGGCAGACCGTGTTGCAGGTAGGTGCGGGCGGTCAGCAGATAGTCGGCATGGCAGGGCCAGTCGCCCGGCTCCTCGACGATGACATAGGTACTCATATTTTCAGGCTCCACAGAAAGGACTGCCAGAAACGGCAGGATCCCCAGTGGGCTTCGATGCACCGACAAGCACGATAATGGCGCGAGGGGAAACAAGAGGTTACAGTGCCTAATATTCTGCCTTGGTAACTTGTGATACAAGTCGCATTTCTGGTGCTGAGGATAAATAACCGAACAAGGACTCCCCGTGTTGACCGTGCGCGCCGCCCGAGCCGATGATTTGGGCGCCATCGTGAAGCTGGAACGCTACTGTTTTCCCCCCGAGGTCGCCTTCGGCCGCAGCCGCTGGCACTATCTGCTCAATCAGGCCAAGGGGCGCACCCTGCTGCTGCAAGACGAGAAGGCGCAGGTGATGGGCTATTTGAGCGTGCTGGAGCACAAAGGCTGGGATCGTCTCATCATCCAGACCCTCGCCATCCGCTGGACCGTCCGCCGTCAGGGGTGGGCACGCCGTCTGCTGGAGCAGGTGATCCGGGAAGGGCGCGAGGCCGGCTGGGGGGCGATTCGCCTCGAGGTCGCCGACGCCAACCCAGAAGCCAGGACCCTCTATCAGGTGCTGGGGTTTCGCCCCAGGGTACGGCTGCCCGATTATTACGGGCCCGGCCAGCATGCCCACCGCCTGGTGCTGGCGCTGGGGGATGAGCGGCAGGCGCCATCATGAGTTGCGAGGATTGCCTGGCTACGGCCATCAGGGCCAAGCTCGGGCGCTGCGCGGTCTGCGCCGCCCAGACCTTTCTCATCGGGGTCGTCGGCTGGCTGGTCTGGTGGTGGTGCGGCGCCGATACCTCGGTCAACGCCCTGACCGGCCTGCTGTTTGCGCTGGGGGGCTCGGGTCTCTTCCTGCTGCATCTGGCGGTCTTCGCATGGCGAAAGCTGGGCAAACACGACATATAACGTGCTGATTTTTCAAGAAGACAAATAACAATGGAGGTTCACATGATTGCAATGGTAACAGGCGCCTCGTCCGGCTTTGGTGAGGCCATCAGTCGCCTGCTGGTGAGCGCTGGCCACCGGGTGATCGGCACCGGGCGCCGCGCCGAACGGCTGGCCGCCCTGGCCGAGGAGCTGGGCGAGCAGTTCCTGCCTCTGGTGTTCGACGTCCAGGACAAGGCTGCCACCCGCGCCGCCATCGAGGGGCTGCCGACCGAATGGCAACAGGTGGACCTGCTGGTGAACAACGCCGGCCTGGCTCTGGGGCTGGAGCCTGCCCACAAGGCGGATCTGGAAGACTGGGAGCAGATGATCGCAACCAACATCAGCGGCTTGACCCTGATCACCCGGTTGCTGCTGCCGGGCATGGTTACGCGCAACCGCGGCCACGTCATCAACATCGGCTCCATCGCAGGGACCTATCCCTATCCGGGCGGCAACGTCTACGGCGCGACCAAGGCGTTCGTGAAGCAGTTCAGCCTCAACCTGCGTGCGGATCTGGCGGGCACGGCGGTGCGTGTCACCAACGTGGAGCCCGGCCTGTGTGGCGGCACCGAGTTCTCCAACGTGCGCTTCCACGGTGACGACGCCAAGGCGGCCACCGTCTATCAGGGGGTGCAGGCCATCCTGCCGGAAGACATCGCCAATACCGTACTCTGGATCAGCGAGCAGCCCGCCCACGTCAACATCAACAGCATCGAGATCATGCCGGTGGCCCAGACCTTCGGCCCGCTCCACATCAGCCGTCGCTGATGTCATGACGAGCCGACTTCTGTCCACAAGAGGCGCCTTCGGGCGCCTTTTTTTGATGGGTCTGGTCGCACTCGTCATGGAATGCAGAAGGAGGCGTGCTGTGACCCCGTGCTGAACCGTCGAAAGAGGGGGGTACTCAAGTTGGCCTGCATTTTGCTGTCTTAGGCCCATGGCGGGGAAACCATCCCCGGAGCCGGCGAGGCCGGCAGTGAGCGTGGAGCCTTCATGGATATCAAACCCTATGGTCATCAACTCGCCCAGAGCGCGTCCCAGAACCGTGCCCTGGCGACCCTCAGCGACAGCGACGACAAGCAGAGCGGCTGGTCTCAGCAGGTCAGCCTCTCCAGTCAGGTGCTGACCGGCAAGGCGCAGCAGGCGTTGACCTACGAGCATCTGGCCAGGAACGGCAAGAACACAGTCCTGACCGGTGGCGTCAAGGATGCGCGGGTGCAGCAGATGGTGGACAAGGCCCTGGGCTTTGATCGCAAAAAATTTGACGATCTCGAGCGTCAGCTCAAGGGGATAGCGGATGACAAGACGCTCTCTGCCGAGGAGCGCGAAACGCAGAGCAAGGACCTGGCCGCGCAGCGCGATGCCATGCTCAAGGAGGCCATGGATCGCCTCACCGGCAAATCCGCCTCCCAGGCATGATGTGATTCAAACGGCAATCTTTTGGCGTTAAAGGCAAGGGGTTGCCCCCTTGCCACGGGGCTGGCAGGCCGTGGTCAGGGCTCAGGGACTCTGGGGGGTGATGCCGATGGCGATGGCGGTGGTCTGCACGGCCTTGATCTGGTCCCCCTGGGCGATGAGGGCAAACTGGGCCGGATCCTGCACCTTGAGGGTCAGGGTGTGGTCGACCCCCTTGACCCGGATGGTCTGGTGCGCCTTGTCCACGTCGATGACGTCGGCATAGATGGTTACCTGCATGCCGGCGCCGGCTGCGGGTTTCTCCCCGGCGGCCGCCTTGCCCCCTTCCACTTCCACCACCCGTTTTCTCACCCCGGCGGTGCCCTTGAGCAGGGTCAGGTCCAGCAGTTGCAGATATCTCAAGGCCACGACATCTCCCACCTTGAGCTGGGGAAGGTTGGTCACCTCCTCCCCGGCGATCAGATCCAGGGTCTGCCCTTCAGCATTTTTCAGGCTGACCTTGCGGGTGGCCAGGTCGATGGCGGTGACGGTTGCCCTGGCCGTCAGTTCTTCGGCCAGACTGGCTTGTCCGGGGGCCACGGCCACATGGGTGGTGACCTCGGCGGCATAGAGCAGGGGAGGGGCACAGAGGGTGAGGGCACCCGCAATCCAGGCGTGCTTCAGTTTCATGATAGAGACCCAGTGAGTGGGAAAGGGACCCCGGGAGGGGCTTGAGGGGGCGACGAGCGCGTCTTCCCGCTATCACCATAGCAAAGCCGGGCAGGAGCGCCCGGCATCGGCAAGCTGGCATCGTATTTTTGACGACAGGATCCCGTTTTTTGACCTGATGGCACGGCAGGCGCACAATTCCCCGGCATGCAATCAACCGAGGGCTCTGCCGTGTACAACTTCCAATATGCCAATCCCACCCGCATCTGCTTTGGTGAAGGCCAGATAGCCATTCTGCCCGAACTGATCCCGGCCGGCAGCCGTCTGCTGGTGTTCTACGGGGGTGGCAGCATCAAGCAGAACGGGGTCTATGAGCAGTTGACCCAGGCGCTGGCGGGCCGGGAGTGGCTGGAGTTTCCCGGCATCGGCGCCAACCCCCAGTACGATCAGCTGATGGAGGCGGTGGCTCTGGTCAAGCGCGAGCGCATCGACTTCCTGCTGGCGGTGGGTGGCGGCTCCGTGGTGGATGGCACCAAGTTCGTGGCCGCCGCGGCCTGCTTCGAGGGGGACGATCCCTGGGAGATCCTGCGGGACAAGGCCCCCATCAAGGCAGCGCTGCCGCTCGGCTGTGTGCTGACCCTGCCGGCCACCGGTTCGGAGAGCAACCCCGCCGCCGTGGTGAGCCGGGGGGAGGCCAAGCTCTCCTTCTACAATCCGCTGGTGCAACCGGTGTTTGCGGTGCTGGATCCCGCCACCACCTACAGCCTGCCGCCGCGCCAGGTGGGCAATGGCGTGGTGGATGCCTTCGTCCACATCCTCGAGCAGTACCTCACCTTCCCGGTGGGGGGCGAGGTGCAGGATCGGCTGGCGGAAGGGCTGCTGCAGGTGCTGGTGGACAACGGTCCGCGGGCGCTGGCGGAGCCCACCAACTACCAGGTACGTGCCAACCTGATGTGGGCTGCCAGCCTGGCCCTCAACGGCCTCATCGGTCGCGGTGTGCCCCAGGACTGGTCCACCCACGCCATCGGTCACCAGCTCACCGCCCTGCACGGGCTGGATCATGCCCAGAGTCTGGCGGTGGTGCTGCCCTCCCTGCTGCGGGAGCAAGCGGCCCAGAAGCAGGAGAAGCTGGCCCAGTTCGCCGAGCGAGTATGGCACTCCAGCCGGGAGGACAAGGCACTGCGCATTGAGGAGGCGATCATCCGTACCGAGCAGTTCTTCCAGCAGATGGGGGTGGGTACCCGCCTCGCCGACTATGGTCTGGATGCGCGCTGCATCCCGGGGATCTGTTCCAACCTCAAGCTGTTCGGCCTGACCGCCCTCGGGGAGCAGCAGGACATTGATCCCGACAAGGTAGCGCGGATCCTCTCTCGCGCCCTCTAGGCCTGAGTCCCTTGGCCAAGGGGCGATCTGGACAATAAGTGCGGCCAGGATCCTCTCCCACGCGCTGTAAGTCATCCTGGCAACCATAGTGGCGCGGATCCTTTCCCTCGCCCTCTGATCACCGGCTGACCAACGGAAAAGAGAACGCCCCGATCATCGGGGCGTTTTGCAGGGTGTCGCCGGGCGCACAGCCGTTTATCCGGCGCTGCGGTCCAGCTCGCGCTCCAGCGCCGCCGCCTTCTGGCGTGCCGGATGAGTGTTGAGTCGCTGCCAGTAGGCCTCAAGGTGCGGGAACTGGGCCAGCTGGCCGCTCTGGGCCAGCAGATCCACCAGGAAGGAGTTCAGGATGTCGGCGCCGGTGAGGCGATCGGCCACCAGGTAACGGCGGTTTGCCAGCACCTCATCGAGATAACCCAGCACCTTGGCGCACTCGGCTTTGGCGTAGTCCGGCAGGAAGCGCATCGGGCTGCCATCCTTGCGCACGAACATGTCGAGTAGCAGCGGCAGAATGCCGGAGCTCTCGGCGAAGTGGAGCCACTGCAGGTATTCGGGATACTCCGGGCTGTCGGCGGCCGGTGCGAGCCGGTCCGGGGCGTGGCGGGCGATCAGGTACTCTGTGATGGCACCGGATTCCGCCAGCACCCGGCCGTCAAACTCGATGACCGGCGACTTGCCGAGGGGGTGGACGGCCTTGAGCTCTGGCGGCGCCAGAAAGGTGGCGGCATCGCGCTGGTAGGCCTTGATCTGGTAGGGCAGGCCCAGCTCTTCAAGCAGCCAGATGATGCGCTGGGAGCGGGATTTGTTCAGGTGGTGCAGGACTATCATGGAAACCTCGACGCAGTGACGGAAGGCGGTGATACGCAGCGCCCCGGCAGCAGGTTCACTGATGGATGAAAAAGAGCGGGCGTGGTGCCCGCTCCTTCGTCGATTGACTCAGGCCTCCAGCGCCTGATCCAGGTCCGCCAGTATGTCCTCGATGGCTTCGATCCCCACCGACAGCCGGATCATCTCAGGTTTCACTCCAGCCTTGGCCTGCTCCTCTTCGCTCAACTGGCGATGGGTGGTGGAGGCGGGGTGGCAGGCCAGGGACTTGGCGTCGCCGATGTTGACCAGCCGCTTGAAGATCTTGAGGGCATCGTAGAAGCGCACGCCCGCCTCGTAGCCCTCCTTCAGACCGAAGGAGAGGATGGCCGAGGGGCGACCGGCCATGTACTTCTCCGCCAGCGGGTAGTGGGGGTGACCCGGCAGACCGGCGTAGCTGACCCAGGCCACCTTGGGGTGGTGCTTGAGGTGGTGGGCCACCCGCAGAGCGTTGTCCACGTGGCGCTCCATGCGCAGGCTCAGGGTTTCCAGCCCTTGCAGCAGCAGGAAGGCGTTCATCGGCGCCAGCGCCGCCCCGGTATTGCGCAGCGGCACGGTGCGCACCCGGCCGATGAAGGCCGCCGGGCCGAAGGCCTCGGTGTAGACCACCCCGTGATAAGAAGGCTCGGGTTGGGTCAGCTGGGGGAAGCGCTCGGCGTGATCCGCCCAGGGGAACTTGCCCGAGTCGACGATGACGCCCCCCAGGGAGTTGCCGTGGCCGCCGACATATTTGGTCAGGCTGTGCACCACGATGTCGGCGCCGTGTTCGATGGGTTTGCACAAGACCGGAGTGGCGACCGTGTTGTCGACGATGAGCGGCACGCCGCGGGCGTGGGCGGCCTTGGCCAGGGCGGCGATATCGACGATGTTGCCCGCCGGGTTGCCGATGCTCTCGCAATAGACCGCCTTGGTCTTGTCGTCGATGAGGGCGGCGATGGCCTCGGCGCTGTCATCCTTGGCGAAGCGCACCTCGACCCCGAAACTTGGCAGCATGTGGGCGAACAGGGTGTAGGTGCCGCCATAGAGCTGGGGGGTGGAGACGATGTTGTCACCGGCGGCGGTCAGCGCCTGGATGGCGTAGGTGATGGCGGCGGAACCTGCCGAGACCACCAGGGCGGCGATCCCCCCTTCAAGGGCGGCCATCCGTTGTTCCAGCACATCGTTGGTGGGGTTCATGATGCGGGTGTAGATGTTGCCTGGCACCGCCAGATTGAACAGATCCGCCCCGTGCTGGGCGCTCTCGAACTCGTAGGCCACCGTCTGGTAGATGGGCACGGCCACCGCCTTGGTGGTGGGGTCGCTGGAAAAGCCGTGGTGCAGGGCCAGGGTCGCATCTTTCATCACACACTCCTTGT
Source organism: Aeromonas sp. QDB17 (assembly GCF_027705305.1). NCBI lineage: Bacteria > Pseudomonadati > Pseudomonadota > Gammaproteobacteria > Aeromonadales > Aeromonadaceae > Aeromonas > Aeromonas sp. QDB17. The sequence goes on from NZ_JAPDBP010000009.1 coordinate 42,750, forward strand.
TGGATGTCACCATTATGGATGGATAGACGTCCAATCTAGCAGTCCTGGCGCCGATGTAAACCACCCATTCCGGCAAAGCAATGCCGGGGGATGGGGGTGACCGGATGGCGTCGGTGACGGCAACCTCAGAGACGGCGGCGATACTCCCTGTCGTCTATCTGGTGCATATCCCACTGCATCAGGCGGTTGAGCTGCACCATGGGATCTTCGACCAGCGTCAGAGGGCGGGGCAGGATCCTCAGGAAGTAGCGACGGAGGGTTTGCTGGATCCGGTTCGGTTTGAGGGGGGTGGCATGGCTCATGATGGTGCTCCTGTGCTGTGGTTCTCACGTTCGCCAGCAGTATTGAGCTAAAATGCGGAAGTAAAAACTGATGACTTTCAGCCAATGGATTTCCTCTTTTATGCCTACTAGCCGCCTTTATCAGCAATTTCAACGGCTCGCCCAGCAGCTTGGCTGCGACGAGCGGGAGATCAGCCTCGCCGAGGTGGCGGATCTGCTCTGCTGCACCCCCCGCAATGCCCGCCTGCTGCTGCGCCGCATGGAAGGGCAGGGCTGGCTGTGCTGGACGGCGGAGGCTGGGCGGGGGCGGCGCTCCCGCCTCACCCTGCTCGACAACCAGGAGAGCCTGACCCGGCGCCGATTGCGGGATCTGCTGAGTCAGGGCCAGCTGGCGCAGGCGGTGCGGCTGGCCGAAGATCGCCTGGATCTGCTCACTCCGCTGCTTATCGAGCAGCTCGGCCAGGCCACCCGGGAGGGGCGCCAGATCCTGAGGGTGCCCTACTACCGGCCCCTGCCCGGTCTGCTGCCCACCGCGCCCTTGCGCCGCTCCGAAGTTCACCTGAGCCGCCAGATCTTCAACGGTCTGACCCGGCGAAACGAGGAAAATGGGGAAATAGAGGGGGATCTCGCCCACTACTGGGAGTGTCTGGCCCCCTGTCACTGGCGCTTCTATCTGCGCCCCGTGGTGCGCTTTCACCATGGCCGCGAACTGGTGGTGGAGGATGTGATGGAGAGCCTGCAGGCCTTGCGGGATCGCCCGCTGTTCGCCCATCTGGCACGGCTGGAGAGCCGCTGGCCGCGCACCCTGGACATCCATCTCGACAGCCCGGATCCTCTGCTGCCGCACCTGCTGGCCGAGCCGGTGGCGGCCATCCTGCCGCGGGAGCTCAAGGGGGAGGCGAATTTCGCCCTGCAGCCGGTGGGCACCGGCCCCTATCGGGTGAGCGCCAACGACCCCCTGCACCTGTGCCTCGAAGCATTTGACGACTACTTCGGGCTGCGGGCCCTGCTCGACGAGATCGACATCTGGATGCTGCCGGAGCTGGCGGAGCGGCTGGAGAGCCACGTCAGGCTGGGCAGCGACACCCCGGAGCTTGGTTCCATGCGCGGGGAGTCCGAACTGGAATCCGGCTGCTACTTCCTGCTGCAGGACGACAGATCGGCCCCCCTGCAGGACCCGGCCCTGCGCCAGTGGCTGACCCGGCTGCTCAACCCCATCGCCCTGATGGCCCGGGTGGCACCCGAACTGCAGCGGGGCTGGACCAGCGCATTGGGCCTCCTGCCCCACTGGCGCGAGAGCCTGCCTCTTCCCGAGCCCGGCCCGGTCAGCCTGCCAGCGCGGCTGGTACTGGCCTGCTTCAACCAGCATCTGGAGTTCAACGAGTGCGCCAGCGCCATGAGCAGCCTGCTGGCAGAGCAGGGGATCCAGCTCGAGGTGCGTACCCTGGACTACGGGCGCTGGGTGAGCGGGGAGGATGAAGATGTGGATCTCTGGTTCGGCACCCTCAACCTGGAACATGAGCACGCCTTCGCCCCTTACGCCTGGCTTCAGGGCACCCCCTTGCTGCGCCGGGTGTGGGGCGGCCAGCAGGCCCTGTGGCAGGGATTGACGCAGTGGCGCGCCCATGGTGAAGAGCCCGGCCCCCGCGCCCTGCTGGCCGAGGTGCAGCGCCAGAGCTGGTTCGTGCCGCTGTTTCACCACTGGCTGGAGCTGGAGAGCCGGGTCGGCGTGCACGGTGTGCGCATGACGGCCCTTGGCTGGTTCGATTTTCGCAGCGCCTGGTTAAAGCCCGAGCAGGTGGCGCAGGAGCCGGAAACCGGCGGTGGCTCTCACCCCCAGGCAGGGACGCTTGAGTCGGACGGGTTGGCGCGCTAGCCTGTGCGCGGTCCTACGACAAGGAGTCGACATCCATGCTGGAAATGCAGATCCAACCCCGTTTTCAAGAGACGGACGCCCTCGGCCACATCAACAACACGGTGCCGGCGGTCTGGTTCGAATCGGCCCGTGATCCCCTGTTTCGCCTCTTCTCCCCCGAGTTGGATGTGCATGACTGGCATCTGATCATCGCGGGCTACACGGTGCAATTCAAACGGGAGCTGTTCTATGGCCAGATGGTGTCGATCAAGACCGGCGTGCGGCGTATCGGTACCAGCTCCTTCACGCTCTGGCAGGAAGCCTGGCAGGGCGGCGAGCTGGCGGTGACCGCCGAGACGACCCTGATCCATTTTGACTACCGGACCCGGCAGTCCATCCCTTTGAGCGAGGCTCACCGGGAGGGACTGAGGACCTGGCTGGTAGAGAGTTAATCCGGCCTTCGGGCCCACCACAGGACACTTATGCGCACAACCGCGATCGCCCTGAGCCTCGGCTTGGGACTGGGACTCTGCTCCCTGCCTTCATTAGCCGCCTCCCTGGCCGAGCAGTTCACCCTGATGGAGAAGGGGGCCGACAGCGCCCTCGATACCCGCTTGTTCAGCCACGATGGCGTTGACATCAAGGCCTGGGTCGACGGCACGCCCGTCATCATCGCCGTGCCCATCCTGAACGAGCAGGGCAAACAGGAAGGGGAGAGCCGTTACTACTTCAAGGGCGGCAAGCTGTTCGGGGTGAAGGAGCCCGCCGCTCAGTTCGCCTTCGATGACAGTGGCAAGCTGACCCAATGGCTGGACGACAAGGGGCAGCCTGCGGAGTTTGTCAGCAAGATGAGCATGCAGCAGCGGGAAGCCTGGCTGACCAGACGGGCGGCCGAGCTGGGCGGGTTGTTTGCACCGAGCACCGCCGAGGAGAAGGCTGACAAGGGGGGCGTCAAGCTCAAGGGGGCCGAGCTCGCCCAGTGGCTCTGCAATGGCAAGCTGATGGCGCTTGCCGGAGGTGACAAGGTGACCTTCGAGCCGGCCAAACTCAAGAGGAGTGCAGAGGGCATCAAGGGAGAAGTTTCCCTGCGCCAGGAGAAGGGGTGGCAGGATCTCTGCCTCACCTGCGAGGTGCAGGGCAACCGGGTGACTCGCCTCACCTGGCAGCCGCTGCCGGGTGCCAACAAGCCGCAGTAAGGGCGGCAGCGTCAAAGAATGGGGGCCCACTTGCGGGCCCCTTTTTCATGCCAGTTACTGCTCGCCCAGGGTGAGCCGGGTGAGGGCATCCACCCGTCGCCACTGACCGGGCTCGAACCAGCGTGCCAGGATCTCTGGCTGCTGGCTGACCCGGGCCTCGGCAGGCAGGGGCCTGATCTCGGCCAGATAGCCGGCCAGCTGCTGCTCGAACGCCTGCTGGCTCTCTGCCAGCTGGAGCAACCGGTCTGCCGCCTCCGGTCCCAACTGTTCGCGCAGTGCGGCGTCACGCCCTGCTGCGGGGAGTTGCTCCAGAGCCAGCAGATCGCCGAGCAGGCGGCTGTTGGCCTCCGCCTCCCGAAACCACTGGGGCTGCTCCGCCAGCCAGAGCTCCAGCTCACTCGCCAGCAGCGGCTTGTCGGTATCGCTGGACTCCGCCAGCGCCTTGCGGCGCAGGGTCCACTGCTCCATCAGCCTGTCCTCGGCAAACAGCTGCTCCTGCTCGGCCGGGGAGAAACGTTGCCTGCGCAACTGCTCGCGCTCGTCGAACAGCTTCTGCAAGCTGGCCAGGCCCGGATCCGCCGGCACCGTCAGGTTGCCCTCGGCCCTGAGAAAGGCTTCATGGCGGGCCTGCAGCGAGGACTTATCTGACGGCGGTGCAGCCTGCCTGACCAAAGGGGAAGCGGGCCCGGCATGTTGCGGCGAAGGGGCGGTTGCGTCAGCGGAGGGCCAATACTGCCAGCCCCCCAGCAGCAGGGCCGCCGCCAGCGGAGCGGCCATCAGCCATGCCCTGTTCATAGTCCCAGCCTCTGCAGGCGGTTGGCGTGCTGGCGATAGAGGTTGACCGGGTCGGTCTCGAACAGGTGGCGAATGCCGAACGACTGGTTCACCTCGTCCAGATGGTTCATGCGGTAGTGGGTGCCGATCACCTTGCCGAGGTGGCTGCTGCACACCCCGACCAGGCCGTCACTGGGCTCCTTGAAGAAGCTGCCGGTCAGCGCCAGTGCCGGATCCACCGGATCCAGGATGTTGGTCATGGTGCCGCGTCCGCTCCAGGAGAAGTAGTAGACCCCGTTGGCGGCCTGCATGGGCCCTTCACCGCAATGCTGGCTCGGCAGCCCTTCCGGATAGCGCTGGTTGAAGCGCTGGGCGCCGGTGCTGGTGAGGGCGTCGAGGGCTGCGAGGGGATCCTGCGGCAGCTGGCTGCCCCCGGAGAGCAGCGAGATGACCCCGGACAGGGCCGAGGCGGCGGCCACCGCCAGACCTTCGGCCGCCGAGCCCGGCGTCACCTTGGCCCGCACCAGGTCGGCGATCTCCGAGCCATGGTTGACCCCGCCCACGCTGGTGGCGGAGGCGACCAGCTCGGGGGCGACCGAAGCGACGTAGCGAATGGTGGGGCCACCGTGAGAGTGGCCGATGAGGTTCACCTTCTCCGCCCCCGTGATGGCGAGCACCTGCTGCACCTGCTTGAGCAGCTGTTCACCGCGCAGCTCCGAGCTCTGGGTGGCGGAGACCTGGGCCACGTAGACCTTGGCGCCATCCCGGGTCAGGGCCTGGGGGATGCCGTAGAAGTAATCGACTCCGAGCAGCTTGTCGAAACCGAACAGACCGTGCACCAGCACTATGGGGTAGCGGGTCTGGGTATAACCGGCCCCCTGACCCAGCATGGGCAGGGCGCACAACAGCATCAATAGCCATCTTTTCATCTTCACCGTCCTTGTGAAAAAACCGGCTGCATTCTGGTCGTCACCGGGGGTCGTCACCGGGGCAGCCACCGGCCTCATGCCAGTACCGGCAGCATGGTGGCTGAACTCAAATGTATCTGTGGGTGGGATCACTAAACCGGGGATTGCAGAAAAACCCTACCCATATGGGCAAAAAAGGCGGCACCAACTATTCCTTGTGTCTGCTCATTAAATAAGTTAAATAATAATTATTATCATTTGAGTGATCGAGTCATGACGGGAACCTGGGTGAAGGGGTGGGTCGGTACCACCGGAGCGGACAGCAGCATGGCGCACTGGAAAGCGCAGACCCTGAGTGGCAACCGCCATTTCGATGCGGGGGAGTACGCCAGGGCGCTCGACTGCTATCAGCAGGCGCTGTGGCTTGCCCGCCAGCAGTTTGCGGACTGGCATGATGCCGACGAAGCGGTGGCGGCCCTGGTGGTGGCCCATCACAACCTGGCGGATCTGCTGGTGGCCATGACCCTGCCGGATCGGGCCGCCGACCTGCTGTGTCACATCCATGATTGCCTGCTGGCCACCAGCCAGTCCCCCACCAGTTCCGCTGCCCTGCGGGAGGCGGCTGTTCGCCACGCCCGCAGCACCCGTACCGAGCTGCTCGCCTTTCTGGGCAAACACGGTCATCACGACGGCATCCAGCGCAGCCTGGGTCAATGTCTGTGTCAGACCGGCTCTGCCCATCAACTGCATTGAGCCCAACAGGAGAGACAATGAACATGAGCCATACCCTGCCAGCCCTTCCTTACGCCTATGACGCACTGGAACCCCATATCGATGCAAAGACCATGGAGATCCATCACAGCCGTCACCATCAGACCTATGTCACCAACCTCAATGCCGCCCTGGCCGATCTGCCGGAGCTGGCTGCTCTGCCGCTGGAGGCGCTGCTTGCCCGTATCGACAGCCTGCCGGCCCAGGTTCAGGGGGCGGTGCGCAATCACGGCGGCGGTCACGCCAACCACAGCCTGTTCTGGCAGGTGATGAGTCCGCAGGGTGGCGGCGAGCCGGACGGCGAGCTGGCCGCGGCGATCCTGCGGGATCTGGGCGGGTTGGAGGCCTTCAAGCAGGCCTTTACCCAGGCGGCGCTGAGCCGTTTTGGCAGCGGCTGGGCCTGGCTGGTGGTCGATGGGCGCGGCAAGTTGCAGGTGGTGAGCAGCGCGAACCAGGACAGCCCCCTGATGGAGGGGCTCACCCCGATACTCGGGCTGGATGTGTGGGAGCATGCCTACTACCTCAAGTATCAGAACAAGCGTCCCGATTACATCGCTGCGTTTTACAACGTGATCGACTGGGACGAGGTGGCACGGCGTTACGTGGCGGCGCTGGCCTGACGACCCATTTCACCTGATGAAAGAGACCCGCCTGTTGGCGGGTCTCTGCTATTGAGGGGTCAGTGTGCTGCCGGTTGACGTTGCCGCGCTGGCGGCAGCCGGATTATCCACGGGCGTAGCTTCGCTCGGCACGGCGGCGCTGGTGGCCAAGGCACTGCTGGTTGCAGCCGCTGCACTGGTGGCGGTTGCCGCGCTCACGGCCGCTGCCTGCTTGGCTTTCGGCTGATGAGGGGGCGGTGCAATGGGCAGGCAGGGCTGGCTTGCCCCTATGGTGCTCAACGCCTGGCAGGGGACCGGGCCGCCGATGACGATGGGCTCGCCGAGGAACTTGGGACCCTTGTCCAGCACGTAGAGGTCGAGCAGCCCCATCAGGCGGGCGAACACCTCGCGCACCCGGGTCTTGATGCCCTGATAGGCGCTGGGATCCACGGCGTTGAAGCCGACCGCCTCGATGCCGAAATGGCGGGCGATGAAGATGGCACGCTCGTTGTGAAAGGCCTGGGAGACCACGGTGAAGTGGGCCTGACCGAACACCTCCTTGGCACGCACGATGGAGTCCAGGGTCCGAAAGCCGGCGTAGTCGCTGTAGATGGCGTTGGCCGGGATGCCGGCCTGGATCAGGGCCCGCCGCATTTGGCGCGGTTCGTTGTACTGCACGGTGGCGTTGTCGCCGGAGACCAGGATGTAGTCCACCTTGCCGTTGTTGTAGAGCTCGGCGGCGGCCTTGATCCGGTATTTGAAGTAGTGGTTCGGGCTGCCGCCAATCAGGTATTTGGAGGTGCCGAGCACCAGGGCGACCCGGTTGTAGGGCACCGCGTTGACGTCGTCGTAGGTGTAGTGACGGGCGTCCGAGACGGTCCACTCGCTGTAGCCAAGCAGGGCGGCGATGGAGGCCAGCAACAGGCAGAGGCAGGCGAGCAGGATCTTGGCAAACTTCTTCATGCGCGGTGCGGTTCGGGTCTGAAGTAAGAGAAGACAGGGGGTCATTCTATTACAAGTTGTTGTGGCGCGTCAGGTTTGATGGCGGCGCAGGGGCTCACTCGGGCAGAGGTTGTCGCAGCGCGCGCCAGGATCCCGGGCTTATCAAACGGCGCCATAAACAAGGGGCGGCCATGGCCGCCCCTTGTCATAGCCGTCTCGTTCTCAGTGGGAAGAGTCGTTGGCCTTGCACTCGTCGGAGTCCTTGCTGGCTTCCCACCAGGGCAGCAGCTCGCGGCCGAGCCACTGCTGGTAGGCCTCGCTGTCATTGGCAATCAGCTGGTCCAGCTCGGCTTCGAAGGCGCTCATGGCCTGCTGCTGATCCGGGTTGCGCAGGGCCTGGGCCATGGCCAGCCAGCTGGCGCCGCGACCGGTCTCGTTCAGGAAGCGGTGCACGGTGTAGGACCAGGAGTAGACCATCTCGCCGCCCTTGTCGTAATCCAGATGCAGGATGTCGGCCAGGGTCGGACGATCGCTGGCCGGGCGGCCGGCGACGTTGTCCAGGCCGCGGGCGAAGCACTGGCCGTGGGCGACGAACTCCGCCAGCCCTTCCGACCACCAGGTGGTGCGGTTGAGCGGGTAGTGGCCGAAGCTGCCGTACTGGTTGAAGCGGCCGTCCAGGTAGTGCACGTACTCGTGGCGCAGGTTCCACACCTGGAATGCAGGGCGCTTCCACTCCGCCTCGTAGGCGAAGAAGCGGGCCTGGTTGCCGGGGCGAGCCGGATCCCCTTCGAGGTAGATGCCGCCGTTGTCGGTGGAGACGCCGCCGAACAGGGCACTGCCGTAGCGTTTCCAGTCGGCGGAGGAGTTGAAGACCACCAGTTCCAGCGCCTCGTTGTGATCGTCCGCCACCGGCTGCCAGCCGGTCTCCATCTGCTGGTGGAACTGCTGCTCTTCGGCACCCAGTTCACGGCAGATCCCCTCGGCCTGAGCCATGGTCAGATCCTGGGCCCGCAGGCGCAGGGTCGGCGAGCAGGTGTGCTCGAAGGGCAGCACGTCCTCCACCCGGACAGGGGTGCAGAGCCCGGCGAAGTCACCGCTGATGCAGGCTTCGCTGGTGCGGTCCGTGTAGGTCAGGTAGTAGGTGGAGAGGGTCAGTGACATGTCTTCCAGCAGATCCTGGCTCTGCTGGCCACCGGGGATCAGGTCGTGGTGGCGAACGAGGGCGATGACGGAGTCATCCAGCAGCTTGCGGTAGCCGTCGAGCTCGTCCGGGCGGGTATAGCGGGCGACCCGGTAGAGACGGGTGTAGGCATCCAGCACGTTGTTGAGCAGGAACAGATCGGCGCCATCCCTTCCTTGCCACAACGCGAGCTCGCTCATGCCGAGGGCGTGCAGCTGCTTGCGCAGCTCGCCATCCTGCGCTCGGAAGTCGTTGGCGAAGGGGTCGCTGTAGTCGCTGGCGAAGTCGAGGAAGTTGAGCAGATCGAACAGGCCGGTTGCCCAGGCGTGCTGACCGTTGATCTCGCTGGCATGGCGGGTGCTGTAGGCCAGCATCTGGTTGAACTCGCCGAGCAGAGTGCCAAAGCGGCTCTGCACTGCCGGGCTCTTGAACTGACCGTGCAGGGCGATGCTCCAGGCACCGATCACGGAGCCCACCTCATCGGTGGGTTGCTCCGGGAAGAGCAGCGGATGGGCACCGAGCGCGGTCAATGCCTCGGCCAGCGCCTCGGCGGCGGCCGGGCCGTCTTCCTTGTGCTTGCCGTAGTTGTGGTAGTTGTGGGCACGCACGTATTCCAGCAGCAGCTTCATGGCCGGATGAGCCGGCTGATTGGCCGCCAGCAGGCGCTGGATGCCGCGGGACACGGCCAGCAGCTTGGTGTCATCGTGACCATAGTTCTCCTGCCAGACCGGTGCGGGCTGGCCACTGGCATCCTTTACTATCTTGGCCGCTTCGGCGTCCAGCAGTTCGGTGCCCGGCAGATCCGGCTCGGAGCAGGCGCGGCCGTCGGCACGGCGACAGTCGATCTGCTCTTCCTTGATGGCCAGCACGATGGGGCGGTTGAGTACCCGGCTCTCCTGCCACTCGGTTGTTTCCGGCAGGGTCTGCCATTCGCTGCCCCCCACCGGGTATTGATAGCCGGTGTCCTTCAAGATCACCTGCACTTCGCTGCCGGCGGGCAGGGTCTGACGGCACACCCGGTAGCTGATGGTCTTGTCCCCTTCCTGACGGGTCTGGGGTTCATCGCACTCCTGCTGGGCCTTGATCTCGTCCAGCAACCAGGTGTACTGGCGCCAGACGTGCAACTCGCTCACCTGCTTGGCGGCCTGGCTGCCCGCGATGGGCTGCAGGCGGAAGAAGATCTGCTCGAGGCGGCCATCCCGTTCATTGGGGGTCTCTTCCAGCACCTTCAATTGCTGCCAGTTTTGCGGCTGGTACTGCCATGCCTGCTCGGCGCAGCGACCTTCGGCGTTGAGCTCGCAGCGATCCAGCTCCTGCTCGCTGTGACCCAGGATGACCCGTTCAGCCAGCGGCAGACGATCCTGACGCGGCGCGGTCGGGGTGCCCGCCAGCGGCTCCCAGCGGCCCTGCTTCATGCCGTAGCCATAGTCATAGCTGCTGGCCGGGACGGCCTTGCCGGCCGGTACCACCTCTTCACAGCTGAGGTAGCGGATCTGCCAGCCCTGCTCGATCTTGAGTTGCGGCTCGCCGCACTGCTGCTCTGCCAGCGCAGCCAGGTTGGCATCACTCCAGTCGAAGCGGCGATACACCCTCAACTGCTGATAAGGGGCGTCGCCGCTGCGGGCGCTCAGTTCAAAGGTCACTTCGGTGAGACGATCCCCCAGCTGACGGCTGGATTCGCCTTTGAGTTGATACTGTTGCCAGTCGGAGGGGGAGTAGTCGGCCAGCGCCGAGGTGGCGAGCAGGCCTGGGGCTGCCAGGAGCAGCAGCCGGGGAGAGAGGTGCTTCATCATGATCCCTTTGGTGGATGGAGAGGCGTGGGGACCAGAGAGGGTATTGGGCTCCAAAGGAATATCAATTGACCAGATGGCGCAGCGAGATGATGCATTCGGGAGCAAACAACATAAAAACAGCCCCAAAGGGGGCTGTGTTGATAGCAAGGACTCCGCCCCATATGGGGGAGGCGTCACTCCTCTTGTCGCAAGCTGCGGGCGAGCAGGGTGCGGGAGGGTTTCAGATTGCCGCCGAGATCCGGCCAGGGATGCCACTGGTCCGGCACCATGAAGCCGGGTAACGACAGCCTGATCCAGGCGGCCAGTTCGGCAGGGGGGACAGGTTCGCCATGCCAGTCGATGAAGGCGGCGGGCCTATGCCCCCACTCGTCGCTCGGCACCGGCACCACCAGGGCCTGGGCCACGGCGGGGTGATCCACCAGCCGCTGCTCTATGGTCTCGGGCTGGATGTTCTCCCCCCCCGAGATGAAGAGGTTGTCGAGCCGCCCCTCCACCACCAGATCGCCCCCCGGAGTGAGGCGGCCCTTGTCCCGGGTGTGGAACCAGCCCTCTTCATCGAGGGGGCGCACCAGCTCGCCTTCCCTGAAATAGCCGGCAAACAGGGTCTCACCGCGCACGCAGATCTCCCCCTGGCGGATGCAGACCTCCCGCCCCGGCAGCGGGCGGCCCACCACGCCGGCGGCGCAGGGTTGCCCGGTGCAGACCTGGCTGCCCATCTCGGAGAGGCCATAGCTCACCTTGGGCTCCAGCCCCAGAGCGGTCAGCCGGTTGACCAGGGGCGCCGGGATGGCGGCGCCCCCGAGCAGCAGCTCTCGCACCCGGGTGCGGGATGGGTCGAACCCCTGTGCCAGCAGGCGCCAGAGCTGGGTCGGCACCAGCGAGAGGTGGGTGATGGTCTGATCCTCGAGCCGCGCCTTGAGGGGCCGGGTGCGATCGTCCAGCACCAGGGCGGCTCCCGCCAGGAAGACCCGGAACAGGATGGCGTAACCGCCGACGTGAAACAGCGGCAGGGAGAGCAGCCAGCCGCAGGCTTCGTCCAGGGGGATCAGGGTGGCGGAACCCCGGGCCGAAGCGAGGTGGTTGGCGAGGCGGTGGACCACCGCCTTGGGGGTACCGCTGGATCCCGAGGTGAGGATCATGTTGTTCGGCTGGTCGGGTACCAGCGGGAACTCCCCATCTGCGGCCAGCTCGCCCGTGAAGTCGAGGCTGAGGGCTTGCCAGTCGCCCGCCGGGATCTCGCCTGCCGACCAGAATGCCCGGGCCTCGAGCTGGCTCGCCAGTTCGCTGTGTCTGGTTGCCGGAAAGGCGGGATTGAGGGGGCAGAAGACGATGCCGCTGCGCACGCAGGCCCAGGCCAGCAACACATCCTCCAGAGCGCCGCGCACCACGGCGGCGAGATGATCTCCCGGCTCCAGCCCGGCCCGGGCGAGCTGATTGCACAGGCTGTTGAGGCGCAGGTCGAGGCGCTGGTAGCTAAGAGGCTCCCCGCTGTGGATGGCAATGCGATGAGGGGCCAGTGTCGCCCAGCGTCGTACCGGGCAGGTTTCCTGCCGTGGGATCTGACGGGTCACCATGGATCAGTCACGGTGAAACAGGGGGTCCATCCTGCCCGGATCGGGTTGCCCCTGCTTATCCAGCAGATCCCTGGCCAGCCAGCGGCGGGTATCGAGGCCAGGGGCCTGATCCGGCGCCCACTCCCCCGCGAGGCGGGCGAGCTGACCGAGGCCGAGACCGGACTCGAAACAGGAGGAGACGATCACCTTGAGTTTCAGTTCGCGAGCGCGGGCCACCAGGGCCTCGCTGTTGGCCAGGGCGCCGAGCAGGGTCGGCTTGAGCACCAGGGCGCGCAGTTGCGGGATGGGCTCCCAGGGCTTGCCCTGGGCCAGCAGTTCGTCCAGCGCCACCGGCATGCCGGTGCGGCTGGCGACGAAGGCGATGTCCTCGAAGTCGGCGCACAGATCTTCGAGGTATTCGATGCGATTCGGATCCAGGTGGCCGCAGAAGGCCCAGGCCTCCTCGCGGGTCCAGCCCTGGTTGGCGTCCAGGACCAGTTTGAGGTTGGGGCGCCGATCGAGCAGCAGCCGGATCAGCGCCAGCTCGTCGCGCATGGGGTAGCGGGCTACCTTCAGCTTGGCCTTGAGGGGGGTCTCGTGCAGCCACTGCTTCCAGTTCTTGAGCAGCTCCTGGGGGGAGCCCTGGATCAGCGGATAGGGCTCGGGCAGGGGGGCACCCTGCTCGGGCCAGCTACGACGGGCGCAGTCGAGCCCGAACTGCACCGAGGGCAGCTGTGGCGTCGGGGTCTGTCCCCGCGCCAGCTGCGCCAGACAGTCGAGGGCCTCGGCCTGGGCGTCGGCCAGGGTCTCTTTGGAAAATCCTGGCAGGGGGGCTATCTCCCCCCAGCCATCATCAATGCGTACCAGCAGGCCCTCGCGCGCTACCTGCAACTGACCGTGAAAGGCCAGGGGCTGGGTAAAGGGCAGTTGGTAGCGGTAGAGGGCGAGTGTCATCAGGGATTCCGCTTGTATTTGGAGAAGTCGGGACGGCGTTTCTCGTTGAATGCGTTGCGCCCTTCCTGACCCTCTTCGGTCATGTAGAACAGCATGGTGGCATTGCCTGCCAGCTCCTGCAAACCGGCCTGGCCGTCGCAGTCGGCGTTGAGGGCCGCCTTCAGGCAGCGCAGGGCCATGGGGCTGTGTTGCAGCATCTCGCGGCACCAGCGCACGGTTTCACGCTCCAGCTCGGCCAGGGGCACGACGGTGTTGACCAGCCCCATGTCGAGGGCCTGTTTGGCGTCGTAGAGGCGGCAGAGGAACCAGATCTCCCGAGCCTTCTTCTGGCCGACGATGCGGGCCATGTAGGAGGCGCCCCAGCCGCCGTCGAAGGAGCCCACCTTGGGGCCGGTCTGGCCGAACTGGGCGTTGTCGGCGGCGATGGTCAGGTCGCACATCATGTGCAGCACGTGGCCGCCACCGACGGCGTAGCCAGCCACCATGGCCACCACGGGTTTGGGGCAGGTACGGATGTCACGCTGGAAGTCGAGCACGTTGAGGTGATGGGTGCCTTCATCGTCCTTGTAACCACCGTAGTCGCCGCGGATCTTCTGGTCGCCGCCGGCGCAGAAGGCCTTCTCGCCGAAGCCGGTGAGGATGATGGAGCCGACCTTGTCGTCGTAGCGGGCATCGGCCAGGGCTTGCAGCATCTCTTTCACGGTACGGGGGCGGAAGGCGTTGCGCACCTGGGGACGGTTGATGGTGATCTTGGCAATGCCCTCTGGGGACTTGTGATAGAGGATGTCCTCGTAACCGGCGGAGCAGTCGTGCCACTCGACAGGGGCATAGAGCTCGGCTTCCGTCATTGCTTCAATCATGGATCTTCTCTTCTGGTTGGTGAGCCCACTCCTGCAGGAGCCGGGCAAAGGTATCGGGCTGGCTTGTGTGCAGATTGTGTCCGCCATCCAGAGCCAAGTGTTTGATATTGCAGCCTTGCTTTACCAACTGGCAAGCGAGGGCATGGAATTTGTGATCCCGGTTGCCGGAGACCCACTGCACCGGCAGCCGGGTATCCCGAAGCCAGGGGGCGAGATCCGGCTGCCGTCCCAGGGACGTGGCCCTCAGCATGGCGGCCACGGCCTTGCCGTCGTTGCCAAGGCGGCGTGCGGCCTGGCGGGTGCGGGCATCGTCGTCCAGGTCGGCGAAGACGCCCTGGCGGTACCAGTCGGCAAGCACCCGGGTCAGGGGCTCGCACTCGAAACGCCGGGCCCAGGCTTCATCGTGAGCGATGCGGGCCGGACGTTCACCGGCAGGCAGCCCGGGGTGGCAGTTCTCCAGCAGCAGGGCCTGCAACCCCGCCGGGGAGTGGCTGGCGTGATGAAGCGCGAGCCGCCCCCCCAGCGAATACCCCACCAGCAGGTAGTGGGCGATATCCCGTGCGGCCAGCTCGTCGCAGAGCCAGCGATGGGCCTCGTCAAAGCCGCTCACCCGCAGTGCCCGGTTGCGGCCGTGGCCCGGCAGATCCAGGGCATGGCACGGGACGCCGGGCAGGGCCTGGATGACAGGTCGCCAGTCGTCGGCGTCCCCCAGCAGACCGTGCAGCAGCACCAGCGGCACGGCGGGATCAGAGACCACGGATAGCGGCTCCCAGTGCCTTGAGATCCTCGGCGACTTCACTGCTCGGTACCTTGATTTCAATCAGGGTTACCCCGTTTTTCAGGGCTGCGGCATAGTCCCGCTCAAATGCGTCGAGGGTGGTGGGGGCCCGGTAGTGCAGGCCGAACATGGCGGCGGCGTGCTCGAAGTGCAGGCCGTGGGGCAGGCAGTAGTAGGTCTCCAGCAGGGCGTCCTGGGTGGGCACAGGCAGCATGCGGAAGATGCTGCCGCCGTCGTTGTTGAGCAGGATCACCACCAGGGGGCGGCTCCCCTTGCCGAGCAGCGCCAGGCTGTTGAGATCGTGCAGGGCGCTGAGATCCCCGAGCAGCAGGGTGGTGGGCTCGCGACTGTCAGGCGGGACCGACTGTGCGAAGCCGTATGCGGTGGCGATAAGGCCATCGATGCCGGAGGCGCCGCGGTTGGTCATCACCCGGCTGGGGCCCTTGCCCACCTCGCCCAGCATGTCCATCAGCCGGGCCGGCATGCTGTTGCCGACGAACAACTGACCCTGGATCAGCTGATTCAGGCGATGGCACACCCCGAGCTCCGAGAAGCGATCACAGGCGGTGCGGATCTGCTGGCTGATGGCCTGCTGGCGCGCGGCCAACTGGTGCCAGGGCTGCTGCGAATGGGGGATTGGATGGGCGGCCGCAAAGGCGGCGGGGTCGCACACCAGGCGACGGCGCAGCCGGTAGTCGGGGTCGAGGCGTGCCGGCTGCGGGTCCACCAGCCAGTAATCCTGCCAGGGGTGTTGTTTGATGAACTGGCCGAGGCGCTTGGAGATGAGGCGGGCGCCGAATTGCAGCAGGACCTCGGCGCGGGCCAGCTCGGCCACGAAGTCGCTGTGTTGCAGGGCGAGATCCGTGTGGACAAGGTTGCGATCATCGAAGCGGATCTGGCTTTGCAGATCTGCCAGCAGGGGCCAGCCGAGGCGGTCGGCCAGCTCGGCCACCGCCTTGCCTTGCACCGGATCCTGGATGCGTCCGGCGACGATGACACCGCGCTTGCCCTTCAGCTCCTCCCAGTCCGGCTGGGCGGGGCAGCCCGGCTCGCCCACCAGCCAGGGGCTCCAGGGCTTGGCCGAGTGCAGCCAGTCGCCGAGGGGCGCCAGGTAATAGGAAAAGTCCAGATAGTGGTCGCCGGGGTAGAGGGGCTCGGGGTACATGCAGTTGAAGTGCACCGGCCCCGGGGTGTGCGCCTGTCGGGCCAGGGCCTGATCCACCGAGCTCAGCACGAAGGCCGCCGGAATGGCGGGAGTGGGGCTCGGCAGATTTTGCTGATAGACGGGGTAGCGACCGAAGATCCCCGGCTGATCGATGGCCTGGTTGGCCCCGTTGTCGATGAGCTCGGGTGGCCTGTCGGCAGAGAGAATGATGAGCGGGACCCCGGTGAGCTGGGCTTCCGCCACCGCGGGCCAGAGGTTGGCCACCGCGGTGCCCGAGGTCATGATCACCGCCACCGGGCGGCCGCTCCCCTTGGCCAGCCCCAACGCCATGAAGCCCAGACCCCGCTCGTCGAAGTGCAGATGGCGGCGAAAGCCCGGGTGGGCTGCGGCGGCCATGGTGAGCGGCGCCGAGCGGGAGCCGGAGGCCAGAGCGATGTCGCGCACGCCGAGGCGAAAGAGCTCTTCCAGCAAGAGGGAGGACCAGACATGGTTGAAGGTGGCGTGATGGCTGGCAAAGGCGTGATGCGCGGACACGTGGCTGGCGGACATGAAGCTCTCGCAGTGAGGAGTCGGTGAGAAACGCTATCCCAGCAGGGAGAGCACGTTGGCGATCTTGTTGTCGAGTTCGGCCCATTCGGCGGCGGGCTCCGATCCCGCCACTATGCCGGCACCGGCGAACAGGCTGATGCGCGGGCCCCTGATCCGGGCGCTGCGAATGGCGACGGAGAACTCCGAGGTCTCCCGGCTCAGCATGCCGCAGGCACCGGCATACCAGCCGCGATCATGGGGCTCGCATTCACGGATGAAAGCGAGCGCTGCCTCGCGGGGGGCGCCCCCCACGGCGGGAGTGGGGTGCAGGGCAGCCAGCAGTTGCCAGTCGCAGACGCCGGGTTTGAGCTCTGCCTCGATGTCGCACTTGAGGTGTTGCAGCAGCCGCAATTTCAGAATGCGCGGCTCGGTCAGGGTGGCATCGGTCGTGAGGGGGGCCAGGCGGCTGAGAATGTCGGCGTGAACCAGCCGGTTCTCCAGCCGGTTCTTGCTGTCGGCCAGCAGCTCGGCGGCCAGGGCCGCGTCGGTCGCCTCATCCCCGGAACGGCGAATGGTGCCTGCCAGCGCCTCGGTAAAGAGGTGGCCCTTCTCCCGGCGGTAGAGGCGCTCGGGGGAGCAGGAGATGAAGCTCTGCTCGGGTGAGAACTGAAAGCCGAAGTGGAAGCACTCCTGGGCGTGGCGGGCCCACTGTGTCAGCAGGGACCAGGGGCAGAGGGGCGCATCGTGCGCCTCGCTCTGGAGGAGGCTCTCCCGCGACAGCACCACCTTGGGGGTGCGGGCCTGGAAGTCGGGGGCCGTGACCTGCTCCACCAGGGTCCGCCACTGGGCAGGGCCCGGCAGGTCCTGGCGCTGCCATGGCCGCTTTTGCAGGGCGGGCAGGGGTGCCTCGGGTTGCAGGGCATCGAGCGCCGCCTCGGCGGCGCAGAGTTCGGCTTCGAATGCGTGACCCTCTTCCCGGGCAGGCAGCCAGAGATTGAGGCAGAGGCTGGTGCACTCCCCCCGGCGTACCAGTTCGATACGGGGCAGCACGAAGCGGCAGGGGCCAAAACCCTGCCAGCCGGGCAGATCCGGGTCGAACGCCAGGCCACCGTAGTAGCGAGGGCTGTCTTCACTGGCCGTGCCGGCAAGGTCGCAGACCCGCTGGATATCCTCCGGCCGCGTCAGCTCGTGGATGGCGCCAAGCGCCACGTACTCCGGGCTCTGTTGCCCTCTGGCGTGCCAATAGATGCGGGGGTAGAGCGTCTGGGCCGCCAACCAGCCGGGAAAGACGTCGACGTGAGCGGCCACGCGCAGTCGCACGAAACCGCTGACAGTGCTGTGACGCAGGGCGTCCAGTTGTTGCTTGAGGTGGGTCTGAGCCAACATGGATGTCTAGTCTGAGCCGGATAATCGCGATCGCTCCGGGGGAGGATGGCGCAGGTTGATGCCAAAGGGCGACGATTTCCTATATATTATCTGCCCATTCGTCCATGTAAATTGCCCGGGGGAACCGACGCCCCCGCGCAGCCAAGTATACCTAAATCCGGTTCGATAACCCTTAACACGATCAATATCTGATTGTTTGGCCATCACAATATGACAAATACCTTCTCTGTTTGGTTGCTGGCGGCGCGTTTGCGAACACTGCCCCTGGCGTGCTCCTCCATCTTGCTGGGCTCGGGGCTGGCAGCCAGCCGGGGAGCGTTCGACGGCACCATCATGGGGCTCTCCCTGCTGACCGCCATCCTGCTGCAAATTCTCTCCAATCTTGCCAACGACTATGGGGATGCGGTCTCCGGTGCCGACAACGGGGAGCGGATCGGTCCCCAGCGCGCCGTGGTTTCCGGCCTCATCACCCGGCACCAGATGTGTGTGGCCATGGGGCTGACCGCCCTGGCGGCCGTGGTGAGCGGCCTCTCCCTGCTGATCTGCGCCTTCGGGGAGGCGTGGCAGCAGATCCTGACGTTCATCCTGCTGGGGGGAGCGGCCATCGTCGCGGCCATCACCTACACGGTGGGCAAGAGCCCCTACGGCTATCGCGGCTTTGGGGACATCTCGGTATTCCTGTTCTTCGGCCTGCTGGGGGTGCTCGGTTCCTACTACCTCTTCACCCATCGCCTGGAGTGGGACCTGTTGCTGCCTGCCACCGCCTGCGGCCTGCTGGCGACTGCCGTGCTCAACATCAACAACGTGCGGGACATCGAGACCGATGCCGCCAGCGGCAAGATCACCCTGGCGGTGCGCCTTGGCCGCAACCGGGCCATCGCCTATCACTGGGTCTTGCTGGGGGCGGCGCTGCTGGCGACCATCGTCTTCCTGCTGACCCAGCCTGCGAGCCTCTGGCCCTGGATCTTCCTGCCCGCCATGAAGCCCCTCACCGATGCCGCCCGTACCCTGCGAGAGAGTTTCGATGGCGAGGTGCTGACCGGCGCCCTCAAGAAGACCGCCATCAGCGCATTTCTGTTCAGCCTGCTGCTCTCCGCCGGGCTGGCGCTCACCTGAGGCCGACGCGTTTGGCAATGAAAAGGGCTCCCGAACGGGAGCCCTTTTTGCTGATGTGTCGATGCGTTGTTGGTCATCAGACCGATGTGATGATCGAAAGGGGAGGAGCATGCCGCCAGGCGAAGGATGATGCCAGGTGATGCAGACGACGAGGGCCCCCGACAGGGAGCCCTCGTGTGCATGAGGCGGGCTTGCCCCTGACGGGTCAGCTTGCCTGGGCCACGGCCGTGCGGCGAGAGAAGAAGAGACTGTCCAGCAGCCAGATGGCAACCATGGAGGCCCCCACCAGCGGGAAGCAGATCCCGAGCACGACCAGCACCGCGATGGCACCGCCCATGGGAGGCAGCTTGGCGGGCAGGGGCGGGGCGGCGAGGCGACCACTGGGACGGCGGCTCCACCAGATCCAGAGCCCGCTCACCGAGCTTGCCAGAATCATCAGGCAGATGAGCAGCATGACGAGCTGGTGCGGCCAGCCGTAGAGCTTGCCCATGTGCAGCATGACGCCGGTTTCCACCGTCTTGGCGACCGGGCCGTAATCCTGCCAGCGCACGTCGACCAGCACCTTGCCGCTGTATTGGTCGATGTGCAGGGTGGCGTCGTTGCGGGGATCATCGGCAAAGATGGCGATGGTATAGACGCCGGTTTCACCGACCGGGGGGGTGATGCTGTAACCCGGGCTGACCCCCCGCTCGTTGGCGATGTCGACCACCTGTTGCAGCGGAATGCGATGGCTGGCCATGACCATGCCCTCGTGTCCGCCGCCATGGGTCATGGCGCTGTGATCATGGCTCTCTGCCGTGGGTTGGGAGCTCGGCATGGGCAGGGTCTCGGCCCCCCAGGAGACGGTCTGTTCGTGAGCCTGGTTGAGGCTGCGGGTGAGGGGAGCCGACTTGGGCACCTCGTTCCACATGGCCGCAGGGAAGCGGTTCCAGACATCGGCGAACTGGCCGCCCCAGAAACCGGTCCAGGTCATGCCCGTCAGCAGCAGCAGCAGCAGGAAACCTGCGCCCCAGAAGCCGACCACGGCGTGCAGATCACGCCACCAGAGACGGCCGCGCTGGTGCATTCTCGGCCAGAGGATGCCCCCCACACCCGGTCCCTTGCGGGGCCACCAGAGATAGAGTCCGCTGACGAGGAGCACGATTCCCCAGCCTGCGGCCAGCTCGATCAGGCGATCTCCCGTGGTGCCAAGCATCAGCTCCGCATGGAGAGCGCGCGCCACCGCCTGCAGGTTCCACTTGTTGTCCATGGTACCGAGCAGGGCGCCGTTCGCGGGATCCATGAAGAGGGTCAGCTCCTGCCCTTCACGCATCACGACTATCTGGGCGCTCGCGTCCGCTGCCACCGGGGGCAGGTATTTGCGCAGGCTGGCGTCCGGCATGGCGATGGTTGCCTTGGCCAGCAGCTGGTCGGCACTCAGGGTCTGGGTGGCGGGCGTCACCTTCATCAGCTGGGGGTAGAGCAGGTTGTCCAGCTGCGGTTTGAACAGATAGACGATGCCGGTGAGGGAGAGCAGGATCAGGAAGGGGGCGACGAAGAGACCGGCATAGAAATGCCAGCGCCAGATCCGTTGGTAATAACTTGCGTCTTGTTGCTTCATCGTTGATCCCTGGGTGAACGCCAAAAGGTTTCAGTAGGTGGAATGTTTTGAGTGGCGCGGATAATAGCAGCAACGTTTTGTTAACTGCAACAGAACATGTCGAAGAAATGTACATTCCGCCACTGGGGTAAAAACGGGGGGTGAATGGCGCTTTCCGTTCACAATGCGGGGAGCTTCATGGACTTTTCGGGGATAAATTCTTACTTTGTGGCAACACAGGGCATATCAGCCGCAGCGAAGGACTCAAGGCAGGAGGTGAACGTGCAAGCACACGGCCATTTTGAGATGCAGCGACAAGGGCAATTGCTGATCTGTCGGCCGAGCGGCCCTTTCAACCTGGCAGGCGCCATGGCCTATGAGGGCAAGTTCAGCCAGCAGATAAGCCGTTTGCAGGGAGCCCCCTGGGGCATCGTCGAGGTCGCGACCGAGTTCGAGGCCGCCGGCCCCGAGGTGCTGGCCCGTTTTCGTCGCCAGTTCAACTGGTGCGCCACCCATGGCTGCGCCTTTCTGGCGGTGGTCATGATCGGGGATTTCAAACGTTATCTGGCGGATCACGTCTTCAGCGAGCTTCCCTTTCAGGAGGTGCGCTATTTCGAGGAGGAAGCGCAGGCCATCCACTGGCTGACACAGCGCCTCGAGGGGCTGCAAGGCACGGAGATCCACGTCAGCACGGGTTGAACATCCCGGTTACTCCAGCCTGATGAACCACTTGTCCCGCTCGTCGAGGCAGTCGGGCTCCCCCATCTCGAATTCACGGCAGATAAGCGGCCGCACCTCGTAGATGCGACACATCATGGTGTTGCGGTCGAGGGCGGCGCACCAGCCATCTTCCAGTCTGTGCATCACGGGCACTTCTCCTTCCCGTTCCTCGATATAGCGGTCCGGCACGCCGGTGTCGGTGAAGAGCATCACCTCGAGGCGGCAGCAGCAGGCTTCGCAGTTCTGGCAGCTCACATCGCTCTGGATTGCTTGGGTCATGTCACCTGTCTTGCCGCATGGCGGCGAATGATATGAAACAGGCGCCTGTGAGGCGCCTGTGGTCTGGCCGGGCGTGTGAAATACCTTAGCCCAGTTTGCGGGCACGGTAGCTGCGCCCCTTGATCTTGCCTTCCTGCAACCGCTTGAGGGCGGCGCTCGCCACCTGGCGCTTCACCGCCACGTAGGAGTACTGCTCGGAAATCTGGATCTTGCCCACATCGGCCCCGGCAATGCCGCCTTCGCCGGTCAGGGCGCCGAGGATGTCACCGGCACGCACCTTGCTCTTGCGGCCCGCATCGATGGAGAGGGTCACCATCTGCGGCGCGATCGGCTTGATGTCGCGGCCGATCCCGGCCAGGTCGCCCTGGGGAATGGGGGCCTGCTGGTACTCCTCAATGAAGTTGACGCGCTGGGCCTCGTTCGGCTGGTAGAGGCTCAGGGCCAGGCCCTGCTGGCCAGCGCGGCCGGTACGGCCGATGCGGTGCACGTGCACCTCGGGGTCGTAGGTCAGCTCGTAGTTGATGACGGCGCCCAGCTCCTTGATGTCGAGGCCGCGGGCCGCCACGTCGGTAGCCACCAGTATGGTGGCGCTGCCGTTGGCGAAGCGCACCAGCACCTGATCCCGCTCACGCTGTTCCAGGTCACCGTTCAGCGCCAGCGCCGAGAAGCCCTTGGCGGCCAGGTGATCGGCCACGTCGTTGCAGGCGCGCTTGGTGTTGCAGAACACCACGCAGGAGCCCGGTTGGTAGTGGCTGAGCAGCCAGGTGAGGGCATCGAGGCGCTGGCCGGCCGGCACTTCATACAGCTTCTGTTCGATGGCGCTCTCTTCATGCAGGGACTCCACGCTCACCTCCACCGGGTTGCGCTGCACGCCGCGGCTCATCTGGGCGATCCCTTCCGGATAGGTGGCGGAGAAGAGCAGGGTTTGCCGGTCACGCGGGGCGTGGCTGATGACCCGGTTGATCTCTTCACCAAAGCCCATGTCCAGCATGCGATCCGCTTCGTCCAGCACCAGCGTCTTGAGGTCGTCGAGCGCAAGGGTGCCCTGCTCCAGGTGCTTGAGGATCCGGCCCGGGGTGCCGACGGCGATGTGGGCGCCAAAGCCCAGGGTGGCGGATTGCGGTGCGGTCGGGGTGCCGCCGCACAGGGTCACCAGCTTGACGTTGGGCAGGGTACGGGCAAGACGGCGGATCTCGGTGGCCACCTGATCCGCCAGCTCGCGGGTCGGACAGAGCACCAGCGCCTGCACGGCCAGCCGGTTGACGTCCAGCTTGGCCAGCAGACCCAGGCCGAAGGCCGCGGTCTTGCCGCTGCCGGTTTTCGCCTTGGCGATCAAATCTTTGCCGTCGAGCACCAGGGGCAGGCTCTGGGCCTGGATCGGGGTCATCTGCAGATAGCCCAGGCTGGCGAGGTTGTCCTGCAGGGCGGAGGAGAGGTTCAGGCTGCTAAATTCGCTGTTGTTCACAAAAGGACTCTATGTCGGAAAACCAGAAATGGGGGTGCGCGGTGCGCAAGGGGGCGCATCATACCAGAATGTGCCGCCGGATGCGGTGAATATTTGAACGGTTGGCGTCATGGGTTGCCGATGGAGGCTTCTGTCTGCGTTGGCGGGCTTGCGGTATGTAAAAAGATCACAATGGAACAGGGTGGTCATGGCCAGATCATGATGAATGGCGAGAAAACGTTTTTAATTAAACATGTCCTGGTGATGATGAGTCATCGGAGGATGTCATATGGGATATGGTCGTTATTCAATCTATATACGAATGAGGAATAAATTTAACGAAATAGCATAACTTATTGTTTTTGATTTATTTTTGATCTCAGCCATTAACGATTAATAATCGTGTGTCTTGGCAATTAATTTAAAAACGTTTGTATTATTTCGCATGCATATTTTTACCGCGGATTGTGATGATTCTCTGATTTTTAAATATGCAGTTCTTTATGATGGCGCCGGTCAAAAATAACAATTCAATGGGTGCTACTGGTATGGAATACGTTCACTTCGTGCTCGGACTCGTGATGGTCCTGGCATTGGCGTTGCTGGCAAACCGCCGCAACTGGAAACAGATCAAGCTGCGTTACATCGGCCAGCTGCTGGTGGTCGAGCTGGCGCTCGCCTGGTTCATGCTCAACTCCGAAGTGGGTCTGGCGGTGGTGGGTGGCTTTGCAGCCGGCTTCACCAAGCTGATGGAGTTTGCCAAGCAGGGGACCGACTTCGTGTTCGGCGGTCTGGTCAACGAAGGGGCCTTCTCCTTCTTCCTGATGGTGCTGATGCCCATCGTCTTCATCTCCGTGTTGATCGGCATTTTGCAGTACATCCGTCTGCTGCCCATCGTCATTCGTGGCATCGGCACCGTGCTGGCCAGGATCAACGGCATGGGCAAGCTGGAGTCCTTCAACGCCATCAGCTCCATGATCGTCGGTCAGTCCGAGAACTTCATCGCCCTCAAGAACATACTGCCGCACCTGAACGAGAAGCAGATGTACACCCTGGCGGCGACGGCCATGTCCACCGTCTCCATGTCCATCGTCGGTGCCTACATGCAGCTGATCGAGCCGCGCTACGTGGTGGCCGCGCTGGTGCTCAACATGTTCAGCACCTTCGTGGTGCTCTCCCTCATCAACCCCTACGAGCCCGACAACACCGTGACCGATGCCAAGGCGCTGGCCGAGGGTGACGAGCACCACACGCCGAAGAAGGAGAACTTCTTCGAGATGCTGGGGGAATACATCATGGCCGGTTTCACCGTGGCGGTGATCGTCGGTGCCATGCTGGTGGGCTTCATCGCCCTGATCGCCCTCATCAACTACCTGTTCGAGGCGGCGTTCGGCGTCAACTTCCAGCACGTCATGGGCTACATCTTCTATCCCGTTGCCTGGATCCTGGGCATCCCGGGCAGTGAAGCGCTGCAGGCCGGCTCCATCATGGCGACCAAGCTGGTGACCAACGAGTTCGTGGCCATGATGGATCTGGGCAAGATTGCCGCCGAGCTCTCCCCGCGCACCGTCGGCATCCTCTCCATCTTCATGGTGTCGTTCGCCAACTTCAGCTCCATCGGCATCATCGCCGGTGCGGTGAAGGCGCTCAACGAAGAGAAGGGCAACATGGTCTCCCGCTTCGGTCTGAAGCTGGTCTATGGCTCCACCCTGGTGAGCCTGCTTTCCGCCGTTATCGCCGGTGTGATGATCTAGGTCCTCCCCCCCGCGCTGCTCATGACGACCCCCTGCCTTGGCAGGGGGTCGTTTTTTTGGGCAGATGAGCGGGTGAACAGAGGAGGGGACTGGTCGGCAGCCCGGCCATCAAGCGCGGGGGTCTTCCACCTTGATGTTGGCGGGGACCCGCTTTTTGCCCAGCACCATGGCGCGGACCAGATCGCTGCGGGTGAGGCGATCGGTCAGGAGTACCACGGCCGCATGGACGCCAACGGCGGCCATCAGGGTGTTGGCGATGATGCCGTGCAGCTCCTCCAGCCACTCCTCGCCCCAGAAGGCATCCCAGGTGGTGAGCCAGCCGGTGACGACGGTCCCGACCAGGGACAGCAGCAGCAACCAGATCATCAGGGAGCCGACCGGATTGTGGCCGAGGTAGTAGGGGTGGCGCCCCTGGGCGAGCTGGCGCAGGTAGTAGCGGACCCGGGCAGGGGTTGGCCACCACTGGCCGAAGCGGGCGTAATAGGGGCCGACCAGCCCCCACAGCAGGCGGATGATGAGCAGAATGCCCACCGCGTAGCCAGCATATCTGTGGGGTTTGCTGCCCTCTTCCAGCACGAAGAAGTTGAGCAGGCAGAGGGTGACGGTCGCCCAGTGAAACACCCGGATGAGGGGATCCCAGACTTTCACTTCAGAGGCAGGTGTCATGGCAAGGCTCCATGGTGGGGGCCGGGGGAAGACCGGCCCGGGGCGGCGTTACTCGTCGATCTCTTCTTTCACCTTTTTCAGGTCGGTCGGGTCGAAGTAGATCTCGACCTTGCGCTTCTCCTTGTCCCAGCCGTAGATCTCGTAGCAGCCGGTCTTGGTGGCCTTGAACTTCTTGATGTCGTAACCCATCGCCTTGATCTGCTGCTGGGCGTCGGCTTCGCTCATCCACTTGCTCTTGTCGGCCTGGGTGCATTGGGGGTCGGCCAGGGCTGCGCCGCTCAACAGGGGGATCAGTAACAACAGGGGGGTCAGTTTCATTGCTTGCTCCTTGCGGGTGGTTGGGTCAACAGTCGCAAGGCTAATCAAGGAGCATTAAGGAAGAATTAAGGGAAAAGGGAAATGAATGGCTCTCCCCGGCGGTGGACCGGGGAGAGGGTGATCAGCTCAGCTTGCCCCTGACCAACCACTTGTCCAGCGCATTGGCGAAGCGCTGCTTGTCGGCGGCGTTGAAGGGCGCAGGGCCACCGGTCTGGACGCCGGCAGAGCGCAGCTCCTCCATGAAGTTGCGCATCCCGAGCCGTGCCTGGATGGTCTCCCGGGTGTAGATCTCGCCCCGGGGATTGAGCGCCTCGCCCCCGGCGTCGATGACCCAGGAGGCGAGGGGAATGTCGCCGGTGATCACCAGGTCGCCGGGCTTGACCTGCTGGGCGATGACATGATCTGCCACATCGAAGCCCTTCTCCACCTGCTGGGTCTTGATGAAGGGGGAGGGGGGGACTCTGAGTCCCTGGTTGGCCACTAGCGTGGTCACCACCTGGGCGCGGTGGGCGGCGCGGTAGAGGAGCTCCTTGACCGGGATGGGGCAGGCATCGGCATCAACCCAGATGGGCATGGCATGGCTTCCTGTGTCTGGAACGGGTGGCGCATCTTAGCATGGCTGGTGCGGGGCGGCTGCCCCGGGGCTGAGTCGTCCCCGCCTTTGGTGTAAGCTGGGGCCTGCACATGAAACGAGAAGGAGACGAGATGGATCGGGTGCCCGGTGACGTGATTTATGGCCTGACCCTGGACGGCAAGGGGGGCATGACCCCGCTGGCCGAAGGTAGCGAGATCCCCGGTGCTCAGCCCGGCTGGCTGCATCTGGACTACGGCAACCCGGAGTCGGCGCGCTGGCTGCTGCAGACGCCGCTGCTGGGGGAGGCGGCCCGGGAGGCCCTGCTCGGCCAGAGCAATCGTCCCAAGCTGGTGCGGATGGGGGAGACGGTGCTGCTGATCCTGCGCGGCATCAACCACAACAAGGATCACAGGCCTGAAGAGATGGTGGCCCTGCGGATCTTCATCACGCCGGATCTCATCATCAGCAGCCGTCGCCGTCCGCTGCTCTCCGAGAAAGATGTGTTCGAGCAGCTGTCGCTGGGGGGCGGCGCCGACACACCCGCCGACTGGCTGGTGGAGATATGCGACGCCCTGACCGACCGGGCCGGGGAGTTCGTCGAGGAGCTGCACGACCAGATCCTGGATCTGGAGGAGATGGTGCTGATGCGCGACCTGCCCGCCAACGGTCGGCTTGCGCGCATCCGCAAGCAGCTCATCATGATCCGTCGCTACCTCTCCCCCCAGCGGGATCTGGTGGCGCGCCTGGCCAACGAGAAGATCAGCTGGCTGGACGAAGATGACAGGCGACGCCTGCTCGACATCGCCGACCGCTTGCGGCGCTGGCTCGACGATCTGGATGCCGGGGTGGCGCGCACCGCCGTGCTGGCGGACGAGATCAACAACCTGATGGCGGAGGCGACCAACCGCCGTGCCTACCAGATGTCGGTGATGGCGCTGCTGTTCCTGCCCGCCAGCTTCCTGACCGGCCTGTTCGGCATCAACCTGGGGGGGATCCCCGGGGCCGAGAGTCCGACCGCCTTCTGGGTGTTCTGTGGCTTCCTGCTGGTGCTGGCGACCGGACTGGCGGTCTGGCTCAAGCACAGGCGCTGGTGGTAAGGAGTGAACATGACGACATGGGAATCTTTTGGCGTGACCCTGCTGCTGTTGCTGGGGCACACCCTGGTGCGCGGCCTCATTCACAAGAGCCTGATGGCCCTTGGCCAGAGCCGGCAGGTGAGCGAGAACCGGGTACTCTACGTGGAGCACGTATTCCACTTCCTGCTGGGCTGCGCCACCCTGCTGATCCTGGCCGGGGTCTGGGGGCTCGACTTCTCCCGGCTGGTGGTGCTCGCCTCCTCCTTCTTCGCGGTACTGGGGGTCGCCATGGTGGCCCAGTGGTCGATCCTCTCCAACATCACCGCCAGCATCACCATCTTCTTCGCCTTCCCCTACAAGATTGGCGATCGCATCCGCATCCTCGACAAGGATGACTCCGTCACCGGCATCATCACCGAGATCGGTCTCTTCTACGTGCGGGTGCGGGATGACAACGGCGATCTGGTCACCTATCCGGCGAACCTTATTCTGCAAAAGCCGGTGAGGCGGCTGGAGGGAAAGGAGGCTGAGTCCACGCAGCCGGAATGAGAAAAGGCTCCCTCGGGAGCCTTTTTCGATGGGTGCTCAGCGTTCGAAGAAGCGGTAGAGGTGCTCGACCTGGACGGGGCAGTCGGCCACCAGGTGGATGTGGTCCCGTGCCTCCTCGGTGGACGAGAAGCTCATGGGGCACCCCAGGGTGTCCGTCATCACGTAGAGGTGGCCGTCCTGCCCCCTGAACTCCACGATCCAGCCGGGGGAGACGATGTCGTGCATGATCTCCGCCTCCTTGAACCTGTGCTGCTGGTGAAGCGCGCGCAATTCACTGACTGTCATGACATCCTCCTATGACTCATGGCGCCACCCTCAAGTCTAGTTCTCCTTCCCGGTGGCGCCGTCATCGGATCAGGGCGCCGTCGCCCCCTCCCGGGGTGGTTGCAGGGCGATCAGCAGCTCCCCGGGCAGCGGCGTGACAGGGCCGGTGACCACCCTGGGTCTGGCCTTGGCATCCAGCACGAACAGAGGAATGGCGCCGGGATTGGCCTCCTGATACTGGTCCCAGTCGAAGGTGTCGCTCAGGCGGGTCGCCTTGATCTGCCCGCCCCGGCTCAGCAGGCCGCTCAGCCTGGCGAAGTTGATGTCGGCGCCGAACAGGTTCTGGCGGGCACGGAAGGTAGCGCTCTCCCGGTTGGCCTTGCCGTGCTGTTCGCTGGAACGCAGGGAGTGGACCTTCTCCTCCCCGTAGAGGTGGGCGAAGTGCAGCACCCCGAGGGCGTTGTTGTGGCGGCTGGGAGAGAGCGCCAGCACGGTGCTGATGCTGGTGAGGGGCAGATGCCGCTCGGCGTGCTCCGACTGGGGGTTGCCGAAGTAGCAGGGCAGGCCGCTCATGCGGGCCAGCTTGCAGTGCTCCCAGGCAGGATCGGAGAGCTGCACCGGGATCCCCTGATCCGCCAGCGCCTTGCCGATGGCCCGGGCCACCGAGTTGGCACCGATGAGCAGCCAGACATTGGGGGCGCTCTGGCGCATGTCGAGCAATCTGGCCAATGGCGTGGCCGTCAGGCTCTGCAGCACCACGGTGAAGATGATGACCGCAAACACCAGGGGCACCAGCTTGTCGGCATCCTCGATGCCGGCCTCGTGCATGCTGATGGCGAAGGAGGCGCTGACCGCCGCCGCCACTATGCCCCTGGGGGCTATCCAGGCGAGCAGGGCGCGGGCGCGCCAGGGCAGGTCCGCCCCCCGGGTCGAGACCAGGATGCAGAGCGGGCGGGCCACGAACTGCACCACGCACAGCAGGGCCAGCACCATGGGGCCGAGCTGCCAGAGCTGGGCCAGATCGAGGCGGGCCGCCAGCAGGATGAAGAGGGAGGAGATGAGAATGACGGCGAGATCCTCCTTGAAGGCCAGCACCTCCTCCAGATCCAGCCCGTCCTGGTTGGCGAGCCAGATGCCGAACACCGTCACCGCCAGCAGGCCGGATTCGTGACTGAGCCAGTCAGACAGGGTGAAGGTCACCAGTACCAGCGCCAGTACCCCGAACTTGTGCAGGCTGACCGGCAGCCAGTCCTTGCGGATGAGCAGGGTGGTGAGCCAGCCGGCACCGACCCCGATGAGCGACCCCACTCCCACCGTCTTGGCCAGGGCCAGCAGGGTATGACCGACCAGATCTCCCTGGCTGCCGAGGCGCACCGCCTCGAACACCAGTACCGCGAACAGGGCGCCGATGGGGTCGATGACGATCCCCTCCCAGCGCAGGATCTTGTCCACCTCCCGGACCGGGCGGATCACGTTGAGCATGGGGGCGATCACCGTGGGGCCGGTCACTACCAGCACGGCGCCGAGCACCATGGCGACCCGCCAGTCCAGCCCAAGCAGGAAGTAGCTGGCGGCGCCGATGACGGCAAAGCTGGTCACCATGCCGGTGGAGCAGAGGTTGCGTACCACCTTGCCGATCCCCTTGAGTTCGGTCAGGTGCAGGGTCAGCGCCCCTTCAAACAGGATGATGGCGACCGAGAGGGAAACCAGGGGAAACAGCAGATCCCCCAGCAACTGATCGGGATCGAGCAGACCGGTCACCGGGCCGAGCAAGAGGCCGCTCAGCAGCAGGAACAAAATGGCGGGAACGCGCACGGACCAGGCAAGCCATTGGGCGAGCAGGGAGATGAGGGCAATTCCGGCGAGGGAGAGAGCAATCATGCCAACCTCGTACAGGTGATGGGGTTGGACCTAGTGTAGCGGGGAAGGGGGGCAAGATGACACCCGCCAGGCGTGCAGGGGAGAGCCGCTCAGATCAGATGGGGCTCTCTTTGTGGAGTTCGGTGACGCAATCGGTCACCGCCAGCACCAAGGCGGAGCGCACCATCTGATCGAGCCGGTTGAGCTGCATCTGGTAGAGGGGCCAGTCCTCTTCGTTGGCCGGGGGATCCTGCGGCATCATGCTGCCCTGCTGGATGGCATTCAGGCGCTCGAGCAGATCGCGGACCGGCTTGTCGCTGAAGCGGTAATCCTTGGGGTCGCGTACCAGAAAGTCGCGGATCTTCAGGTATGCCTCGAGATCCTGATAGCGCTCGAGGGAGATGAGGCCGAGGGCGAAGATGAGCTTGAGGCGCACCTCCAGCTGGCCGAGGGGGCCGCTCTGGTTGAGCAGGGGTTCGATGGCGTATTTGACGGCATACTCCTCCTGACGAAAGGCTCGCCGCATCAGGGAGTCGACCGCCTCTTCCAGGATGGTCACGACCTCGAGAAAGAAGCCGCGGGGGCCATCCTGCTCGTTCAGTCGCTCCAGTACTTCATCTTCCTGGTGTGTGGTCATAAGTGCTTCGGGTCCGGCTGACAGGGGGAGAGCAGGCCCTCCCCCGGTTTGTATCGTATGGGGTCCGTCACGGGCGGTGTGACGCCACCCCATCAGGTCACTTCAAGTTGTTGTAACGGGCGACGATGGTGCGTACCACATCGCTGTGCTCATCCAGGCCGGTGACGCGGGCCAGGGTCCGTGCCGGACCGAGTTCCGCCAGCATGGCCTGCAGCTCCACCGCCTGGGGATCGTCCTCATTGCGGTAATGCAGTGCGGCGGCGATGCCCTCCTGCAGGTGATCGCTCGGCAGGCCGTACTCCAGGGTGCCGAGCAGCGGCTTCACCAGCCTGTCCCCCGCCGCCAGCTTGCGCAGCGGCTGGCGACCGACCCGGTCAATCTCGTCCACCAGATAGGGGTTGGCGAAGCGGGAGAGGATCTTCTCGATGTAGGCGGCGTGCAGGCGCGGGTCGAAGCCGTAGCGTTTCACCAGCACGGCCCCGCTCTCCTCCATGGCGCGGCGCACCTTGCTGCGGATCAGCGGATCCTCGATCGCCTCGCGCACGGTGCGATATCCCCTGAGCTTGCCGAGATAGGCGGTGACGATGTGGCCGGTGTTGAGGGTGAACAGCTTGCGCTCGACGAAGGCCATCAGGTTGTCGGTGGGCTCCATGCCCGCCACCTGGGGCATCTCCCCCTTGAACTGGGTCCGATCGACGATCCACTCGCTGAAGCTCTCCACCGTCACCTCCAGGGGATCGTCGTTCGCCGCCGCGGGCGGAACGATGCGATCCACCGCCGAGTCGACGAAGCCGACGCACTGCTCGAGGGTGGCATGATACGCGACCGGCAGGTACTTGAGTACCTCCTCCTTGAGGTGGCTGGTGCCGCGCACCATGTTCTCGCAGGCGATGACGTTGAGGGGAGTCAGGTTGCCGGCATCGAAGCGGGCCTGCAGCCCCTTGGCCAGGGTGCTGGCAATCTTGTCCAGGATGTTGGGGCCGACCGCCGTGGTGACCAGATCGGCGGTGATGATACGGGCGATCACCTCGTGTCCGGCCGAGCTGACTGCGGCAACGTTGCGCACCACGTCCAGCTTCTGATCCGTGCCCACCACGTGCACCTTGTACTCCTGGCGGTGGTTGAGCTGGTCGATCAGGGTCTCGTTGACGTCGGCGAAGGTGACCTGATGGCTGGCGTCAGCCAGCAGTTTGCCGATGAAGCCCCGACCGATGTTGCCGGCACCAAAATGCAATGTTTTCATAATATTAACCTCTACAACCAAAGACGATAACGGATGATTACGCGGCCTGCTCGGCCCCCAGCAGATCCAGGAACTCCTGGGGATCCTGGGTGCTGGCCAGACGGTCGACGAGACCGGGCTCATCCAGTGCATTGGTCAGGCGGGTTATGACCTGTATGTGTTCATCGTTGCGGGCGGCAATGCCGATGACCAGGCGCGCTACCTCATCGGCGCCCTCGCCGAAGGCGACTCCGGCCGGGTACTGGCAGATGACGATGCCGGTACGCTTCACGTGCTCCTTGGCGGCGATGGTGCCGTGGGGCACGGCGATGGATTCGCCGAGGTAGGTGGAGACCAGCTGTTCGCGCTCCAGCATGGCGTCGACGTAGTCCGGTGCCACATAGCCTCGCTCGGCCAGCAGCTTGCCGGCGGTCACGATGGCCGCTTCCTTGCTCTCGGCCTTGAGGCCCAGGTGCACGTCCTGCAGGCTCAGGGTGAAGACTTCCGGCTCCTGAGGCTCGTAGCTGTCGTCGTTGGCCGCCACCAGCAGTTGCGGGTTGGCGACGTCATCGTTGGCCGCGTTGGCCAGGCTGAGGTTCTGCACCAGCTCCTGATAGAGGGCGTTGTCGAGGAAGTTGGTCAGCGAAATGTGCTGTGCATGCGGCGCATGGCGACGGGCACGGTCGGTGAGATCCTTGTGGGTGATGACCAGATCCACCTGATCGTCCAGGTTGTTGATGGCACGGTTGGTGACGCTGATGTCGAGACCGGCGGCCTGCACCCGCTTGCGCAGCATGCCGGCGCCCATGGCGCTGGAGCCCATGCCCGCATCGCAGGCGACGACGATGTTGCGCACTGCGGTCAGCTCGGTTTCCGGCTTCTTGGCGGCGGTGGTCTCGGGCTTGGCACCCTTCATGGCCTTCATCTTGCGGGTGGCTTCACCCAGGGCATCGGCCTCGTCGGCTTCCGGCTGCTGGGCACGGACGAACACGGCGGCGACCAGGAAGGAGACGGTGGCGGAGGCGACGATGGAGAGCAGCACCCCGATGAGGGAGGCTTTCGGCGTCATCAGCAGCACGGCGAAGATGGAGCCCGGGGAGGCGGGGGAGACCAGACCGGCGTTGAACAGGGTCAGGGTGAAGACCCCGGTCATGCCGCCTGCGATTACCGCCAGGATGAGGCGCGGGTTCATCAGCACGTACGGGAAGTAGATCTCGTGGATGCCGCCGAAGAAGTGGATGATGGACGCACCGGCAGCGGACTGCTTGGCGGCGCCACGGCCGAACACCATGTAGGCCAGCAGCACGCCCATGCCCGGGCCCGGGTTGGCTTCAATCAGGAAGAAGATGGAGCGGCCCTGTTCGGTAGCTTGCTGGATCCCGAGCGGCGAGAAGATGCCGTGGTTGATGGCGTTGTTCAGGAACAGGATCTTGGCCGGCTCGACGAAGATGGAGGTGAGGGGCAGCATGTGGTTGTCCACCAGGAAGCCGACACCGCTCGCCAGCACGCCGGAGAGCACCTTGACGAAGGGACCGATGACGAAGAAGGCGAGAATGGCGAGCAACATGCCGATGATGCCGGCGGAGAAGTTGTTCACCAGCATCTCGAAGCCGCTCTTGACGCGACCTTCCATCGCCTTGTCGAAGCGCTTGATGGCCCAGCCACCCAGCGGGCCGACCATCATGGCGCCCATGAACATGGGGATGTCGGTCCCCACGATGACGCCCATGGTGGTGATGGCACCGACCACGGCCCCCCGGTCACCCCCGATCAGCTTGCCGCCGGTATAGCCGATGAGCAGCGGCAGCAGGTAGGTGATCATGGGACCGACCAGCTTGGCCAAGGTTTCATTGGGTAGCCAGCCAGTGGGGATGAAGAGGGCGGTGATGAAGCCCCAGGCGATGAAGGCGCCTATGTTGGGCATGACCATATTGGACAGGAAGCGTCCAAAATTCTGTATCTTGACTTTGGTATCCGGTGATAACATGTCGGGACCCCGTTTTAAGCCTGTGTGATTAAAAGTGGTAGTCGGGATGACGAGTTTTGCCGAACTCCCATCCCAGTCGTCTAAGCAACTTCAATCTACCAGCTTGTGATCAAATTAGGCTGAAAACGGGGTGTCTTGTGACCTGGATCTCAAATACCCCGACCTCCCCCCTCCCGACATAGTGATGAAGATCACAGTCAGTCGCTGTATTTCGGCTACATTTCGATCTTCTCGCTTCTGGGTGTCAATTTTTTGTGATTGATGTCTCGTTTTGTGGTTTGCGCAAATGCGGTGTCAACGTGATTGTTGTCACAAAATCAAATTTTGCACTCAAATGAGTCATGGTTTGTCGCCTCGTATTCGCAAGTAATGACGATGGATATGCCGCAGTTCATCGTTAATCACCAATGAATCACTTATTTTGTAACCCACTTTCAGTTTTTCCCCCGAGAGGTTCGGTTCCGACAAGGCCTCTTGTGACGCCCGGGTGGCGGATCCTGATCCGCTCCCGTCTTGCACCTCTCTGCCGGTAGCGACGCAGGCAGGGGCCTGCGAGCGGGTCTCCCATCCCGTCTGCCCGCGGAGCGCAGCCATAAAAAAAGCCCGCGGGATGCGGGCTTTTGCAGAGCAGACAAGCAGGGGGATCACTGCGCCTTGGGGGCCTCGTCGGCAGGCGCGGCATCGGCCTCGCTGGTCGGGGCCACCGGCGCCGGACCCGGCACCAGATCCACCGCCGGCTTGGCGATGAGGGAGCGGGTCTCTTCCACCGCCTCGGTCAGCTTCACCTCGATGATCTGGCCGAGCTCGTAGACCACCTCGGTCTTGTCCAGATAGACGCGGCCGTTGTCCCAGTTGCACTCCAGCCGATCCTTGTTGTCCAGGATATGGCGGGCGGGCATGAACACCACGGCGCCGTTCTCCTGCAGACGCAGCTTGAGGCCGGCGCGCATCACGTCGATGATCTCGGCGTTGAACACCTTGTCGGTGCCCGCATCGGCCTTGAGGTAGCGCACATAGAGCCAGTCGCCGATGTCGCGCTCCACCATGCGGTGCAGGCGGCGGCAGGCGGTCAGGTGCTCGGTCAGCTCCAGGCTGGGGCGTTCACCCGGGGTCTTGCCGGCGATGACCGCCTTGAGCAGGCGATGGTTGACCATGTCGCCGTATTTGCGGATGGGGGAGGTCCAGGTGGCGTAGGCATCCAGACCCAGGCCGTAGTGGGCACCCGGTTCGGCGGACATCAGGGCATAGCTCTGGAAGCGGCGGATCTTGCCGTCCAGCCAGCGGGTGTCCAGGTTGTCTATCCAGCGGCGCAGGGCGCAGAAGCCGGAGAGACTCGCGATCTCTTCCTTCTCGAACGGGGCCTCGGCGGTCTTGAGCAGCTCGATGGCGCCGTCCAGGGACTCCTCGTCAAAGCCGGTGTGGACGTTGAAGATGCCGTAGCCGACCTCTTTGCCCAGCACGCGGCCGGCGCAGATGTTGGCGGCGATCATCGACTCTTCCACCATGCGGTTGGCGATGCGGCGCGGCTCCACGTGGATGGCCAGCACTTCGCCGTCTTCACCCAGCTCGAAGTCGTAGTCGGGTCTGTCCGGGAACACCAGGGCATGCTCGGTGCGCCACTTGATGCGGGCCTCCGTCATCGCCTTCATCAGGGGCAGCTGGGCCAGCACGCCGGCGTCGATATCCAGCGCTTTGCCGTGCTCGGCCCAGTCGGAGACGTCGTCATAGCTGAGACGGGCATGTGAGACGATGCGGGCGGCGAAGAACTCGGTCTCCTCCAGCAGCAGGCCGTCCTCGGCGATGAGCAGACGGGCGCACAGGGTGTTGCGCTCCTCGCCCTCTTTCAGGGAGCAGAGCTCGTCGGAGAGGGTGCGCGGGATCATGGGCACGTTGCGCCCCGGCATGTAGACGGTGAAGGCGCGCTGGGCGGCCTCCTTGTCCAGCTCGCTGCCCTCGGCCACATAGGCGGTCGGGTCGGCGATGGCCACCAGCAGCTCCCAGCCGTTCTCCAGCTTGGTGATGGCCAGGGCATCGTCCATGTCCTTGGTCTTGGCACCGTCGATGGTGAAGAAGGGAACCTGGGTCAGATCCCGGCGGGGCAGCTCTTCCTCTTCGATCACCTTCCACTCCGGCAGGTCCGCCGGTTCAATCTGGGCCAGGTTGTGGCGTGCCAGCACCACCCACCAGGGCACGTTGTGATCTTCCTGGGTGGCGATGAGCTGGGTGATCTCGGCGGAGAAGTTGCCGTCTACCAGGGCATGGCGCTTGAGGGTGGCGACCACCCAGTCCCCTTCCTTGAAGGATTTCTCGTCCAGACCCTTCTTGGCGCGGGCCTTGATGGCGTCCTTGATGAGGGGGTGGTCGGGCACCACGTTGAGGCGGTCGCGGAACATCTTGACGCGGCCGACGAAGCGGGTGACGGCCTGCTCCAGCAGGGCATCCGGCTCGGCCACCTCTTTCTCTTTTTCAGTGCGGATCAGGGCGCTCACCCGGTCACCGTGCATCACCTTCTTCATGTAGGGAGGCGGCACGAAATAGCTGGTCTTCTCATCGACCTCCAGGAAGCCGAAGCCCCGATCGGAGGCGCGGATCACACCCTCTTTCTTGGGGATGTTTTCGCGGATTTGTTGCTTGAGCTGGGCCAGCAGCGGATTGTCTTGGAACATAAATGGGGAACCTGAGTGGAGACCTGATGGTTAATCGCCCAGCACTATACGTTTTTACCCCCCCAAAGCCAAGGTGAATGGCCCCCTCAACGGGGTTGCAGTGCCCGTCGCCCCTGCTGGATCAGGCGCTGGGATATCTGCTTGTGCAGCCCCCGCTCCAGCACCCAGCGGTGCCAGTAGAGCTGCTCGACCAGGTGGTGATCCGGGTTGAGATCGAGCAGGCGCCCCTCTTCCAGTTGCTGGCGGATCTGCAATTCCGGGATGAGGCAGCAGGCCAGCCCCTGCTCCGCCATGGCGACGAAGGCCTCGGAGGATCGCACCGTGTGGCAGGGGTAGCCACCGGGGGGGAGGGCGAAATGACGGGCCATGTAGCTGATGTGCATGTCGTCGCGCTGATCGAAGGCCACCGCCGGCGCCTTGGCCAGGGCCGCCGCCGTGAGGCCGTTCGGGAAGTGGCGGGCGACGAAGGCGGGGCTGGCGGTGAGCAGATAGCGCATCTCGCCGAGTTCGTCGACGCAGCAGCCCGCCAGCGGCTGGGGTTGCAGGCTGACGGCGCCGAACGCCTGCCCCTCGCGCACCCGGTCCAGGGTGCGGCTCTCGTCATCCACCAGCAGGTTCAGCTCGATGGGGTATTGCTCCAGCAGTGGCGCCAGGGCGGGCAGAAACCAGGTGGCCAGGCTGTCGGCATTGACGGCGATGCTGACCCGGATGGGGGCCCTGGGCTCGTCGGGGGAGAGCTCGCCGGCCAGCTCCAGCTCCAGCTGGCGCACCTGGCGATAGTGGGCCAGCAGCTTCTGGCCGAGCCCCGTGGCCTGCAGCGGCTGGCTGCGGATGATGAGCGGCTCCGCAAACTGCTGCTCCAGCTGCTTGATGCGCTGGGAGATGGCGGACTGGGTAATGTGCAGGCGCTGGGCGGCACGCTCGAAGTTTTGCTCCCGGATCACCGCGTCCAGGGCCAGCAGCAGCTTGTAGTCCAGCGTCTTCATCAGCATTCCTTATGAAAAAAGGGAGTTCAGCAAGAATGCTACTCAAGGGAGCGCCAGAGGACAACCTGACCGCCCCCATGGAGGCGGCCCGTGCCCGGGGCCGCCCCTGTGAGATGTGACAGTAGCCCTGACATGAGATTCATAAGATACTCACCCGGTCCGTTTTTGCATGGGGTGGAAACGGACCATAGCGAGCGTCTTGAATCCCGGGCCGGTCCCGGGACTTTTTTTGCTCAGATGACGGCGAGCAGAGCATCCCCCGCCGGCCGGTAATGGCCCTGCAGGGGGCGATGGACGGCGCGGTCGAAACGCTCGTCCAGGTGGAAGCGGATACCGACCCCGCGCACGGCCCCCAGATCCACCGCCTGGCGATGGCCGAGGCGCTCGATGGGCAGGCCGAGGCGACGGAAGATGCGCTCCACCGGCAGGCTGACCACGGCCACCAGCTCGCGGATCCCCTGCTCCCTGGCGAAGGCCAGCACCTCGCGGAAGATGACGCAGGTGAGTTCGCTGATGCCGTTCTCCAGGCGAGGGGCCCGGTCGGCGTCGATGGCGAGGCGGGTCAGCTCCCACACGTCGTTGCCGCGCGGGGGGGCTTCGCCAGCGAGGGCGGTGGGGAAGATGCTGGGCAGCATGTAATCCTGGGCGCAACTGAGCAGGCGGATGCAGCCGCACAGCCCCTGCTTGTCTTCAATCAGCACCCAGTGGGTGTCGGGCTTGTCGAAGTTGTCCCGCTCCAGGCCACGGCGGGATTCCACGTCCCAACCGAGTCGATCGGAGAAGACGCGGTTGCGAAATCGGTAGAGCTCGTTTTCGACCTCCCATCTGGGGTGTTCTTTCAATTTTCCTTTGAAAACAAGCATTCATGTCTCTCCATTTCATGGTTAGGCGCTATAATCCAAGGCCTTGGCCAGGGGAGGCTTGCCTATGACACGCGACCAACTGCTTGAGTACCTGGAACATTTCACGCTGGTGACCGATGGCAACCGGCTGTCCGAGCTCATCGGCCGCTTCACCCTGGGAATGGGTTACGACTACTACCGCTTCGCCCTCATCCTGCCCATGTCGATGCAAAGGCCCAAGGTGGTGCTGTTCAACCAGTGCCCCGACTCCTGGGTACAGGCCTACACCCTGAACAACATGCTGGCCTGCGATCCCATCATCCAGCTCGCCCGCAGGCAGACCCTGCCCATCTACTGGAACCGGCTGGACGAGAAGGCGCGCTTCCTGCAAGAGGGGAGCATGGATGTGATGGGGCTGGCGGCGGAATTCGGGCTGCGCAACGGCATCTCGTTCCCGCTGCACGGGGCGGCGGGGGAGAACGGCATACTCTCTTTCATCACCCGGGAGCGGGCGTCGAGCGATCTGATGCTGGAGTCCTCGCCCATCCTCTCCTGGATGTCCAACTACATCTTCGAGGCGGCGATCCGGATCGTGCGCCAGAGCATGAGGGAGGACGATCCCCAGGAACCCCTGACGGAGCGGGAGACCGAGTGCCTGTTCTGGGCCAGCGAAGGGAAGACATCGGGGGAGATCGCCTGCATCCTCGGCATCACGGAGCGCACCGTGAACTACCACCTCAATCAGGTCACCCGCAAGACGGGGTCGATGAACCGCTACCAGGCCATCGCCAAGGGGGTGAGCAGCGGCATCCTGCTGCCGAACCTGGAGCAGGTGGTGGTCACCAACTTCCCCTCCCTGCTGCAGTGAATACAGGCCCGGCGGCACCGGCTCGTCGCCCGGCATCCCCTCTGTCGCCATCACCGCTGTCCTGCGCCGTCCCATCCTGCCGCCGATTCTCGGGGCGGGGCTGTGACCCCACAATTGTCAGATCCTGCAATTGACAACCTTCTTTGTGTGGTTTCAGCCCGGTTTTCATCAGTTTTATGAATGCATCAGAAAATGAATGAATTTCTCTGATTGCCCGCGCCCCCTTATAGTGCGTTTCTCTCTTTCACAGGAACGCATCCCCATGTTCGCCACCACCCTGCAAGGCTTTACCCTCGGCCTTGCCATGATCATCCCCATCGGGGCCCAGAATGCCTTCGTGCTGAGCCGGGGCATTCACCGCAACCACCACCTGCTGACGGCGACCCTCTGCTGCCTGTGCGATCTCGTGCTGATCGGCATCGGGGTGTTCGGCGGGGCCAACCTGCTGGCAGCCAGCCCGATCGGCCTGGCCCTGTTGACCTGGGGCGGCGTGCTCTTCCTCGGCTGGTTCGGTATCCGTTCCCTGCGCAGTGCCTGGCGCGGCCAGGAGGCGGCCCTGGCGGACTCGCCCCGGTTGATGGGGGTCAAGAGCGTGCTGGCCATGACCCTCGGAGTGACCCTGCTCAATCCCCACGTCTACCTGGATACCCTGATGCTGCTTGGCTCCTTCGGCAGCCAGTTTGCCGAGGAGCTCAGACCCGCCTTCGCGGCGGGGGCCATGCTGGCTTCCCTGGTCTGGTTCTACGGACTGGCGTTCGGGGCGGCGGCCCTCTCCCCCTGGCTTGCCCGGGGCCGGGTGCAGCAAGCCATTGATCTTGTTGTAGGTCTCATCATGCTGGTGCTGGCGGCCAAGCTGGTATTGGGTGCCATACCGGCCTCGTGAGGCTATTTTTGTGCCGGGCTTCATAAAAATGAGTCCCGGTGCCATCTGCTGACATATTCGTCTGTTAAATTCCCGGCGCTGGTAAAGCGTTACTCATAATAAAAGGGAAAAAACAGTGAATAACACCATGAAGCTGGGGGCTATTGCCGCCATCGTGCTGCTGTCTGCCTGCAGCAACGAGAATGACAGCAAGGCGCAGCCGGGGACCGTCTCCCTGCGCCTGATCCAGACCTCCGACATCCACTCCAACGTGCTGGGGTACGACTACTACCAGAACAAGGAGGATCGCAAGTTCGGCCTCTCCCGCACCGCCCTGCTGATCCGCGCCGCCCGCGCCGAGAACCCCAACAACCTGCTGCTCGACAATGGCGACCTCATTCAGGGCACGCCGCTGGCGGACTACATCTTCGAGCAGTCCGGTGCCGGCTACCTCGAGAAACAGGCGCACCCGGTGTTCAAGGCGATGAACGAGCTGGGCTACGACGCGGGCAACCTGGGCAACCACGAGTTCAACTACGGCCTGGACTACCTTGGCAAGGTGCTGGCGGGAGCCGACTTCCCCTATGTGAACGCCAACGTGTTCGAGGCGGGGGCCTTCAAGCGCGATGCCAAGGGACAGATTGACTGGAGCGGCAACAAGTTCACCCCCTATCTGCTGTTGGATCGCGAGGTGACCGATGACAAGGGCCAGCGCCAGCGCGTCAAGGTGGGCATCCTGGGTCTGACCCCGCCCCAGGTGCTGCAGTGGGACAAGCGTCATCTGGAGGGCAAGGTGGTGGTGGCCGACATGGTCGAGACCGCCAATCACTATGTGCCCGAGCTGCGCGCCAAGGGCGCCGACATTGTGGTGGTGGTGGCTCACACCGGCATCAATGCCAGCAGCTACGAGGCCATGATGGAGAACTCCGCCTGGCATCTGGCCAAGGTGAAGGGGGTGGACGCCCTGATGCTGGGCCACGCCCACAAGAACTTCCCCGGGGACTTCCCGGACCTGCCGGAGGTGGACAACCAGGCGGGCACCCTCGGCGGCATCCCGACCGTGATGCCCGGCTACTGGGGCAACCACCTCGGCATCATAGACCTCAAGCTGGAGCAGGTGGATGGCCAGTGGCGGGTGAAGCAGAGCCAGGCCAGCCTGCGCAAGATAGACGCCAGCGAGGGCAGCGCCGTGGATCAGCGGGTGGTGGACCTGGTGCAGGCGGACCACGACGCCACCAACCAGTGGCTGGACGAGCCCCTCGGCAAGATCACTTCCCCCATCCACAGCTTCTTCGCCCTGGTGCAGGACGACCCCTCGGTCCAGCTGGTGAGCGATGCCCAGCGCCGTCACGCCGAGCAGTTGCAACAAGACGGCCTGCTCAAGGAGCCGTATCCGATCCTGTCGGTGGCGGCCCCCTTCCGCGGTGGTCGCAACGGCATCAACGACTTCACCTACGTGGCCCAGGGTGACATCTCCCTGCGCAACGTCTCCGACCTCTACATCTATCCGAACACCCTGCAGGTGGTCGAGGTGAACGGGGCCACCGTCAAGGAGTGGCTGGAGATGAGTGCCGGCCAGTTCAACCGGATCGATGCCAGCAAGACAGAGGTGCAGTGGCTGGTGAACGAGAACTTCCCCACCTACAACTTCGACGTCATCGACGGGGTGAGCTACGAGGTGGACATCACCCAGCCGGCCCGCTACGGCAAGGACGGGACCAAGGTGAGCGACGGCCAGCGCATCAGCAACCTCACCTTCAACGGCCAGCCCGTCGATCCGGCCCAGAAGTTCTACGTGGTGACCAACAACTACCGCGCCAGCGGCGGTGGCCACTTCCCGGGTATCGACGGCAGCAACATAGTCCACGAAGACCCCTCCGAGACGCGGGAGATCATCGCCCAGTACCTGAAGGCCCAGTCTGCGGATAACCCGGCCGGCTTCAGCCCGGCGGCCAACAACAACTGGCACATGAAGGCGCTGCCCGCCAACGTGGACGTGCGACTCTACTCCTCGCCGACGGACGAGGCCAAGGCCCTGGCGGGGGCGGATCTGGCGTACCAGTCCACCTTGCCGATGGAAGATGCCAAGCACCCCGGCTACGCCATCTACCGCCTGATCCGCCAGTAAGGCCGGCTCGGGCAGACAACAAAAAGCCCTCGCAGTGCGAGGGCTTTCTCATTGGGGCCGGTAGCTCAATCCCATCGGCAGCAGCCCGGATCCTCCGGGTCGAAGCGGGTCTTGGGGAGGTGATGAATGTCTCCCAGTAGTAACCGGCATCCTCCGGGCCGAAGCGGGTCTAGGGTAGGTGATGAATGCCTCCCAGTAGTAACCGGCATCCTCCGGGTCGGAGCGGGTCTTGGGTAGGTGATGAATGTCTCCCAGTAGTAACCGGCATCCTCCGGGTCGAAGCGAGTCTTGAAGCAGCGGTGAATGCCTCTATCAGTAGTAACTGGGATCTTCCGGTCTGGGACGGGTCTTGAAGCGGCGGTGCAGCCACATGTACTGCTCCGGGGCCTTGCGCACGGCGGCCTCGATCTCGCGGTTGGCGCGGCTGGCGTCGGCCAGATCGTCGCCGCTCGGGTAGCCTTCCAGCGGCGCCCCTATATGCAGGGTGTAGCCCTCTTTGGTGCGGATGTTGTAGCAGGGCAGGGTGACGGTGTTCTTGACCCGCGCCAGGGTGGCGGTCCCCGTGATGGTGGCGGCCTGCTCGACCGCGAAGTAGGGTACGAAGACGCTGGCATGGCTGCCGTAGTCGTGATCCGGCGCGTACCAGAGGGCATCGCCGTTGCGCAGCGCCTTGATCATGCCCTTCACGTCCATGCGGTCCACCAGGTACTTGTTGGAGGCGCAGCGGCCGTGGTACTGGGCGTACTCCAGCACCGGGTTGGTGTTGGGGCGATAGACGCCAACCCCGGGCCGCACCAGGCCGAAGCAGCGCGCGTTGAGTTCCAGGGTGAGGAAGTGGCAGGAGAGCAGCAGCATGCCCTGGCCTTGCTCAACGGCCCGGATAACATGCTCTTCCCCCTCCACCTTCATGAGGCGGCGCATCCGCCAGTCCGGCCAGAACCAGGCGATCCCCACCTCGAAGATGGCGCAGCCCACGCTCTCGAAGTTTTGCACCAGCAGGGCCTCGCGCTGATCCCGGCTCAGCTCCGGCAGGGCCAGCTCCAGATTGCGGCGCGCTATCTTGACGCGGGATTTCAGCACTTTGCGGGCCAGGGTCCCGAGCTGGCGGCCCAGCCACATCTGGCTGCGCCAGGGCAGCAACACCAGCAGCCAGAGCAGGCCGAGGCCGAACCAGCTGCCCCAGTAACGGGGATGGAACAGACGGGGTTCGAGGCGGGGAGCATGTTCTTGGGCCATGAAGAGTCTCTTGTTCACAAACGCAAAATAGGGGAGTCCAGCCGAACGGGGGCGAGCCGTGCTCGTGCCTGGCCGTGCGGATGGCGCCACTCGCAATCTGGGGATTCTATCCGAAAAACAGGGGCGGGTGCGAATCAGCGTCGCCTGGTCAGAGGGGGCGGCAGGGGCGGATGGCGGTGGGCGGGGCCGCGCTTTTTTCACGTCCTGGAAAAGAGTGTGATAAAATCGCCCGCTGAAATTTTCAGGTTTTGAGAGCCGATACAGATGAAGATCACCCTGCCCGAGTTTGAGAAAGCCCGCGTTCTGGTCGTTGGCGATGTCATGTTGGATCGCTACTGGCACGGCCCCACCG
Organism: Aeromonas sp. QDB17; assembly: GCF_027705305.1. Classification (NCBI taxonomy): domain Bacteria; kingdom Pseudomonadati; phylum Pseudomonadota; class Gammaproteobacteria; order Aeromonadales; family Aeromonadaceae; genus Aeromonas; species Aeromonas sp. QDB17. The sequence continues at coordinate 86,258 of NZ_JAPDBP010000009.1, forward strand.
GCCGCATCTCCCCCGAGGCGCCGGTGCCCGTGGTCAAGGTCGAGCACATCGAGGAGCGCCCGGGTGGCGCCGCCAACGTGGCCCTGAACTCCGCCGCCCTAGGTGCCCAGGCCGTGCTGCTGGGGCTGACCGGCCAGGATGAGGCCGCCGACGCGCTGGCCGGCCAGATGGCGGGGGTCAAGGTCGCCTGTGATTTCGTTCGCCTGACCGACTACCCGACCATCACCAAGCTGCGGGTGCTCTCCCGCAACCAGCAGCTGCTGCGCCTCGACTTCGAGGAGGCCTTCCACGACGTGGACGCCAGCCTGCTGATGGGCAAGGTGGAGCAGGCGCTGCCCGAGGCGGACGTGATGATCCTCTCCGACTACGGCAAGGGCGCCCTGAACGACGTGCCCGGCATGATCCGCCGCGCCCGCGTCGCCGGCATTCCCGTGCTGGTGGATCCCAAGGGGACCGACTTCGAGAAGTACCGCGGTGCCACCCTGCTGACCCCCAACATGTCCGAGTTCGAGGCCGTGGTGGGCAAGGTGAAGGGGGAGGAGGATCTGGTCGCCAAGGGACTGGATCTGGTCAAGCGCTTCGAGCTGGACGCCCTGCTGGTGACCCGTTCCGAGAACGGCATGACCCTGATCCGCGAAGGCCAGCCCGAGCTGCACCTGCCGGCCCAGGCCCACGAGGTCTATGACGTGACCGGTGCCGGTGACACCGTCATCTCCACCCTGGCGACCTCCCTGGCCGCAGGCATGAGCCTGGACGAGGCCTGCGCCCTGGCCAACACCGCCGCCGGCATCGTCGTCGGCAAGCTGGGGACCTCCACCGTCAGCCCGGTGGAGCTGGCCAATGCGCTCTACACCGAGCAGGAGACCGGCTTTGGCGTCATGTCCGAGGCCCAGCTCAAGGTCGCCGTCCAGGCCGCCCGCCTGCGGGGCGAGAAGGTGGTGATGACCAACGGCTGCTTCGACATCCTGCACGCGGGCCATGTTTCCTATCTGGCCAATGCCGGCAAGCTGGGGGATCGCCTGATCGTGGCGGTGAACACCGATGAATCCGTGCGCCGCCTCAAGGGGCCGGGTCGCCCGGTCAACCCGACCGAACGCCGCATGACGGTGCTGGCGGCCCTGGGCGCCGTGGACTGGGTGGTTCCCTTCTCCGAGGACACTCCCCAGCGCCTGATCGCCGAGATCCTGCCGGACCTGCTGGTCAAGGGCGGCGACTACAAGCCCGAAGAGATTGCCGGCTATGCCGAGGTGACTGCCAACGGCGGCGAGGTGCGGGTGCTGAACTTCGAGGACGGCTGCTCCACCAGCGACATCATCAAGACCATCCGCGAGCGCGGCTAAACCCATCCCATTAGGCTATTTTATTCGCCATTTTGAACCCGGGCAGTGCTCGCTTATGTGAAACCAAGGGCTCACGTACTCCAGTACGCTCCGGTTTCTGTGCGCTGTCCTGATTCAAACTGCCTTCAACAACGACGCCTACCGGGATAGGTTGGAAGTGAGTGGTTTGACTACTGTGCAGACATAAAAAAGGCGACCCCGGGGTCGCCTTTTCTCATGGTGTGCGCCTAGCTCAGGACTGCTTGGTGCCCTGGGCCGCGGGCATCAGCCCCTGGTTGACCTCCTCCAGATCCTTCTGCTCCAGGATGCCGGCGGCCTGCTTCAGGGAGAGGATGCTGAGGATGTAGTTGTAGCGGGCCTCGGAGAGCTTCTGTTTGGCCTGATACAGCTTGCGGGTGGCGTCCAGCACGTCGACTATGGTGCGGGTGCCCACTTCGTACCCGGCCTCGGTCGCCTTCAGGGCGCTGTCGGCGGAGATGACGGACTGGCTGTAGGCGCGCACCGAGCCGATGCTGGCGTTCACGTTGTTGTAGGAGGAGCGGACCGTGCTTTGCACCGAGCGGAAGCTGCGCTCCAGCTGTTCGCTGGCGGCCACGTAGTTGAACTGCGCCTGCTTGACCTGGGAGGTGGTGGCCCCGCCGGTGTAGAGCGGCAGGTTGAAGTTCAGGCCGATATTGCCCTGGTTGCTGTTGCTCTCGGGGTTGCGGATCTCGTCCTTGTAATCGTTGTAACCGGCGCTGAGTCCGGCGCCGAGATCCAGGGTCGGCTCGTGGCCTGTCTTGGCCAGATCGATCTGCTCCTTGGCGATGTCCTTGCCGATGCGGGCACTGTGCAGCTCCAGGTTCTTGTCTAGGGCCAGCTCCAGCCACTTGTCGGAGTTGAAGGCCGTCTTCTGCGGACTGAAGCGCTCGGTGTTGAGCACGTCCAGCTGACGGTGATCGATGCCGGTCAGCTCGCGCAGGCTCTCGTAGCTGTTGTCCAGGGTATTCTCGGCATTGATCTCGTCCGCCAGCGCCTGGTCGCGCTCGGCCTCGGCCTCATGCACGTCGGTGATGGCGGTCAGGCCCACTTCGAAGCGCTGCTGGGTCTGTTCCAGCTGACGTTCCACCGCGGTCTTGTTGGCGCGCACGAATTCCAGGGTATCCATCGCCTTGAGCACGTCGAAATAGGCCTGGGCGGTACGCAGCATCAGGTTCTGGTACTCGAGGTTGTAGGCCACGTCGGACTGGGTGGCGCTCTTCTCGGTCAGGTCCAGGTTGACCCAGTTGCTGCGACGGTAAATGGATTGATCCAGGGTCACGGAGCCGGTAGCGCCCGTGTTGGTCATGGTGTCGTTCTTGTTTTGCAGGTAGTTCAGGCCGGCACCCAAGTTGATCTGGGGCAGCAGGGCTGCACGGGATTCGTTGATCTTCTCGAAGGCCTGGTCCCGCTTGGCCTTGGATTCCAGCAGCTGGGTGTCCTTGATCTGGGCCTGTTGGTAAATATCGAGCAGGTTTTCGGCATGAGCGGCGCCGCTCACACCCAGCATCACCATGACTGACAAGAGTGTTCTTTTCATATGATAGTTTTAACCTTTTGTATCAACCCAAAGCTGTCCGCTGGATGAAGGGGGGATTGTCACCGACCAAGCTTGATTTCAGCTTAACCACTCTACTATAAGCAGATTTCATTGCGAACTGTCTCTTTTCCAGCTGCGGAAACGTCAAGGTACGGGGCGAGTTTTCTCGGCAACGCGCCTAGCCAAATGCCCTGTGGCTGCTAAAATCCTTCCCTCATCGTCGGCGAGAGCAAGTGAATGAATGTTCATTCATGCCCCCGAATATTATGGTCAAACCAAGCCAAGTCAAGCTGGCAGGAGTCTCGAATGTCACAGCAAGCCTTGCCTCAAACCTGCCACTACTCCAGCGATGATGTGAAAATCATTGAAAAATCAGCTGGATATAATGGCTTCTTCAAGGTGAATGTCTACCGCCTGCAACACAGGCTGTTTGCCGGTGGCTGGAACGCCCCCATCGTCCGGGAACTGTTCGAACGTGGCCATGCCGCCGCCCTGCTGCCTTATGATCCGGTGCGGGACGAGATCGTGCTGGTGGAGCAGTTTCGCATCGGCGCCATGGAGACCAGCGCCACCCCCTGGCTGCTGGAGCTGGTGGCCGGCATCATCGATGAAGGGGAGACCGCCGAGGCAGTGGTGCGGCGCGAGGCGGTGGAAGAGGCAGGGATCGAGGTGGGACGCTGCGAACACGCCATCAGCTATCTGGTGAGCCCGGGTGGCAGCACCGAGCGCATCGAGGTGTTCGTGGGCGAGGTGGATGCCAGTCAGGCCAAGGGGATCCACGGTCTGGCGGAAGAGGGGGAAGACATCCGGGTCCACGTGGTGAGCCGCGAGCAGGCCTATGCCTGGCTCAAAGAGGGGCGTATCGACAATGCCGCCTCCGTCATCGCCCTGCAGTGGCTGGCCCTGAATCACGGCGAGCTGCGGGCACGCTGGCTGGCGGGGCGCTGAGGTGACGCTCGTTCAGACCCGGGTCAGGTGCCCTGTGTCCGACTGGCACACTGTGCAGTGGGTCCACCCTTCATGGACCCTGATTGAGGGAGCCGCGACATGTCATTAGTCCAGAGCCCGATGAAGCGCTATGTGCCTGATTTGATGTCCTTGCAGCGTACCTGCGAGGTCAATTACATGGCGCTGATGAAACTGTTGCCGCCCGGCGGCAGCGTGGGTGCCGAGCGCCGCTATCAGGTCGGCAACGGCCTGCAGTTCCAGCTCACGGTGACCGAGGAGAGCCGCTTCACCAGCCAGGTGATCCTGGCCCAGCACAACCCCGAATTGCCGAGCTACTTGCAAGCCCGGATAGAGATTCGTTTGTATCATGATGTGCGAATGGCGGAAGTGTGTGCGGCGCAACAGATTTCAATGTTGCAACCACGTTATGATTATCCCAATCAAAAAATGCATCACAGGGATGAAAAGGAGCAGGTAAATCTATTCTTGGCCGATTGGTTGAGATTTTGTCTCAAACACGGCACCAGCCTGATTAACATCCTCTAGTCGAACCCATAAAAAAGAAGCGTGATTTTGGAAACAGAGCTACCTCAGGCGCCGGACGGCAGTGTGCGCCTGTTACAGATTACCGATACCCATCTCTTCGCCAGTGCCGAGGGGCGGCTGCTGGCCGTACCCACGGCGCAGAGTCTGGCCGCCGTGCTGGAGCGAGTGCAGGCCAACGAGCACCCGTTCGATCTCATCCTCGCCACCGGGGATCTTTCCCAGGATCACAGCCCGGAGTCCTACCAGCGCTTCGCCTCCATGATGGCGCCCCTGGCTCGCCCCATCTACTGGTTGCCCGGCAACCACGACGACGGCCCCCTGATGACCGAATACCTCCATGCGGCCGGCATCAGCGAGGCCAAGCAGCTGGTAGGCGAGCACTGGCAGGTGATCCTGCTGGATACCCAGGTGCGCGGCAAACCCCACGGGGTGCTGGGGGATCACCAGCTGGCGGCCCTGGATCAGGCCCTGCGCCAGCATCCCGAGCGCCACGCCCTCATCGCCCTGCACCATCAGGCGGTGCCGGTGGGCTGCGCCTGGCTGGATCAGCACAACCTCAAGAATGCCGACGACCTGTTCGCCGTGCTGGCCCGCCACCCGCAGCAGAAGACCATACTGTTCGGCCACGTCCATCAGGAGTTTGACGAGGTGCATCACGGAGTGCGGCTCATCGCCAGCCCCTCTACCTGCATCCAGTTCAAGCCGCTCTCCGACGGTTTCGCACTGGACGAGTCCGGCCCGGGCTGGCGCTATCTCACCCTGCACCCGGATGGCCGGGTGGCGAGCCAGGTGTGGCGCCTGCCGCTGGGGCAGTTCGTGCCCGACCCCAATGCCACCGGATACTGAGGGGTTGCCATGAAGCCCGTACTCCTCTACCTGCACGGTTTCAACTCCTCTCCCGGCGCGGCCAAGGCGCAGCCAATGGGGAGGCAGGCATGAAGCCCGTACTCCTCTACCTGCACGGTTTCAATTCATCCCCCGGCTCTGCCAAGGCGCAGCAGATGGCGGCCTGGGTGGCAGAGAACAGGCCCGATATCGAGGTGGTGATCCCGGCCCAGCCCAACACCCCGGCGGCCGCCTGGGCTGCCATCGAGCAGGCCATCGCCGACCTGAAGGCCCGCCACGGCAGCGCCCTGCGACTGGGCGCCGTGGGCAGCTCCCTCGGTGGCTTCATGGCCACGAGAGTGAGCGAGATGTACGGCTGCCGCGCCGCACTCATCAACCCGGCGGTGCGCCCCCACGAGCTGCTCTGCGACTACCTCGGCCCCCAGACCAACCCCTACAGCGGCGAACGCTATGAACTGCTGCCCGGGCACATGGACGAGCTGAGAGCGCTGGCGGTGCCGGTGACTGCTCCCGAGCGGCTCTGGGTGCTGCAACAGCAGGAGGACGAGGTGCTCGACTATCGCAAGGCGCTGGACGAATACCGCTTTGCCCGTCTCTCCCTGGAGTGCGGCGGCGATCACGCCTTCACAGGCTTCGAGCGCTACCCCGCCCAGATCGTCCGTTTCCTCGGGCTCTAGCCATGCAGCCGCCGTTGGCCGCCTTCCTCGAACAGGTGCTGGCCACGGCCCAGGCGGGGCTCACCTACTCCCGCGATCCCTTCGACATCGCCCGCTTCGAGGCGCTGCGAGCGGCCACGGTGACGCTCATCGCCAGCCAGAGCGAGCTGGCCCCCGACGCCATCGGCGACTGGATTGCCCTCGACAGCGGCTATCCCACCCCCAAGCTCGATGTGCGGGCCTTCATTCAGAACGACGCGGGCCATGTCCTGCTGGTGCAGGAGCGCAGTGACGGTTGCTGGACTCTGCCGGGGGGCTGGTGCGACATCGGCGATTCGCCTGCGGACGCCGTGGTGCGCGAAGTGGTGGAGGAGACCGGCCTCGTCTGTCGGGCGGTGCAGCTGCTGGCGTTGTTCGACAAGCTCAAGCATCCCCATCCCCCGCAGCTGCCCCATGCCCACAAGGCCTTCTTCCTGTGCGAGGTGACGGGCGGCGCTCTGCTTACCGACACCGATGAAACCAAAGGGGCGGGGTACTTCCCCATCGACGCCTTGCCCGAACTCTCCCGCCACCGGGTGGTGGCGTCCCAGTTGCGCACCCTGCATGACCATCTGTCGCAGGGGCGGGGGGATACCCTGTTCGATTAACCGGTTCGCAGCCTGACACTGCGGCAAGGAGGCAGCATGATCACACGCATCGGCAATACCCCCATCCAGAAGAAACACAAGGCGAGCTGCCACTGCGGCGCCGTGGTGCTGGAGCTGACACTGCCGGATGGCGTGGTGGATCCGCGCCGCTGCGACTGCTCCTTCTGTCGGCGGCGTGGGGCCATCGTCGCCTCGGTGCCGCTCTCCGGCATCCGCATCCTGCAAGGGGAGGCGGCGCTTCGCTGCTACCAGTTCAACACCCGCACCGCGAAACACTACTTCTGCAGCGTCTGCGGCATCTACACCCATCACCAACGCCGATCCAATCCGGCGGAATATGGCTACAACCTCGCCTGTCTTGAGGGGGTCAACCCGTTCGATCTGGGAGAGGTGCCGACCCGCGACGGGGTGCATCACCCGGCAGATACCGTAGCCGATTGAACGCGAGGTGACTGCCCCGACGGGTGGCGGGGAGGACGGGCGAGGCGTTGTCGTGCCACTCCCGTGACGACACCTCAGGGGGTCATCTGCTTGTGTAGCCCCCGCCACGGCTGTGTTAACCTTGCCCTGTCCGTCTCCCGGCGGACCCCGGCCTCTCTCTTCATTCCATCTCTGCCAACAGGGGGCACACCCGTGACGACTGCTTCAGCGCTGCCGGATCTGATCCTCGGGGCCTCGCTCTACTTTCCGCCCCTGTTCAAGGCCGTGCTGCTCGGCCTGCTGGGCTGGCTGCCGCTGCACCATCTGCTGCGGGACTGGCTCTACGGCGGCGAGGTGTGGCACCCCCTGCTGATGGATCTCTCCCTCTTCATCCTCGCCGTCAGCGGCGCCCTATGGATATTGCTACATGGCTAAATCACCCCTTGCGACCCTCAAATACCTCTCCACCCTGCTGGTCTTTGCCCTGGCGCTGGTGTCGCTCTGGTGGCTGTGGAACGACTACATGCAGGGGCCCTGGACCCGGGATGGCAAGGTGCGGGCCGAGCTGGTCAGCATCACGCCCCAGGTGTCGGGCAAGATCGTCAGGATAGGGGTCAAGGACAACCAGCTGGTGAAGGCGGGGGAGCTGCTCTTCACCCTGGATCCCGAGCCCTATCGCATCGCGCTGGACAACGCCAGCGCGGCCCTGGCCAAGGCCAGGTCGGATCTCGACAAGGCGGAGCACGAGGCGAACCGTCGCCAGAGTCTCTCCCGCACCGTCATCTCCGCCGAGGCGGTGGATGAATCCAGGCTCAATGCCCAGGCGATGAAGGCGGCCTATGAGGTGGCCCAAGCCAATCTGGAGCAGGCCAGATGGTCCCTTGCCCGGACCGAGGTCCATGCTGCGAGCGACGGCTACATCACCAACCTGCAGGCCAGGGTCGGCAACTACGCCACCGCCGGGGTGCCCCTGGTGGCCCTGATAGACACCCACTCCTTCTATGTGCAGGGCTATTTCGAAGAGACCAAGCTCAGGCACATCGCCCCCGGCAAACCGGCCGAGGTGGTGCTCTACAGCGGGGATCGGGTACTCAGGGGGGAGGTGGAAAGCATAGGGCGCGCCATTCACGATCAGAGCCTGGAAGGCAGCGAGGGGCTGCTGCTCGACGTCAAGCCGAACGTGCCCTGGGTGCGCCTGGCCCAGCGGGTGCCGGTGCGGATCAGACTGCTGGCGATTCCCCCGGATCTGGTCTTGATCGCGGGCACGACCTGTACCATCACCATAGGGGACTAGAGTGATCCCCTCGCTCTGGCGCCAGACCCCCTGGGGCAAGGCCAACGGCGGCCAGTGGCGCTACGCCCTGCGCAATGCCCTGGCCATGTGCCTGTCGCTCTGGCTGGCGTTCGTGCTGCAACTCGACTCTCCCTACTGGGCCATGACCTCCGCCGCAGTGGTGAGCTTTCCCACCGTGGGGGGCGTCATCAGCAAGAGCCTGGGGCGGGTGGTGGGCAGCCTCATCGGCGCCATGGCGGCGGTGATGATCACCGGCCTTGGCATCGGTGATCCCTGGCTCTTCAGCCTGCTTATCGCCCTCTGGCTGGGGAGTTGTACCTACATCTCCAACCACCATCAGAACAACGTCTCCTACGGTTTCGCCCTGGCGGGCTATACCGCCGCCATCATCGCCTTTTCCTGCGTCAACCTGACCGACCCGCAACATATCTTCGACATCGCCCAGGCCCGGGTGAGCGAGGTGATCGTCGGCATCCTCTGCGGCGGCCTGATGATGATGATCCTGCCGAGTTTCTCCGATGGCGAGACCCTGCTGGACTCCCTTGGCAAGAGCCAGACCCGGCTGCTGGAACATGCCCAGCTGCTCTGGCTCGGGGAGACGGGCGCCGATGTGCGCACCGCCCACGAGGGGGTGATCGGTCAGATCCTCACCCTGAACGTGCTGCGCATCCAGGCAGTCTGGAGCCACCACCGCCTGCGCCGCCACAACCAGTTGCTGAACTATCTGCTCCATCGCCAGCTGAGGATGGTCAGCCTCATCTCGGGGCTGCGCCGCATGCTGCAACACTGGCCAGAGGACGCCGTCGACCCGGCCCCCATGCTGGCCGCCGTGCTGCGGGAGCTGGGACAGGGGGGCTGCGACAAGCTGCGCATTGCCCGCCTGATGGCGCCCTTCGTGGCCCGTTCGGGGGATGATTATCGCTGTCAGGCCTTCTGGCTGCGGCTGCGCCACTTCTGCTGGAGCTACCTGGAGTGTCAGCGCTGGCTGGAAAGGCTGGCCCGCCACGATGGCCAGGAGTGGCCGGCGCCGCCGCGCCACAGCTCTCTGACCCGCCACACCGACGGCCTGGAGGCGGCCTACAACGGGGGGCGTACCTTCCTCTGCGTGATGCTGGGCTGCACCTTCTGGATCCACAGCCAGTGGGATGCGGGCGCCGCGGCCCTGACCCTGCTCGCCATCTGCTGCGTGCTCTATTCCGCCACCCCGGCCCCGGCCAAGGGGGCCCAGACCATGCTCAAGGCCATCGTGCTGCTCAGCTTTATCTGCTTCGGGGTCAAGTTCGGGCTGATGATACGCATCGACGACTTCTGGATCTTCTGCGCCCTGCTGTTCCCCGCTCTCATCACCCTGCAACTGCTGAAATTGCAGCGACCCCAGGGGGCGGCGCTCTGGGGCCAGCTCATCGTGCTGCTCGGCTCCTTCCTCGCCATCACCAATCCGCCGAGCTACGACTACCTCGCCTTCGTCAACAGCAGCCTCGCGCAGGCATTGGGGGTGATGAGTGCCGGACTGGCGTTCCAGCTCCTGAGGCCCAGCTCGGATCGGCGCAAGAGCCGCCGCCTGATGCATCGTCTGCGGCGGGATTTCGTGGACCAGCTGGCCCCGGCCCCGCAGCAGAGCGAGGGGGAGTTTGAATCCCGGGTCTATCACGCGGTGAGCCAGCTCAGCCAGAGTCAGGATCAGGGGGCCCGGCTCTGGGTGCTGCGCTGGGGCGTGGTGCTGCTCAATTGCAGCCACATCGTCTGGCAGCTCAGGCTCTGGCGCAGCCGGGATCCGGCCCTCTATCTGGTGCGGGACGGCTGTCTGCGCTGCCTGAAAGGCATTCTGACCGAAGGGGGCGTGCAGCACGAGACCCTGGGGCGCACCCTGGCGGAGCTGGACCGCATCAGCCAGGGGCTGGGGGAACATGCAGACCCGGCGGCCCGGGCTCTGGCGGGGCTGGTGTGGCGACTCCACTGCTCCCTCTCCCAGCTTGTGCAGGCCCTGCCCGGGGAACCCGCCTGATCCCGGGCGGGGAGGCCGGAGCCCCTCTGGATCACCCTTTGCGAGCGCCCCATTTGTCCCGGGCCCTCCCAGCGAGTAAGATTCCCCCCAAACGTCAATTCGCAAGGCCCTCCATGTCCACTCAATACAATGCGGATGCCATTGAGGTCCTCAATGGCCTTGAACCGGTGCGTCGCCGCCCCGGCATGTACACCGATACCACCCGGCCCAATCACCTCGGCCAGGAGGTCATCGACAACAGCGTCGACGAGGCGCTGGCGGGTCACGCCCGCAATCTGGAGGTGATCCTGCACGAGGATCAGTCCCTCGAGGTGATCGACGACGGTCGCGGCATGCCGGTGGACATCCACCCGGAGGAAGGGGTCTCCGGCGTGGAGCTGATCCTCTGCAAGCTGCACGCGGGGGGCAAGTTCTCCAACAAGAACTACCAGTTCTCCGGCGGCTTGCACGGGGTAGGGATCTCCGTGGTGAACGCCCTCTCCGATCGGGTCGAGGTGACGGTGCGCCGCGACGGCCAGGTCTATGACATCGCCTTCGAGCGTGGCGAGAAAGTGTCTGATCTGACCATCACCGGCACCTGCGGACGCCGCAACACCGGCACCCGGGTGCGCTTCTGGCCAGAAGCGCGCTACTTCGATTCGCCGCGCTTCTCGGTCTCCAAGCTGGAGCACCTGCTCAAAGCCAAGGCCGTGCTCTGCCCGGGCCTCACCATCAAGTTCCTCGACAAGAACACCGGCATCAAGCTTGAGTGGTGCTACGAAGACGGCCTCAAGGATTACCTCATCGATGCGGTCAAACAGTTCACCTGCCTGCCGGAGCAGCCCTTCGTCGGCTCTTTCAGCTCCGAGCAGTCGGCGGTGGACTGGGCCCTGTGCTGGTTGCCGGAAGGGGGCGAGTGCCTCGCCGAATCCTATGTGAACCTTATTCCCACCGCGCTCGGTGGCACCCATGTCAACGGCCTGCGCCAGGGGCTGCTCGACGCCATGCGCGAGTTCTGCGAGTTCCGCAACCTCTTGCCCCGCGGGGTCAAGCTGACCCCGGAAGACATCTGGGATCGCTGCGCTTACATCCTCTCCATCAAGATGCAGGACCCGCAGTTTGCAGGGCAGACCAAGGAGCGACTGTCGTCCCGCCAGAGCTCGGCCTTCGTGTCGGGCGTGGTGAAGGATGCCTTCAGCCTTTACTTGAACAGCAACACCGAGCTGGCCGAACAGTTGGCGGAGCTCTGCATCTCCAGCGCCCAGCGCCGGATGCGCGCCGCCAAGACGGTGGTGCGCAAGAAGATAACCCAGGGCCCGGCCCTGCCCGGCAAGCTGACCGACTGCGGCTGCGCGGATCCCATGCAGGGGGAGCTCTTCCTGGTGGAGGGTGACTCCGCGGGCGGCAGTGCCAAGCAGGCGCGCGACCGCGAATTCCAGGCCATCATGCCCCTGCGCGGCAAGATCCTGAACACCTGGGAGGTAGAGGCCGGTCAGGTGCTCGCCTCCCAGGAAGTGCACGACATCTCGGTGGCGATCGGGCTCGACCCGGATTCCGACGACCTCAGTGGCCTGCGCTACGGCAAGGTGTGCATCCTCGCGGATGCGGACTCGGACGGTCTGCACATCGCCACCCTGCTCTGCGCCCTCTTTGTGAAGCACTTCCGCACGCTGGTGGAAAAGGGCCATGTCTATGTGGCCATGCCGCCCCTCTATCGTATCGACATCGGCAAGGAGGTCTTCTACGCCCTCGACGAGGACGAGAAGAACGGCGTGCTGCAACGGGTCGAGGCCGAGAAGAAGAAGGGCAAGGTGATGGTGACCCGATTCAAGGGGCTGGGTGAGATGAACCCGAAACAGCTGCGGGAAACCACCATGGATCCCAACACCCGCCGCCTGGTGCAGCTCACCATGGGCGCGGAAGGGGGGGCAGAAGGGGAAGATGGGGACGAGACCCTGCAACTGATGGACATGCTGCTGGCCAAGAAGCGCGCCGGTGATCGCCGCGAATGGCTGGAAGAGAAGGGCAACCTCGCCATCATCTAAAGCGAGTCGCAAGTACCCCACCCCGGCCCTCCCCTTCGCAAGGGGAGGGGGCCAAGCCTCTCCTCCCCCTCATGGAGGGGGAGGTTGGGAGGGGGGCTTGTGATTCACCGTCGGCCCCCTGCCGACCCGCATTTCCGGCGTGCCCTCCAGGGGCGCGCCATAGCAAGAGAAAAACATATGAGTGATGCTATCGAGCTCAGTCTGTTGGATGAAGTAGAGCGCCAACCAGCTCCCGAACCGAAAGAGATAATCACATGAGTGATGCCATCGAGCTCAGTCTGGACGGGGTAGAGCGCCAGCCAATGCGCACCTTTACCGAACAGGCTTACTTGAACTACTCCATGTACGTCATCATGGATCGGGCCTTGCCGCACATCGGTGACGGCCTCAAACCGGTGCAGCGGCGCATCATCTACGCCATGAGCGAGCTGGGTCTGTCGGCGCTGTCCAAGCACAAGAAGTCCGCCCGTACCGTGGGTGACGTGCTGGGTAAATATCACCCCCACGGCGACAGCGCCTGTTACGAAGCCATGGTGCTGATGGCCCAGCCCTTCTCCTACCGCTACCCGCTGGTGGACGGTCAGGGCAACTGGGGTGCGCCGGACGATCCCAAATCCTTCGCCGCCATGCGTTATACCGAGGCGCGGCTGTCGCGCTTCTCCGAGCTGCTGCTCTCCGAGCTGGGACAGGGCACGGTGGAGTGGACGCCGAACTTCGACGGCACCATGAAAGAGCCGGTGGTGCTGCCCGCCCGCCTGCCGCACATCCTGCTCAACGGGGTGACCGGTATCGCGGTGGGCATGGCGACCGACATCCCGCCCCACAACGCGCGGGAAGTGGCTCATGCCTGTGTGGAGCTTTTGGACAACCCCAATGCCGGCCTGGATGCGCTGATGGCCCATGTGCAGGGGCCGGACTACCCGACCAACGCCGAGATCATCACGCCCCGCGATGACATCCGCAAAATCTACGAGACCGGCAAGGGCTCCATCAAGCAGCGGGCGGTGTGGAGCGAGGAAGATGGCGACATCGTCATCACGGCGCTGCCTCATCAGGCCTCCGGCGCCAAGATCATGGAGCAGATTGCCGCCCAGATGGTGGCCAAGAAGCTGCCCATGGTGACCGATCTGCGGGATGAATCGGACCACGAGAACCCGACCCGTCTGGTGATAGTGCCGCGCTCCAACCGGGTGGACGTGGAAGGGCTGATGGCCCACCTGTTCGCTACCACGGACTTGGAGAAGAACTACCGGGTCAACCTCAACATCCTGGGTCTGGACAACCGGCCCCAGGTGAAAGACCTCAAGACCATCCTCACCGAGTGGCTGAGTTTTCGCCGCGAGACGGTACGCCGCCGCCTGCAGTATCGCCTCGACAAGGTGCTGGCGCGCCTGCACATCCTCGAAGGCTTGCTCATTGCCTACCTCAACATCGACGAGGTGATCGAGATCATCCGCACCGAAGAGGAGCCGGGCCGGGTGATGATGGAGCGCTTCAACATCAGCGAGACCCAGGCCGAGGCGATCCTCGAGCTCAAACTGCGCCACCTGGCCAAGCTCGAAGAGTTCAAGCTGCGCGCCGAGCAGAACGAACTGGCGGAAGAGCGCGACAAGCTGGAACTGATCCTGGGTTCCGAGCGCCGTCTCAGCACCCTGCTCAAGAAAGAGATCCTGGCGGACGCCGAGAAGTACGGCGACGATCGCCGTACCCCGCTGGTGGAGCGTGCCACCGCCGTGGCCCTGACCGAGAAGGAGCTCACCCCGAGCGAGCCGGTGACCGTGATCCTCTCCGACAAGGGCTGGGTGCGCGCCGCCAAGGGCCACGACGTCGATGTGGAGGGCCTCTCCTACAAGGCGGGGGACAACTACCTCGCCCACGCCCATGGCCGCAGCAACCAGCAGGCGGTGTTCCTCTCCACCCTGGGACGTACCTACTCCCTGGAGGCCCATACCCTGCCCTCCGCCCGCAGTCAGGGCGAGCCGCTCACCGGTCGCTTCGCACTGGGGGCCGGGGAAGAGGTGCGCCATCTGGTGATGGGTAACGAGGGCGAGCCGTATCTCATCTGTTCCGACGCCGGTTACGGCTTCGTCTGCAAATATGACGACCTGATCGGTAAGAACAAGAACGGCAAGGCGCTGCTCACCGTGCCGGAAGGGGGCATCGTCATGGCGCCCCAGAGGATAGGCGCGCCGGAGACCGATCTCTGCATGGCCATCTCCAACGAGGGGCGCATGCTGCTGTTCCCGCTCAATACCCTGCCGGTACTCGGCAAGGGCAAGGGCAACAAGCTCATCAGCATCCCGTCGGCGCGCGTGAAGGCGCGGGAGGAGTTTATGGTGATGGCCGCCGTCATCCCGCAGGGCCAGTCGGTCACCCTGTTTGCCGGCAAGCGCAAGCTCACCCTCAAGCCGTCTGACCTTGACTACTACCGCGGCGAGCGCGGCCGCCGCGGCGCCAAGCTGCCCCGCGGTCTGCAGCGGGTGGACAGGATAGAGATAGAGCCCACCGCCGGTGAGACGGCAGTGGGGGAACATCAGGAAGGGTAATTAATAGAAAGAGCGCGAAAGCGCCCTTTCTATTTTAGAAGGAGATAACCTTCTAATTGTCACATCTATAGGATGTGAGATAGTTCCATGTTAACATCGAATCGCATTTTGATTAATATGGTGGGTAAATGATTAATAAAATTAATGTCAAGAACTTCAAATCAATAGCCGATCTCTCTTTGAGTTTTGGAAGAATTAATTTATTCATTGGTGAGAATGGTTCCGGTAAAAGTACAATATTAGAAGCTATCGCTTTTGCATCTGCAGCTGAAGCAGGCAAGTTAGATGCTGAGTTTCTTGAAAACAGAGGCATAAGAGTAACTCATCCGAAATTAATGCGTTCCCAGTTTTCAGATGATGAAAATGTGAGTCCAATAGTTATTGAATTAACAGTTGATGATGCCTGTGGAAGTAGGAAATATAAGATAAATAATGAGAATGAAACATACTCTGAATGGAAGATAGAAACTGAATCTAAAGTAGATGATGACGATGTAAGTCTTGAGGAAATATATCAAAAAACAAGTGAGTATAAGCTAATTCTTGATATGTTAAAAACACCTGCTTTCATTAAATTAAAAGATAATTTTGGAAAGGATGACAAGGAGTTTCAAGCTATTTTAGATGAGGTTACAAGTAAAGATTTTTTAAAAAAAGTAAATAGAGTTTCGAATTATGCCTCGGCTACAGATAAGGCTCTGACTGCAAAGTTATCCATGCTGCATGGTTTTGTTATATATACGCCTCAATATAAACAACTGCTATGGTTAATGAGGGAAGGGGCAGTAAGACCTCTTGGGATATATGGTGAGGGATTATTTACCTTAATAAAGGAGATCACTAATAAACAACAAGATGCGCTTTCAGATATTGAGGATGGATTGCGTCTGATTGGATGGTATGATTCTATGCAGTTAGAGTCACCTGATATATCTTCTGGTGATGGTGATGTTATAAATATCAAGGATAAGTATCTCTCATGCTTGATAACTCAAAAAAGTGCCAATGAAGGATTTTTGTATGTCCTTTTTTATCTTGCCGCAATTGTATCTTCTGACACTCCAAAAATATTTGCTATTGATAACATCGATACAGCTTTAAACCCTAAGCTATGCGCAAAAATCATGAGTTATATAGCTTTTTTGGCAAAGAAATATGATAAACAAATATTCCTTACCACACAAAATCCTGCCACATTAGATGGGCTGAATTTAGATGATGATGAGCAGAAGTTGTTTATTGCCTCAAGGAAAAGAAATGGCTCTACTACAATAAAAGAATTTCCGCGAGATAAAGCGCCTAAAAATAAAAGTGGTGATAAGATTAGGCTATCTGAGGCAATGATTAGGGGATATATTGGCGGTTTGCCTAAGGGGTTTTAATTTATGCTGTTTGGGGTTATATCTGAGGGGCCAACAGATCAAGCTGTTATTGAAAATATAATTTGTGGTATTCTGAATGATGAGGACTTGTGTGAGGAAATTCAATCTCTTCAGCCAGTAAAAGACTGCGGTAAATGGGGTTGTGGTGGTTGGGAAAAAGTAATTCAGTATCTCTCCAGTGAAGATTTTCGAGATAGTTTTGATTACATAGATAATGTTATAGTCCAAATCGATACTGACGTATGTCACCTTTCTGGCTTTGATGTGTCACTTGTAGATGATGATGGTAAAGATGTTAGCTTAGAGTTGTTCTTAGATAGAGTAAGAGAGCGTCTAATAAAGGCTATTGATTTTGGTGAGTCAGGTTTTTACAGTTCTCATGAGGAGAGAATAATTTTTTGCATCACTATTCACTCTACAGAAATTTGGCTCGCGAAGCATCATAGCAAATTGAAAGACTATGATGAAAAGAGGGTCAAAAATGGTATGTATTTATTAGTTGAGGAGGTAAAAAGAAATGTAAAAAATAGCGGTAATTATTTGACAAAAGAAGCTGGAAATGAAGTGGTTATAAAAACATACGATAATTATGATCTTTTGTCGCGTGATTTTTACAATAAAAAAACCAGAGTGAAAAGTGTAGATGATTTAAGGAGGTGTGATATTAGCTTTAGACTTTTTTCAACATCTATTGAACATTTTCGATAATTTTATATATAAATGGTTGTAGGCTGAATATTTAAGTGTAATAAGGCGAATGAGAAAACAGGCTGTAGCCATTTTAAAGGTGTACTATCTTCTTTTTATTACCCATAGCGACTCAGCTTGTACTGAGACTGATTACACTGCACCACTTGACCCTACTTGATTCAACCCTCTATGGATTGTTGATGCCTTCTGTTGTGATGACTTGCCCCCTTATGCCCGATCCTTCTCCCCCTGTTTTAAGGCAAAAAGTGGGAGAGGGGGCTTAGGAGTCACCGACTGTTGATTGCATGACCACCACGGCATGAGGTTGGCGCTGAGTTGTTCCTTCCCCCCTTGGGAGAGGGCCAGGGTGAGGGGACCTGGCTGGTCATGTATCAACAGCGGCATGACACCGCTGAATCTCAGTTATTGAAATTCCAGGCAATGGGCAGCTCAAGATCGAACATCAGCAGATCCCCGTTGAGGGTAAAATCCACGCTGGTCTGGTGCTGGTCGTATTCGTCGATAAGGCGGCAGCTCTCGGAAAAGTTGGATTCGTAGCCGAGGCGGGCAGTGCCGCCGGTGCGAGCCTCGTCGAGTTCCACCCCCAGCACCCGCAGGGGATCCTTCTGGCTGAGCTTGACCCGGCTGTCGCCCACATCCACCAGCCGCTCCAGCAGGGGGAAGAAGTCCTGCTTGTTGGCCTCGATGGCCCGGGCGATGGCTTGCTCCAGCTCGGTGGCGCTGGCAAGGGCGGGATCCAGCGTGTAGCGGGTCTGGATGCTTTCCTGAGTCATATTGTGCTCCTTGGGGCAATGAACCTGCGTCGGCCATCAGCACGATAGGCGGTGAGCAAGGCATGCCTAGCCATTAAATAAGGTGGTGATTCATTCTGGTGGATAAAACCATCACAAAAAACCGATGAAGGCAGCATATTGCTTCTCATCAGGCGGGAATGCGGCCATTGCGCACCAGGGCCCGGCGGATATTTTTGCACATCTTGCCGAAGCGGTTGAGCTCGTCGAAGCTGGGCGGGATGCCGCGATCGATCTGATATTGCCAGTAGCAGAGGTCCGTATCCACCAGCTCCATCAGCTTCTTGGGGCAGCCGATGCAGGTGTTGTCCGGTCCGCATTTGAAGGTATCCGGTTGATAGAGCGGAAATTCCGCCTTCACGGCGTCGATGATCTGCTGCATGGCGGTCATGCGGTCCGGCTTTCTGCTCACGGCTCGTTCCCCGGCGGCTTGTATGGGGGAGTCATTATATCCCTGACAAAATGTGGGCCAATGACGCTTAGGAGGTAGTCCGCCTTTCGTGCACGCCACTGCGCCCCGGATCCTGCGCCTGCTTCCCCCCTGGTGGCCTCTTCTGTCTGGCGCCGTTTCGGGTCATGATGAAAGCCCCGAACGAACCACTTTTTGACTGACCCCTCTGGAGGTGTGATGAGACCCTGTGCCCTGCTGTTGCTTTTTCCCCTGGTGTGCCAGGCCGAGGCCAGTCCGAGTGAACCCGTGCAGGAAGGTACCCTGGCCAATCAGCAGCTGATCCGTGATGCCATGGTGGGGGTCGCATCCTGGGTGGCCACCAAGGGGTGTGACGCGCCGGAGCGCTTCGTGCCCGTGGTACTGCAACTTCCCGAGGGGGAGCCGGGCGGTCGCCACTGGCAGGAGCGCTGGACGGTGACGGGCTGTGGCAACGACTATCCCGTGGTGATCGATTTTCGGGAGACCGGGATGCAGAGCGCCATGTGGACCATTGCCCGATAGGGTCGGCGCCGCCATCTGCGAGCTGCAAAGATGACAACGCCCGGCAAGCCGGGCGTTGTGGGAGGAGAGGCAAGTGCCGTCCTGCAAGGGGGTATGGCCCCTTAGAAGTCGTGGTAGAGGGGCCAGCCGAGCAGGGGGTGGCGGATCCCGGCGCGCATCTCCATGTTGTCGAGCTTCTCCGGCGAGGCGTCCTCTTTTTGCAACTGCTGGTACTGACGCACAAACCCCAGGGTATGCAGCAGGTTCGGCACAAAGCCCGGGCTCAGCTCCTGACGCAGGGCGGCGGCCATGTCTGCGGGCAGCGCGCTCAGCATCAGGGCCAGCTGGGCGGCGAGGTAGTCGGTGTCGTACCAGCCCTCGTCGAGCTCAATCTCCCGCGCCAGCTTGCGCTTGAGATCCTGCTTCACCTTGAGGGGTGCTGCACCGCTGCCCTTGCCGCAGAGGATGCGGTAGAGCAGCGCCTCGGCCAGCTTGTCCTCCATGGTGGGGTGGTCGCTCTCACAGGCGAAGAAGTGCTGGTCGATGAGCGCCATCAGGCGGCTCTTGTTGTGCTCGGTCAGCGCCTTCTCGTACTCCTGCCACCCTTGCCACTCCTCCACATCGGGGGGGCTGGAGATCTTGTCCAGCAGGCGCGCATCCACGTCACCGTATAGGCTGTTGCCAGCCTGCTTGGGGCTGACGGTGATGAGCATGGACCAGCCCTTCTGGAACGGCTTGATGGGGCCTTCCGGCGCCTGCAACAGGGCCAGTGCCTTGGCCGGATCCCGTTGGGAGAGCTCCTGCAGACCGAGGCTCACCACGCCGATGACGTCGTGGGCGGCCTGCTCCAGCAGGTGCATCTTGTACTTGTTGTAGTACTTGTCGGCGAATTTGAGGCTCATCAGCACCGCCTTGCCCTTGATGGCGGCGAGCTGCTGCTGACTCAAGAGTTCGTTGTCGCGGCCAAAGCGCAGCACCTGGGTCAGAAAGGGGCCCAGGTTGGCATCGCGAATGACTAACTGCATGAATGGGCTCCTTAATCCAGAAAGCTGAACATGTCGTCGACGTCGCCGTACTCGTCTTCCTCGACCTTGTTCTTCTCTTTGGCCTGCATCACCAGCTCGGCGGCAAACTTGTTGATGATGCCGTCCCAGGTGGAGTGTTCGTTGCGCAGCAGCGACTTGATGGATTTTTCCACCTCGGGGGCCAGCTCGCGAATGAGCATCAAGAGGCTGCGGGGGTCGTCCAGCGCGTAGTCGTGGCTGTCTTCGGCCTGCTGGCGCTCGCTGTAGCGCAGGGACTCTTCGAGATCTTCCTCTTCGGCGTGCAGCACGTCGCGATAGCCCTCGTCCTCTTCATAGCGATCGCCGCGATAGAACTCGATAAAGGGGATGGCGAGGTAGAAGAGACCGGCCGGATCCTCGGCCACGCACTCGAGGATCTCCCGCTGCTTGGCTTCGCTCTCCTGGGTGCGGATCAGGTAGTTGAGGAAGTCGAAGGTGTGCTGTTGCAGCTCGTCGGCGTTGTTCTTGATCGCCTCTTCCCAGTAGAGGGGCTGCTGGCAGACGATGTCGCGGATCCGCTCCGGGGTCATCAGCTCGGAGATGATGGAAGGGAAGGAGATGTCGTGCTGGCCGTTGATCTGGGTCAGGGTAACGATATCAATGTTTTCAATCACTTCTGCCAACTGGTCGTCAGACATGGTCTTGGCGATCAGCTCGAACTTCTCGCTGGCCTGCTTCGGCTCGATGACGGCCAGCTCTTTGATCTCGATGGCGGTAATTTCTATCAGACTGTTGCTCATGCCTTGCCCCAATTAGAAACGGACTTCGTCGTACATATCCTGCTCGCCGTCGTCATCACCATAGCGGCCACTGCCGCCGTGGTAGTCGGCGTCGGCATCTTCCCCGTCTTCCTCTTCTTCGTCGCGCAGATCAACGTCGTCATCACTGCGGTGGCTGCCGCGGGGCAGCGGGTTGTCCAGGAGGAACAGCACGGCGCAGGCTTCCATCAGCTGATCTTCGCTCTGGGCCCGCACCGCCTTGACCAGAGGCAGGATGGCGTTGTTGAAGCCGACGCTCACCTTGAACTCGTCCCAGGAGGGTTGCTCACCGCTGGCGAGCCACTTGTTCCACTGCGACTTGGCCTTGGGCGGGAACTGCACCCGGCCATAGAGGGCGAGCGGCAGGTATTCGGGCATGAACTCCAGCATGCTCATGTCGGCCAGCAGCAGGGCCTTCATCTGGTCGGTGAACTGCTCGAGCCCCTTGGGGTCGTCCTGATCCCGGTAGGAGTCGATGTTCTCGCTGGCATCGCTTTGCAGGGCCTTGAGCCGTGCCTGGTCCCATTTTTTTTGCATAGTCGCTCTTCTTGCCTGGTGGCTCAGGGGTAGAACTGGTCCCACATCTCCTGCATGGCAGCAGCGGGATCGGTCACGATGACGTTGTTGAAATCCTTGATAAAGGCGGCCCGCTGTTTCGGATCGGACAGCACTTCATAAGCCTGCTTTACCTGGTGCAGCTTGAGGGCTGCCTGCTCTTTCTCTTCTTCGCTCGCCCCGTGCAGCTTGTCGGGGTGGTACTGGTTCGACAGCCGTCGATAGGCTTTTTTGATGTCGTTTTCACTGGCATTGGACTTGACGCCCAACACCCGGAAGTAGTTGTTCATGACGGATCCTGCCTCACTGGCATGGTGGAATTCATCCTGTGTCGACCTGGTGGCGGAACGTCGGCAAACCAGGCTCGGCAAAAACCGGAGATTTTAACGGAAAGCCAGCGCCTCTGCCATGAAAGTGCGGTCTTTCTGTACGAAAAGAGCGGGCGGTGCGAGATGGCGGCGGGGCTACACTGGCAGAGGGGGGCGGCAGGCCCTGGCGTTGCCCGGCCCCCTCTTGTCCGAACCATCCGGATTCTGCCGTCACAAGGAGTCATCGCCATGGTCAAGTCCGCGTTTTTCGTGCTCGCGCTGGCAGGCAGTGCCGCCTCTGCCAGCGACATATTGCCCGCCTCGCCGCTGATGGGGGATGTCACCAGGGCCCAGTTCATGGAGCGCGCCGCCCAGCGCTTCGCCTTGCAGGACAAGAACGGTGACGGCGTGCTGTCGGTTGCCGAGAAAGAGGCCAACCTGGCAAAGCTGGCTGGCGTGATGCAACAGGCTGGCAAGCCGGTCCCGGAGCGGATGAGCCAGCTCAAGCCGTCGCGGGAGACCACCAGGGCCCAGTTCATGGCGCGGCAGGAGGCGCTCTTCTCTCGCCTGGACAAAAACGGTGACGGGGTGATCGGGGAGTCTGAGCGTCTCGACATCAAGGCCAATCTGGAGAAGCGGGCGATGGAGGCCGCCCAATAGGGCGGGTTGTCAGCCCTCTGATGAAAAAGAGCCCGGTAGCGATACCGGGCTCTTTGCATCTCTGGCATGAAGGGGACTACCAGCTTGCCCAGAGCAGCCGCAACCTGAGCCCCCAGGCGCTGCTCCAGCCGGTGGTGCTGCTCACCAGAGCCCCATCCTTGATGACGAGGAAGGTTGGTGTCACCCCCACCTGCCAGCGGGCGGCCAGATCCCCGGACTCGTCGTTGTGGGTGGGGAAGGTCAGCCCCTTCTTCGCCATCCCGGCGCGCAACGGCTCATCGCTGCCGGAGCGCAGGGCCACCGTCAGCACATTTTCACCCTCCTGCCAGAGCTGCTCCACCGTGGGAGTGGTGAAGCGGCACACCCCGCACCAGCTGGCCCAGTAGTAGACCAGCAGGGGCTTGCCGCGGCTCTGCTCGACCAGAGTGGTGGTGGTGCCGTCCTGCAGGGTGAAGGGGGCCTCCATGGCCCCCGCCGGCAGGGTGGGGCTGCGCCACAGATCCACCAGGGTGGTGATGACGAGCGCCATCAGCAGCAGCCAGAGCGCCTCCTTGCCCCAGCGGCGCCAGCGGGGGGCCTTTATACCTGCATCCTCGGCCATGGCTTAGCTCCGCTTGGCCAGCTCGGCTTTCACCAGCTGCTCCAGCTCGTCATAGGGAATGGCACCCGGCACCAGCTGGTTGCCGATAAGGGTCGCCGGGGTGCCTTGCACGCCGAGCAGGGTGCCGATGCGCAGGCTGTTGCGCAACTCTTCGGTGGCCTTGCCTGCGGGCTTGAGGGTCAGGTTGTCGGTGGCGGCCAGCGCCTTGTTGATGTCCGTCTCGGTCAGCATCCCCTGCTTGCTCATGAGCTTGTCGTGCAGGGGGAGGAAGCGGGCAGGATCCTGTTGCCACAGGGTCAGGCTGTACTGGGCTGCCTTGGCGGAGGTCTGCCCCTTGAACGGCAGCAACTTGATCACCAGCCCCAGATCGTCCGGATAGGCCGCGAGCAGCTTGGCGACCGCCGGGTCGAACTGCTTGCAGTAGGGGCAGTTGTAGTCGGTGAACAGCACCAGGGTCAGCTTGGGATGCTTGGCACCGAGGCGCGGGCTGGTGGGGCTGTTGAACAGCACATCCTGGTTGCCCTTGATGAAGTCACCCATCTGGGCCTGCTGGGTCGCGGCGTTCTGTTTCTCCCAGGATTCGGCTGCCTCGTCGAGGATCCCGGGGTTGGCGATCAGGGTCTCGCGAATGAGCTCCTTGATGCGGGCCTCCTGCTCCGGGGTGAAGGGGGCGGCGTGCAGCGTGGGGGTGCCCAGGGTGGCGGCTACCAGGGCGGTGCAGAGGGTCAGGGTTCGCAATCTCATGGCATTCTCCTTAGAAATGGGTGGCATCGGCCTGAACGAGGCCGGCCTTGTGCAAGCTGTCGAGCAAGTCGGCCTTGTCCAGCAGGGGAGAGAGGATCACCCCTTCCGGCAGGCCGGGCCCGTAGATCTGGTTGAAGGGAACGGCGGCGGCGCCACGCTGGCGCAGGAAGGCGGAGATGGCATCGCTCGGCCGGCTCCAATCGCCGCGAAGGGCCACCACGTCCGGGGCCGTCAGGGCGCGCTGCACCTCGTCACGCAGCAGCACGTTGTATTTGTTGGCCTTGCAGGTGACGCACCAGTCGGCGGTGACATCCACGAAGACCCGCTTGTTCTGGGCCAGGGCGTCGGCGATGGCCTGTTCGGAGAGCGGCTGCCAGGCGATGCGATCGACGCTGCCACCCCCTTTCACCGTGAGGGCGCCCCCCAGCAGCAGGGCGGCGCCGATGAGTGCCGAGAGGGAGAGGGCCAGGGTGAAACCGCGCAGGCCATAGCGCCAGAGGATGCCCATCAGCAGTGCCAGCACCATGGCGGCCATCAGCCAGCCGGTGGCCGTGCTGCCCAGATGGTTGCCAAGCAGGCTCGCCAGCCAGAGGCTGGAGCCTAGCATCATCAGCCCGAGCAGAATGCGCAGTTGCCCCATCCAGCGCCCCGGTTTGGGCAGCCAGAGGGCAAGGCGCGGCAGGGCCGCCACCAGCAGCCAGGGCAGGCTCATGCCAAGGCCGAGGGCCGTGAAGATGAGCCAGAGCTGGCCGAGGGGCGCCGCCAGTGCAAAGGCCACCGCGGTGCCGAGGAAGGGGGCCGAGCAGGGAGTGGCCAGCAGGGTGGCGAAACTCCCTTGCAGGAAGTGGCCGCCGAGCCCCTCGCCGCCACGGGTGGCGAGGCGAGTGCTGAGATTGCTGGGCAACCTTATCTCGAACAGCCCCAGCAGGTTGGCGCAAAACAGCAGGGTCACCGCCACCATGAAGCCGATGAAACCGGCGCTCTGGAACTGGATCCCCCAGCCGACGGCTCCTTGAGTGGCGCGCAGCAGGCTGCTCATGGCCGCCAGCACCCAGAAGGAGGTGATTATCCCGGCGCTGGCGGCGAGGAACTGCTTGCGCACGCCTCCTTGTTCGCGCCCCTGCTGCTGCAACACGGAGCCGAGTTTCAGGGCCAGCACCGGCAGCACGCAGGGCATCAGGTTGAGGATGAGACCGCCGAGCAGCGCCGCCCCCAGCAGCCAGAGGAGTGGCTGCCCTGGGGCCGGCAGGGCGAGGGGATCGGCGATGGTGGCGCGGGTCTGCCAGGCCTGCTCGCCGCTGGTGAGCAGCAGGCCGAGGGATTGGCCGCGCAAGTCTGGGGCATCCCCCTGCCAGCCGTCGCTGACCGGCACCCGGGCAATCAGGGTGGTGCCGCTTACCTCGAGCGCGGGCTTGCCGAACTCGGCCCCCTCCAGCGCATCGATGAAGAGCGCAGGTTCCTGCCAGCCTTCTGCCCGCTCGGCCTGCAGTTGCAGCAGGTTGTGCTGGTAGCCGAGCTCGACCCGGGTGTCGGCGGGCAGCGTCTGTGGCAGGGTGCTCATGGCCCGGGCCCAGGCGAAGTCAAAACCGGCCGGCGCCTGCCCATCCACCGCCAGGGTGAAGGGGTAGTCGGTCAGGATGCAGACATTGCTGCAGGTGGAGAGGCGCAAGGTGCCCTTGAGCGGCTGCCCGGCCGGGTAGCCCAGGCTCAGGGGGAAGCGTACCTGCTCCTGATAGCCCTGGGTGTTGAGCCCGGCCACCTCGAAGGGGCGCGGCGTGGGCCAGTGCCACTGGAAGTCGCCGACCGGCTCATCCCACAGGATCTGGGGCGCAATGCCCCCTTCACCCGGGCTGTGCCAGTAGGTCTTCCAGCCTGACGCCAGCTGGACATCGAGCAGGATGCGGGTCTGATCCGGGACGCTGCGGTCGGCTTGCAGCCTGACCTTGGCGTGACTGTTCTGGGGGCGGGTGAGCCACCCCGTATCGCTGGCCAATCCGCTGGATTGCCACAGCAGGCTGCCCAGTAGCAGGGCCGCCTTGAAGAGATTCGACATGTGTTGGGTCTCGCAAAAAATGAGTGACAGCAGGCTGAAAAAGCGCGGCTGAACTCATTCCCGCCAGACGCAGAGGGTGAGGTGCAGTCGCCGCTCCGGCGGCGAGACATTGATGGGGGGAGGCAGTGCCGGCGCGCGCCGTGACAGGGGCACCAGCAGGGCAATCACGAAGGCGATGGCGAAGAAGAGTTGCTCCACGCACAGCAGACTGGCGGCGCTCAGCCACTTGCCGTTGAGCTGGCAGCTGTTGGGCTGCACACTGGCGGGCGTGCCCTTGTCAGCCTGGTCGTCGGCTGAGGCGAACTGGGGCAGGGTCTGGCAACTCACGGCGTGATCGAGCAGGGCGAGGCGGGCCAGCGGCTGGGCCGCGCAATTGAGCACCAGCAGGCAGACCAGCAGCAGGAGTCGTGTCGCCGCGCGTTGTTGCAAAATCATGCTCGCCCCGTTCATCAAGATGGCCACATCCTAGCGGGCAATGGCGGGTGGGGCAAGCCGGGGTGACCGGTGACGTCCGGGGCTGGTCGGTTCTGTCTGGCGAACGCTTGTTCGCTAAAAGGGGGACCAGTATACTGCGCCGAGTCAAATTCCGAGGTGTTCGATGCTCAAACTTGCCCGTGTGCTGCTGCTGGCACTGCTGCTCGTCTTCTGGTTCCTGTTCGGCCTGTTGCTTTGTCTGGTGCGCCCGCGCCACCCGAACAACGTCTATGTCTTCGCCCGCATGTATCATGCGGTCTGCCCGCTGATCGGCCTCAAGGTCCGGGTGACGGTGGCCGACGAGGTCAAATCGGTGGGACCTGCGGTCTACGTCTGCAATCACCAGAGCAACTACGACATCTTCACCGTGACCGGCGCCGTGCAGCCCGGCGTGGTGGCGGTGGGCAAGAAGAGCCTGCTGTGGCTCCCCTTCTTCGGCCTCATCTTCTGGCTCTCCGGCAACGTGCTGATCGACCGCTCCAACCGCTCCCGCGCCATCGGCACCATCGGCCAGGTGGTGGATCGCATCAAGCATCGCGGCACCTCCATCTGGATGTTCCCGGAGGGGACCCGCTCCCAGGGGCGCGGTCTGCTGCCGTTCAAGGCGGGGGCCTTCCACACTGCCGTCCAGGCCGAGGTGCCCGTGGTGCCCATCGTCTGCTCCAGCTACTTCGGTCAGGTCGATCTCAACCGCTGGGACAACGGCGAGGTGCTGCTGGAGGTGATGGCCCCGGTGTGCAGCAAGGAGCACGGCGCCGCCGGCATCCGCGAGCTCTCCGACACCTGCCGGGAGAAGATGGAAGCCAAGCTGGCGGAGCTGGATGGCAAGCTCGGCCATCGGCCGGCGGCCTGAGCCCGGTTGCAGAGAAGAGAGGGAGCCGCTGGCTCCCTTTTTTATTGGTGAAAATCACCATCTTGTTGGTTTTTTTCACCACGTTGTATCCAATGGACATCCATCGTTAACTTTCATCTAATTGTAAATAAAGGAAAAAATATTCTGGCACGGCTCTTGTAATGTCATGGGAAGAGAGTGACACCCCATCAACAAGGAGCCAGACCATGAGCGTATTCAGCCGCCTGACCGACGTGATCAATGCCAACCTGCACAGCCTGCTCGACAAGAGCGAAGAGCCGGAGAAGATGCTGCGGCTGATGATCGAGGAGATGGAGCAGGTCCAGGTCGAGATGAGAACCCAGGCCGCCCGCGTCATCGCCGAACAGAAACAGCTGGAGCGCCATCAGCAGGCGCTGCGCAACCAGATCCAGGAGTGGGCAGCCAAGGCCGAACTCGCCATCCAGAAGGGCCGCGAAGATCTGGCCCGTGCCGCCCTCACCGAGAAGCTGGCGGAGATGAAGCAGTGCGAGCGGCTGGAAGAGGACAAGGCGCGGGTGGCCGAAGTGCTGGCCCAGCTCACCGCCGACAGCGAGCGACTGGCGGCCAAGCTGACCGAGGCGCGGGAGAAGCAGAAGATGCTGACCCTGCGCGAGCAGACCGCCCACAGCCGCATCCGCGCCCGTGCCCAGGTGGACAACCAGCGCATGCACGAGCTGGTGGCCCGCTTCGACGGCTTCCAGAACCGGGTCGATCAGCTGGAGGCCCAGCTGGAGGCGGCGACCCTGGGGCAGAATCCGTCCCTCGAGGCCCAGTTCCGCGAGCTGGAGCTGAACGACGAGATTGAGCGGGAGCTGGCCCGGCTCAAGGGTCAGAAGGTGGAGGCATAACCATGACACCCTGGCCCAAGGATCTCGCCCATCGCAAGCTGACCGGGGTCTGCGCCGGTCTTGCCAGAGGGCTGGGGGTGTCCAGAGTGACGGTGCGGGTGGTGGCCCTGCTCGCCCTGATCCTGATGCCACCGCTGGCCCTGGCGCTCTATCTGGTGGGGGTGCTCGTCATGCCTCCCCGCCGTGAACTTCAACGGTGGCTGGGGTGATCTCCGGATCGCCCCGTCGGCAAGTGCCAGCCCGTGAGGAGCACAACATGCTGGAATTTATCGTCTTGATCCTGGTGCTGATCGGCATGGCGCTGACCGGATTCACCGTGCTGGCCATGCTGCTGGTGAGCGGGGTCTTCGTGCTGTTTGGCGCCCTGGCCGGCATGTTTGCCCTCATCATCAAGCTGGCGCCCTGGTTGCTGGTGGTGCTGGTGGTGTGCTGGCTACTCAGCAACAGGCGCAAGCAGTCGAACACCTACCGTTAAGCCTCCCTGATTTCGCATCCTTCCTTGGCCACTGCTTGCAGTGGCCCTTTTTATGGGGGCGACACAGGGTCGGTGTGCGGGGTGGCAAGCCAGGAAAGGCTCCAGCCGTGCCACAGCGCCGGCTCGTGTACCAGGCGCTCCTTGAACGCCTTGCTCTGCTGCTTGAGGCGGTACTCGAGGCGCAGCGCCTCGCGTTTGCCGGGGACCTCCTGCTGCCATACCAGGGAGAGGGGCCCCTTGCCGCGCAGGGCTCTGGCACCCTTGCCGCTCTGGTGCTGACGCAGTCGCCGCTCGGGATCCGTGCTGATCCCCGCATAGAGTGCCCCGGCGCCAGTGCGCACCAGATAGACAAACCAGCGGGAGGGAGTGGGGGTGGCGAGGGTCACGAGGTGCGCCACCTGGCCCGCTGGCGCCCAAGCCGGTGCAGGGGCAGCAGGCTCACCAGCAGGCCGGCCCAGACGAAGGCAAAGCCCACGGATTTCACCGGATCCGGGATCTCGCCAAACCAGAAGAGGGCGAGCAGGAAGGCGAGGCTCGGCTCTATGTATTGCAGCAGCCCCACCGTGCTCATGGGCGTGCGCGCCACCGCATAGCAGAACAGCCCCACCGGCAGCAGGGTGGCGGGGGCACTGCCCATCAGCAGCAGGCGCTCGGTCCAGTCACCGGCCATAAACTGGCTGGTGCCCTGCAAGGTCAGCCAGCCGATGATGAGAAGGGCGACGGGCAACTGCACCAGGGACTCCAGATAGAGGCTGGTACCGGCGTCCAGTCTCACCTTCTTCTTGATGAGGCCGTAGAGGGCGAAGTTGGCCCCCATCACGAGGGAGAACCAGGGCAGCTGGCCGTAGGAGAAGAGCATGTAGGCGAGCCCCGCCAGGGCGAGCGCCACCGCCAGGTGTTTTTGCGGGGTGAGCTTCTCTTTGAGGAAGAGCACCGCAAAGGCGATGTTGAAGAGCGGGGTCATGAAGAAGGCGAGGCTGGTGGCCAGCACCTGGCCCGTGGTCAGGCACCAGGTGAACATGCACCAGCTGATGGACATCACGGGGCCTGCCAGCAGCACGAGGCCGAGCTGCCGGGGATCGCCGCGCAGGGCCCCCCAGGGCACCCGCTGGCCGAGGAGCAGAAGCAGGCCTCCCAGCAGCAGCACGGACCAGAGCACCCGGTGGGAGAGCAGTTCCCACATGTTGATCTCGGGCATGAACTGGTAATAGAGGGGCAGCATGCCCCACAGCACGAATGAGAGGGCCGCGCTGCCGGTGCCCATCCAGTTCTTCATCTCTCTCCGTTTATTAAACTAAACAATGGCGGCTGCATGATAAGTATCCGCCGCCCCTTTCACAAGCGGGAGCGGGGAGAAAACTCTGGTACTATCGGGCCCATGAACCGACTCGATCCCCTGTTTGAACAGATCCGGGCCTGCCGCCTGTGCGAGGCCCACCTGCCGCTCGGCCCAAGGCCGGTGATCCGCGGCAACGAGCGCGCCCGTCTGCTCATCATCGGCCAGGCCCCCGGCACCCGGGTACACGCCAGCGGCATCCCTTGGGACGATCCCTCCGGCGATCGGCTGCGCTTGTGGCTCGGGGTGGACAAGGCCACCTTTTACGATGAATCCCGCATCGCCATCATGCCCATGGGGCTCTGTTACCCCGGCAGGGGCAAGTCGGGGGATCTGCCCCCGCGCCCGGAATGTGCCCCCACCTGGCACGACAAGGTACTGATGCTGCTGCCCAACATCGAGCTGACCCTGCTCATCGGCCAGTATGCGCAGGCTTACTACCTGAGGGCGGCGGCGAAAGGATCGCTCACCGAGACGGTGCGACACTGGGCGGACTATGGCCCGGCCTGGTTGCCGCTGCCGCACCCGTCCCCGCGCAACACCCTCTGGCTCAGGAAGAACCCCTGGTTCGAGCAGGGGGTGATCCCCCATCTGCAGCAGAGGGTCGCCCCCCTGCTTGACCCGGCAGGCTAGAGCGCCGGCTCGGCCTGGGGCTTGGGCTTGCTGCGGGCCATGGCGACCAGCGGCAGTATGATGCACAGGCACCCCAGCAGCAGCGGCAGCCCTGGCTGTTCGTCAAACAGCCAGACCCCGATGGCGACCGCCATCAGCAGCCCGGTGTACTCCGCCGAGGCGATCTTGCTCGCCTCCGCCTTGCGATAGGCCATCACGCACAGCCCCGCGTAGACCATGATGAGCGCCGAGGAGCCGAAGGCGGGCCACCACATCTGCCATTGCCACTCGCCCCCTTCCCACCAGGCCAGCGCCAGGATGAAGGGCATGCTCAGCACATTGGTGAAAAACAGGGTCTGGGCGATGGGCTGCTGGAGCGGGATGCGCTTGATCAGCAGGTTGTTGACCGCCAGGGAGAGCGCCACCCCGAGCGCCGCCAGGGCGGCCCAGTTTACCTCGGTCGGGCGCAGCACGATGAGCACCCCGACGAAGCCGAGCAGCGCCGTCAGCACCTTCTGGCGCGAGAGTGCCTCCCCCGCCAGCCAGACCGCGAGCGGCACCATCAGCAGCGGGGCGGCATAGAAGAGGGCGTTGGCGGTGGCGAGCGGCAGTCGGGTGAGGGCGACCACCATCAGGCAGACGCCGACGGCCCAGATGTGGGCCCGCAGCAGGTGCCACTTGAGGGCTACCGGCGGGTTGCGCCGCCAGGACCAGAGCAGCCAGGGGGCGAGCAACAGGGCCGCGGAGAGCTGGCGGAAAAAGACAAACTGGAAAATGGGCTGGTCCGGCTCCAGCACCTTGACCAGGGCATCGGAGAAGACCGCCACCATGTTGCCGAGCACCAGATAGAGGATGCCTATTCCGACTGCATTCATACCACCTCCAGATTCAGATGAGGGGAGGGTAGCCCGCGGCCTGTTATCCAGTAAAATGATAAAAAATCATCACGCATGAGAAATTTGGATAATGAAGCTGCCCCCCCTGCGCGCCGTTCAATATTTCGAGGTGGTTGCCCGCCTGCTGAGTTTTTCCCGCGCCGCCCTGGAGCTCAATGTCAGCCAGAGTGCGGTCAGTCACCAGATCCGTCTGCTGGAGGATTTTCTGGGGGAGCGGCTGCTGCTGCGCCAGGGGCGGCTGCTCTCCCTGACGCCCCAGGGGGAGATCTATTTCGAGGGGATCGCCGCCGGGCTGGTCCAGATTGCCCAGAGCAGCGAGCAGTTGCGCGGCGGCGGCGAGATGCGGGTGCGGCTCGCGGTCTACAGCTCCTTTGCGGTGAAGTGGCTGATCCCGCGCCTGGCCGGGCTGCGCCAGCTCTATCCCGAGCTGGATCTCAGCCTGGAGATGGTGGCGGAAGATCCCGAGCTCTCCGACAGGGTGGCGGACGGTTTCATCACCGTCTCCCCCGAAGGGCCGGGTTACATGCACGATTTGCTCTATCGGGAGCGGCTGATGCCGGTGTGCAGTCGCCGGATGTGGCAGCAGGTGGAAGGGGAGTGGCCCGCCACCCTGTGGCAGTTGCCGCTGCTCTCCATCCAGGCTATCTACCGCGAGAAGGGGGAAGATTGGCGGCGCTGGGCCGAAATGGGGGGACTGACCATTCCCCCCGAGGCGAGAGTGCACCATTTCAGCCATATCCTGCTCGCGCTGGAGGCGGCGAACTGGGACCAGGGAATGGCGCTCATCAACGACTACATGTTGCAGCCGGAGGATCCGCGTCTGGTGCGGCTGCCCCTGCACGCCCTCGAGACCGGCGACAACTTCTATTTCGTCTTCAAGCGCTCGCGCGCCCATGAACCCGCCATCAGCCGGTTGCGTCAGTGGCTGTGGCAGGAGTCGCAGGCGAGCCTGAGACCCGGGGAAAACGAGCCTCTCAGGCGCGTCTGAACGGGCTGGGGGCCCTATGCAGAATGGACGGCGCAGCCCACGACGCAGGAGTCTGATTCGGGAGGCCTGATGGCACTGGCGAGACCAGGGCCATCAGGAGCGGGTCAGGTGCGCTTGAACTGGCTCAGTACAAAGAGGGTGGTGGCGCAGACTACGACCGAGGGACCGGCCGGGGTGTCCTGATACCAGGAGAGGGCAAGGCCCCCCAGCACGGCGAGACAGCCTGTCAGGGCGGCAAAGCCGGCCATCTGCTCCGGGGTCTGGCTGAAGCGGCGGGCGGTGGCGGCGGGAATGATCAGCAAGGAGGTGATGATGAGCGCCCCGACGAACTTCATGGCCACGGCGATGACCAGGCCTATCAGCAGCATCAGCACGCAGCGCAGCACATCCACCCGCACCCCTTCCACCCGGGCCAGCTCTTCCGAGATGGTCATGGAGAGCAGGGGGTCCCAGAGCCGCCACAGGGTGAGCAGCACCAGGGCGCCGCCGCCGTAGATCCAGAGCAGGTCCATGGGCTGCACCGAGAGCAGGTCGCCAAACAGGTAGGCCATCAGATCCACCCGCACGTTGTCCATGAAGCTCAGGGTGACCAGACCCAGCGACAGGGCGCTGTGGGCCAGAATGCCGAGCAGGGTGTCGGTGGCCACCTGCTGGTTGCGGCTCATGATGACCAGCAGCATCGCCATGGCGAGGCAGCAGACCACGACCGCCAGGGTGAGGTCCACCTGCAGCAGGATGCCGAGGGCGATGCCGAAGAGGCAGGCATGGGAGAGGGTGTCGCCAAAATAGGCCATCTTGCGCCACACCACGAAGCTGCCAAGCGGCCCGGCCAGCAGGGCGATGCCGAGTCCGGCCGCGAGGGCGTATAACAGAAAGCTGTCCACGTGAAGATCCTAGTTGTTGCGAGAGGGCAGGCGGATGACGGGAGCCTGCGGTTCATGATGATGGTGTTCGCCATCGCAGTGGTGATGGTGGGTATAGACCGCCAGCACCTCCCGCTCCGGTCGCCCGAACAGGCGGGCAAATTCCGGGTGGCGGGCCACGCTCTGTGGCTCGCCGTGGCAGCAGACGTGGCGATTGAGGCAGATCACCTCGTGAGTGCTGGCCATCACCAGGTGCAGATCGTGGGAGACCATCAGCACGGCGCAGTGGAACTCGGCGGCCAGCTGGCTGATGAGGGCATAGAGCTCGATCTGGCCCGTGATATCTACCCCTTGCACCGGTTCATCCAGCACCAGCAGCTCGGGCTTGACCAGCAGGGCGCGGGCCAGCAGTACCCGCTGCATCTCGCCACCGGAGAGCTTCTGCATCCGGTTGTCCAGCAGATCCTGGGCGCCGACCCGATTGAGCGCCTCCTCGATGGAGAGGCGGCTGTTCTTGCCAAGCTGCAGGAAACGGCGCACCGTCAGCGGCAGGGTGGGGTCCAGATAGAGGCGCTGGGGCACATAGCCGACCCGCAGGTCGCGGCGGCGGACGATGTCCCCCGAATCTGGGCGGAGCAAGCCCAGCACCAGCTTGCTCAGAGTGCTCTTGCCCGCCCCGTTGGGGCCGACCAGGGTGGTGATTTTGCCTTTGTTCAGGGTAAAGGAGACCTTGTCGAGCACGAGTCGTCCGTCAAATGAGAGACAGACCTCTTTCAGCTCCACCAGTTGGGTCATGACAGCTCCGGGGTTTACAGCCTGTGAGAGTTATAATATAACAGCGACGTTGGTTTGTTATATTATCACACACATACTCCCTGACGAGACCTCTATGCGAATTCTTGCTCTGATCACTGCCCTGATGGCGGTGAGTCTGCCTGTCCGTGCCCTCGAGGTGCTGACCACCATCAAACCACTGGGCTTCATCGCGGCGGCGATCACCGATGGCGTGAGCGAGCCCGGGGTGCTGCTGCCCACCGGCGCGTCTCCCCACGATTTTTCCCTGCGCCCTTCCGATATTCGCAGCATCAACGAGGCCGATCTGGTGGTGTGGGTCGGTCCGGAACTGGAAGGCTTCATGGCCAAACCCCTTGCCCGGCATCCTCATGTATTGACCCTGACCCAGGTTCCCGGCATGCCGCTGTACAACTATGCGACCCAGGGGGAGCATGACGAGCATCACCATGATGACAAGGATCATGACCATGCCGCCCACGACCACGGCTCGCACGACGAGGGCCATGAAGGGCACCACCACGAAGGGGTGGATCCCCACATCTGGCTGGGTCCAACCCAGGCCAAGGTGATTGCCGAGGCGATTGCGACCGAACTGGGCAAGCTGGACCCTGCCAACCAGGCGCGCTATGCCGCCAATCTCGCGGCCTTCGAGGGCAAGGTGAACGCCCTGGACAAGGTGATCGCCGTGCAGATGGAGGCGGTGGATCAGAAGGGCTACTTCGTGTTCCACGAAGCCTATGGATACTGGGAGCGTCACTACGGCATGAGCTCCAAGGGACACTTCACCGTGAGCCCGGAGCGTCGCCCGGGAGCCAAGACGCTGATTGACATCCGCAAGGCGCTGGAAGAGAAAAAGGCGAGCTGCATCTACGCCGAGCCGCAGTTCTCCCCGGCGGTGATCGAGTCGGTTGCCCGCAATACCGGGGCCAAGGTGCTGCTGCTGGACGAAGTCGGCGAGCAGGTGCCGCTCGGTCCGGACGGTTATCCGCAATTCATGCAGCAGTTGGCGGATGCCTTCGCCCAGTGCCGCTAGGCCTTGCCCGACATTGACGATAGAGGCGGCGCGGCCAACTATACTGACCTCCAGCATCTGATATGGAGTGTCAGTCATGAAATGGTTGCTCGTCTCTGCCTGCACGCTGACCCTGCTGGGATCCGGCATACAGGCATCCGGTCTTTCCGAACACATCGCCAGCCCGGAACTCAGGGCAAAAATGCAGGCGGTCTATGGCGCCAGAGCGATCCAGCGGTCCGAGGCCTTCTCTCGTCTGCTGACGCCAAGGGCCGGAACGACGGACCAGCAGAAGCTGGAGCTGGTGAACAACTACTTCAACAACCTGACCTACAGCGAGGATCCCAGACTGTGGGGGGATGATGATTATTGGGCCAATCCGCTGGAGTTCATCGGGGCGAGAGGAGGGGATTGCGAGGACTACAGCATCGCCAAGTACTATACCCTGATGGAGCTGGGGGTCGACGAGAAGAAGCTGCGGCTGGCCTATGTGAAGGCAATTCGTTACAACCAGTTCCACATGGTGACGTTGTACTTCCCGACCATCAAGTCAGATCCCCTGGTGCTGGACAACATCAATGGCCGCATCCTGCCGGGGAGCAAGCGCAATGATCTGCAGCCGGTTTACAGTTTCGATGCCAAAAGCATCTGGATCATGAAATCCCGCCGCGAAGGAACCCTGGCGGGGAGCGCCGATCGCCTGGCCCAGTGGACCTCGATGCAGAGCCGCTTCTCCAGCGAGCATCTGCGCTCCCCCCGTCGCCAGCTATAACTTGCCCGCCGCCTTCAACTCCTCGAAATATTTTGCCGCGCCCGGATGCTGTTCGACACTCAGCACCGGGCCTATCTTGTTGCGCGCCTTGTGAAACAGGTTCGCATAGCCATAGGTCTGTGCGTTGAAACTAGTTTGCTGGCTCAGCATGGCCCGGGTCAGCCGATAGACCTCGTCATCCGGGGTGGCGGCATGGGTCACCAGGGTGGCCGCGATGGCGAAGGTCGGGGTTGCCTTGAGGTTGCCCGGGTAGATGCGTGCCGGCACCTGGCTGCGCTGATAATACCTGACCCCCTTGAGCAGCTGGTCCCTGACGGGCCCCTCTATCGCCAGGAAGCGCACGTCGCAGCGCTTGGCGGTGTCGAGCACGATACGGTTGGGATGACCCATGACGAGGCCATAGGCATCGATCTGTTTACTGCACAGTGCTTCGGAGAGATTGGCGACGCTCTTCAAATCAAGATCCTGCTCCTTTGCACCCAAAACATTGAACAGGGCCAATGCCGTTTGACGAGTGCCTGAACTCTTCAGGCCCATGTCGATGGGGGCCAGCTTGAGCTGCTCCAGGGTGGTGATATCCCCATCGGCTCGCACCACTATGGTGAAAGGTTCGGCGTGGGTGGCAAAGAGCGCCCTCAGCTCGCGTTGTGGTTGGGCAACAAAAGGCCCCGTGCCCTGGCTGGCCTGATAGAGCCAGTCTGACTGGACGAGGGCATAGGGGACCTCTCCCGCTTTCAGCTGGCGGAGATTTTCGATGGACCCGGAGCTGGCCTGCAGTTTGCAGGGCATCGTGGGGTCACTTTTTTTGGCCAGTCTGCAGAACTCCTTGATGACCTGGTAATAGATGCCTTGCTCCCCCCCGGTGCCTATGGTCATGGTGGTCGCGTAGAGGGTCGGTTGCCACAGCAGGGCAAGCAGCAGCAGCGGGATCCTCATGATGCATTCTCCTGAGTGGCATAACCATCGATGCCCCAACTGCGCAGCATGTCCACATCGCTCACGTCGCCGGCTTCCGCCAGCAAGGTGTAGCCGGAAGCATGGAGGCATTGGGAAAGCAGGTTCCAATAAAGGGGGGACTGGGTGAGCTGGCAACTGATGAAGACAGGTCTGATAGGGTCGAGCCTGGCCAGATTGTCGTTGTTCATCGGGATATTGCTGAACGCCAGCTCAATCCCCTGGGACTGGAGTGCAGTCAGTCGCTCCTCGGCCAGGGGAGGGAAGATAGCCAGATCCCAGCGCCAGTCCAGCGTCTTGCCACGAGCGCTGGCCAGCACGGGGGCAAACTGCGCCCAGTCTGGGTGGCCGAGCAGGCTGAGAGGCAGCTGGAGCCCTTCCGCCTTCTGGGTCAGCCAGTCGTTGAGCAGCGCCCGAATTTCATCCGGCGAGCTGTCCGTGGTGGGGGGGTGCTTGGGTAGCAGGCGGCTGTAGAGCCTGATACTCCCCTGAGTGGAGAAGAAATGCTGCTGATAGGTGTTGCCATCGGTGTCGACCAGACCAACGAGCTTCTGGTGGGTCGGGAGAGCGTCGTGCTTGCCAAGCTGGGTGATCTTGAGCCGTTGTTGCAGCAGGTCCCGTTTGCGTTCGGAGACCAGCTGGTTGATGGAGACGACGACTTCCTGCAATTCGCGAAGCCACGGAGTTGGCAGGTTGCCGCTGAACTGGCGTTTGCGGATCCGGGTTAGCTGCAGACTGACTTGTTCGAGGGGGTGCATCAGGCGGCGGCACACCCAGGTGATCACCAGGCTGAACACCAGCAGGCCGACGAGCAACGCGAGCCCTGTACGACTGATGGCGTTCCACAGATGCTGGTAGGCGTAACCCTTGTGCCCCTCGAGCGTGAGGGTACCGAGAATACGCCAGCCGTCGGTCAACTCCTGCTCAATTTTGACCGGCGGCATGTCGATAACAGAGGGGAGCCAGCCTGGAATATTTTGCTGTGCGGTGTGGAACACCTTCTGGAACAGCACCTGGCCATCCGGATCCAGCAGGACGACGGAGTTGACGAAACCTCCATCGAACATGGCGTTCACTATGGTCTCGGCAAGGACCTTGTCATCGTTGAGCAAGGTACCCTGCAGCACCAGCCCCAGCGCGGTGATGGCGGTTTCAAGGTTGGCCGACATCTGGTCGAGAATAGACTGTCGTACCGTGGTGATCTCCAGCACGAGCAGCAGCGCGGCGCCGATGGTGAAGAGGATCAGAATGATTACATTTAACAATTTTGCCAATGACATACCCACTCCAT
Source organism: Aeromonas sp. QDB17 (assembly GCF_027705305.1). NCBI lineage: Bacteria > Pseudomonadati > Pseudomonadota > Gammaproteobacteria > Aeromonadales > Aeromonadaceae > Aeromonas > Aeromonas sp. QDB17. The sequence continues at coordinate 123,836 of NZ_JAPDBP010000009.1, forward strand.
GGAGATGTTTTTGCAACATTTTCTGGGCCGGAGAGCACCACAACCGGACTTGGTTCTTAAAAATAGAAAAAAATGGCTGAAAATGACGATCATTTCTGCCCATGCTGGAAGGTTATGCATAAAATGTGAGTTTCGTGCATGGAGCTATGAACTTTTTGTAAGTATTTAGGTCTAAAAGCCAGATATTCGGTTTTCATAATAAAAACTCATAAAAACAGACCCACAACCACCACCCTTAGATCTAATAACAGGATAGCGGATGAAACGTCTCCGTCCCTTGGTAGCCCAGGCTGCCAATTGGGAACCCCCGGTTCCCCGCAAGCATTTCTATGCCATGCTATTGCTCACGGCCATGACGCTGTCAGCGGTAGCCGTATTGCCAGCTCCCGGTGACATCCTGGAGCGGCCACTGCGTCTGGAGTTGCCGATCGCCACCACGGGCACCGCAACCAACGAAGACAACACCGACTTCAACGACATTCCGGATCACGAGCTGGTCGAGTCAGCTGCTCCCGAAGACGACATCCCGGCGGATGCCACGCCTCAATGGCAGGATTACCGGGTACGCAACGGCGAGAACCTGACCACCATCTTCAACAACCTGGGGCTGTCCACCACCACCCTCTACAAGGTGCTGGATGCGGATGCCAAGAACAACCTGGCGCGTCTCAAACCCGGTCAGACCATCGAGTTGCTGATCGATCAGGACAACATTCTGCAGCAGCTGAAGATCCGCCTGAACATCAAGCAGACCCTGGTGCTGGAGCGTACCGACGACACCTATAGCGCCAACATGCTCAATGAAGAGGTGGAGTGGCAACAGAAGAGCTATGACGGTGTCATCAACGGCAGCTTCTACGTCAGCGCCCGCAATGCCGGGATCCCGGCCAACCACATCCAGAAAATTGCCAACCTGTTCCAGTGGCGCCTCAACTTCGCCAAGGATTTGAAAAAGGGTGACAAGTTCAAGGTGCTGGTCCGCCAGGAGACGGTCGAGGGCAAGAGTACGGGTAATACCCAGTTGCTGGGGGTCGAGGTGTTCAGTCAAGGCAAGGCCGTGTCAGCCTGGTTGTCGGAAGATGGCAACTATTATGACGGTCAGGCAAACAGCCTGGAGCGCGGCTTCCGCCGTTATCCGACTCACAGCCGTTACCGGGTCAGCTCCAGTTTCAACCCGAATCGCCGTCATCCCATTACCGGGCAGGTCCGGCCCCATGAGGGGACCGACTTTGCCCTGCCAGTAGGCACGCCCATCATGGCGACCGGTGACGGTGTGGTCCTCAAGGCAACCAGCCACCCGCTGGCAGGCACCTATGTCGTGATCAAGCACGGTCGTACCCTGATGACCCGTTACCTGCACCTGAGCAAGCTGCTGGTGAAACCCGGGCAGAAGGTGAAAATGGGCGACAAGATAGCCCTCTCCGGCAACACGGGCCGTTCCACCGGTGCTCACCTGCACTACGAAGTACGCATCAACAACCGGCCGGTGGATCCCATGAAGATCAAGCTGCCGATGGCGGAGCCGCTCTCCGGCAAGGACAAGCGTCAGTTCCTCGCCAAGGTGAAGAGCTACCGCAAAGAGATGGAGGCGGGCTGAACGGCGCCCTCCTGACGAAAAAGGCCCCGCCAACTGGCGGGGCCTTTTCATTGCAGAACGGCTTCAATAACCCTTGTCAAAGTCGATCCGGCCGTCCAGCTGCTGACCATCAATGAAGCGGATGTAGTTGCGGATGAAGATCTGGGCCACATCTTCCGGGAAGCTGTAGGCGCTGTTGTGGGGCGTCACGATGAGATTGGGCTGGTGCCAGAGCGGGCTGTCAGCGGGCAGAGGTTCCTGCTCGAACACATCGAGCACCGCCATAGCGGGCTTGCCGGCTTGCAGTGCCGCCAGCAGCTCCCCCTCATGGACGGCATTGCCCCTGCCGACGTTGAAGAAGATGGCGCCCGGTTTGCAGTGGCTGAAGCGTTCGGCGGTGAAGAGATGGCGTGTCTCGCGGGTGGCGGGCAGCACGCTGACGATGACATCGGCCTGGGCCAGCATCTTGTTGAGTGCCGGCAACTGGTACACCTGATCGAACCCGGCACGCTCACGGCCACTGTGACTGATGCCGAGCACCCTCATGCCAAAATGCTTGCCGGTGTGGGCGATATGCTGCCCTATGCTGCCGGTGCCGAGCAGCAGCAGCGTCTTTCCCTTCAAGCCCTGATAGGGATGGCTCTGCCAGACGCCCTGTTGCTGCTGCTCGCGATAGAGTGGCAACTGGCGGGTCAGGCTGAGCAGATGGCCGAACACATACTCGCTCATCAAGGGGCCGAAGATGCCGCGGACATTGGTGAGCAGGTAGTCGCGGCGGCAACTGGCGTCCAGCAGCACGTCGACTCCGGCATAAGTCGACTGGAGCCAGCTTAGCTTGCCGGCCTTGGTCAGCAGCGGCTTGGCCCGGGCTGGCTCGGCCATCAGGATATGAGCGTCGCCGATAAGCTGTTCTGCCTCGGCCTGATTGTCGGCCCGAAGAATGTGCAGATGGGGAAGATGGGCCGCCTTGAGCAGGCGTTCATAGTGGCTGTTGTCCTGACTCAACAGCAGCAGGGTACGTTGGCTCATACTCTTGTTCCTTATCGTGTTTATGGCAAGGCGAGAGGGATGCTGTCTCCATCTTACCCCAGTTGATCGGGCAAGATAGTCGAGCAGGGCGCTTTTTCATTTTTAGACGGGGCCCTCGTGGGCTACAATCTGCCCCACATTTTGCAAAGGATCCGACTCCAGTGTTTGGTGACAAGTTTTATAAGCGACTGGCCGAGCTGCAGCCCTGGCAGCAAACCGTCTATACCCTGGCGCTGGCAGAGCGCATGTACCCCAACTATGTGCTCTTTACCCAGGCCTCCGGTTTCGGGGATGCGAGGGCATTCCGTCACGCGCTGGATCAGATGTGGAACTACCTGACGGTAAAGGGATCCCGCGTCAATCTTGGTGCCATTCTGGAAGCGTTTGAAGTTTACATTCCCGATCCCCGCAAGTTTGAATCCTACGGCGCCTATCCGGCACTGGACGCCTGCGTGGCGCTGGGTTGTGCCTACAACTCGGTGATCTGCCGGGTGGGGGAAGAGGCCAACGACGCCAGCCATGCGTCTGTCGGCACGGTCGCTGGCTTCATCGAGATGCTGGAAGAGCGGGATCTCAGCGATGAGGAGCTCTATGAGCACGAGTACATGGAAGCGGAGCTGGAGTTCCAGGTCGAACTGCTCAAACGGGTGGCCCATGAACGGGACAGCGACCGCATCCTTGCCATCCGCGCCTTCGCGGCCCAGGACGGCGTCTCCAACATCGGCATCAGCCTGGAGGCGTAACGCCATCGCGTACTGCCCATAAAAAAAGCTCCCGGTCGGGAGTTTTTTTTATCTCTGAGCGTTCATTTTTTGGTGTGTGAGAAAGCATTTATGCATTTTTTTCAAATGGTTAACTTTTTTTCTCCTGATTCTTAGGGGCCATTCGTTGCTGTTGTAAGCTCGCTTCTATTGGTTGCACTTGACAGAGAATCACCGACGAGAACATCTCCATTACTGAGGTCATCTATGAATGCAACAGAGCTTTGGCAGCTTTCCCCCGAGCAATTCAACGAGTGGCGGCGTGAGAACGATTATCCCCGTATCTGGGCGCTGCTGGTGGCGTCGCTGCCCCATTTCGACGACTGGATGGCGGAGCAGAAGATAGAAAAAAGCGTGATCTTCCAGATCGGCATCGCCCGCTTCATCAGCTCCCGCTGCGTGCTGAGCCTTTGTGTCTACATGAGCGACGACAAGGTCCGCCTGTATGAGAGCGCCTCGAGTGCACTGGAATCCCTGCGCAAGAGCGGCCTCATCCGCTCGGAGACCCGTTTCGAGCCTTACAGCATGTGGCTGGCGGGAAAACATGGCAATGACGAGGTGAAACGGGTGCAAAGCCTGCTCTCGGTCTCGGAGAACAACAAGGGGGAGGCCCAGGTGCTGGGCAAGCATCGTCTGCTCAACATCGGCGGTGTTGCCCTCAAAAGCCCCATCATCTCCGGCCGGTTGCTCGATTTTACCTGTCTCGACGAGCTCTCTCTCGATGGGGCCGTCAACAACTCCAAGGTTTATCTGTGGCACTGCTCGGCCAAGGGGGTCAGGGTCAATGGCGGGGTGATCGGGCTCGATCTGTTCGACTCCCTGCTGTGGGACCACAGGGCCTGGGCCAAAAAGCGGGAGCTGGCGCTGGAGGACGGGGTCTTTCAGGACTTCACCATAGAGTGCGAGGAGATCCGCTTCCACTCCTCCCGGGCGGTGCTGAAAAACTTCAGCGTCAGCGCCAAGAACTTCGATGCCACCATGGAGCACACCAACCTGGACAAGGTGGAGGTGGTCTACAACGACAATGGGCGGATCGACCACAACGAGGCGAGCAAACTCTATCGCAATGCCAAGCGTCTCTTCTCCAGCGTGGGTGACACCGTCGACGCCGGCGAGTGCTACTACAAGGAGAAGCTGCACGAGATGAAGTCCCTGGCGAGCCCGCGGGAGCTGTTCCGGGAGCGCTGGTTGCGCAGCGGTCCGATGACGAAGTGCTGGCTCTCCCTGCTGTGCTATCTCAAGTGCGCGGGCAAGTTCATCAGCTTCATCACCTGGGGGTTTGGGGAGCGTCCCATCAGAAGCTTGCTGATGTCGATGGGGGTGATCCTGCTGGCGACCCTGACCTATTTCCTCGCGCCGGAGTCTGCAACCCACGGCCATCTGGGACGATCCCTCTATTTCAGCATCGTCACCTTCGTGACCCTGGGTTATGGGGACATCTCCCAGACCTCCTCGCCACTGCAACTGCTGTCGGCCATCGAAGCCTTCTGTGGCATGTTCCTGACAGGTCTCTTCCTCGCGGGTTTTGCCTCGAAAACCAAGCAGTATTGACGGGAGCGCCGGCGGCGGGTGCCATCAGTGCCCGCTGCCGGTGCCCTCCTGCTGTCTTCCCATCCCTCCCGGCTGTCCCGGCGACCTTGCTTGACGCAGCGGCGGTGGAGCGACTTTATTTAAAGTCATCGCATGCCATGGCAAGCGATGGAGCCACCAGCGCCCGGACATGACGCAATCAGAGGAGAAAGCCCGGTATCGATCCGCCAACCACCGATGTAGAGAAGGAATAACGCTATGATATTGAATCACTTATGGGGATTGTATGCCCATCCCCACACCGAATGGCATACCATAGACGAGCGGCACGACAGCTTCAGAAACAGTCTGACCCACATCCTGCTCGTGGCCCTTATCCCTCCCATCTGCGCCTACTATTCCGCCGTTCACATCGGCTGGAGCATCGGGGTCGGCGATCCCATCACCCTGACCGCCAACAGCGCATTCAAGCTGTCGGTCGCCATGTACGTGACCCTTATCATCGGCGTGCTGGCACTCTCCTATCTGGTGCACTGGATGGGGCATACCTTCGGCTCGGATCCCAGCTACACGACCTCGCTGGAGCTGGCGGCCTACACCTCCACGCCACTCTTCATGGTGGGCTTCTCCGCTTTCTTCCCGCATCTCTGGTTCGTGATGCTCATCGGTTTGGTCGGGCTGACCTATTCCGTCTACCTGCTCTATATCGGCGTGCCCATCTTGATGCACATCACCAAGGAGCAGGGATTCATCTACGCCAGCTCAGTGGTGACGGTCGGCCTGGTGCTGCTGGTCTGCGTGCTGGCTGCCACGGCCATCCTGTGGGGATCCGGCTTCGGTCCCGTCTTCACCCAGTAGCCGTGTATGCCGACGGCAACGACGACAAGGGCGCCTTGATGGCGCCCTTGTCGTTGATCTCTCTGGTCGGCGTGTCTTTGCCAGACCCGGGAGGGAAGTCGTCTGCGTTGATCAGCGGGGATTGCCGCTGCCGATGCCGAACGGGATGCGGTAATCGCTGCTCTGATCGCCGAGGCTGACGGTCAGGTTGCCCTGGGCGCGGCTCGGGATCTGTACCTGCTGGGTACCCATCAGGTTGGCGTGGACGGATGCCACCAGATCACCGGATTCATCGCGCACCTCCAGCATGGGGTTGGCTTTGCCGGCCATGGCGGCGCTGGCATGCCAGTTCACGAACAGCACACCCGGGGTGGCATTGAAGTCGGCGGGGACGGAAGCCTGGGCAACACCGGCACTCATCAGGCCTGCCACGGCCAGCATCTTGATCACGTTTTTCATGTTCATTCACTCTCTTGGTTTTTATGTCATTGGCAAGGCCTGACAGGCCTGCATCAATGCATCCTTGCAAGAGGTCATTCAAATGGTGTGTTGTTTTGTCACGGATGTTTGTCACCCATGTGTATGGGGGACTGCCATGAACGACCAGTTGTTTTGCGGCTTGGCGCTCCTGCCTAAGCGATGTGTGAATATTAAGCGCCTCACCCGGTCATTGTTAGCGAGATAAACTGGCCTACACGTTCAAAAAATATGAATGATGTTTTGTGGGGAGGAAGCAGGCAGGTTGGAGGGTGTTCACCCTTCAGGAGAGAGGTGCATGTCCCAGACCTGACACCGGATTGTCACATCCGGTGCGTACTGTGCGGCTTCATTTTCACACTGGTTCAAGGATGACTATGTTTCGCGTCTCTTCCCTTGCCGCCTGCGTGGCGGCCACCCTGCTGAGCGGCTGCCATTCGGGCAATGACTCCTCCTCGCCTGCCGTCGGCGACTATCAATACAGCACCAAGGCGGTCTATGCCGCCCGTCAGGCAATGAACAGCTATGAGGTTGCCCCTGAAGGCTTTAGTCCCGTCTTCACCGAACTGGTGGCACGCCATGGCTCCCGCTCGCTGTCCAGCCCCAAATACGATGTGCTGACCAAGCTGGTGTGGGAGGAGGCCGCGAGACAGGGGGCCTTGACCGAGCTGGGCCAACGGCTCGGCGCCAAGGTGGACGCCGTCACGGCCGCCAACCAGGCCCTCGGCTATGGCCTGCTGAGTGCGCTCGGCAAGGAGGAGCACGCCAACCTGGCGACCCGGCTCGCCGAACGGCTGCCCACCCTGCTGACCACTGAATCGACTCCCCTCTGCCTCAAGGTCGAGACATCGGGCAAGGATCGCGCCAACGAAAGCGCCTACTTCTTCATGCAGAGCCTGGCCAAACGGATCTCTCTGGTGACGGACAGCCCCGACTGTTACGTCAGCCAGGAGAATCCTTCCGAGATCGACAAGGGGCTGCGCAACAAGTTCGAGCTCTACTTCCACAAGACCGAGCCGCAGGGGGAGTACACCCGGTATCTGCCCACCTTCCAGGCCTATCAGGCCTTTGTCGGGGACGAAGACAACGGGGTGGCTCCTGCTCCCGAGCTGACCGAGGCCCTCGATGCACTCAAGGCCCTGCCCAGGACCCGGGTGATGGCCCGTGAGATGCTCGAGCGCCTCTACAGCAAGGCCTTCGTCGACGAGCTGGCCGCCGGGGTGGATTATGTGGCGGTGAATCCGGAGGATGGTGGCAAGACCCATGTGCGCGACGAGGTGGACGCCGCCCTCATGCTCTACAACCTCTTCATCATCGGCCCGGGGATGATCCGGGAGGCGCAGGCACAAGGCGGATCCTGGGATCTCGAGCAGTTCATCACGCCAGAGGAGTCTGCCTGGTTCTCCTACCTCTCCGATGCCGAGGACTTCTACGAGAAGGGGCCGAGTCTTGCCAGCCAGAGCGCCACCTACGCCGTGGCCCAGCCCCTGCTTGACGGCCTCTTCAACGAGGTACAGACCCAGGTGGTGGAAGAGGCGGGTGAGCATGTCGCCAAGCTGCGCTTCGCCCATGCGGAGACCCTGATCCCGCTGGCGGCCCTGATGGAGCTGGAAGGGAGCCGCCAGAGCGCCCAGCCTGGCGTGCTGATGAGCCAGGAAAACAACGAATGGCGTGGCGGCTGGGTCTCTCCCTATGCGGCCAACATCCAGTGGGATGTCTACCGCAACGAGGCCGGCCGGGTGCTGGTGAAGATGCTTTACAACGAGAAGGAGCTCGCCTTCAAGGCAGGTTGCGCCCCCATTGCGGTGGGTAGCTTCTTCTATGACTTCGGCGAGCTCAAACGCTGTTACGACTACTCGTCCTGACGCGCTCGTGCCATCCCCGGGGCCGGTCATCGCCGGCCCCGTTTTTTTTGGTTCAGGCGGAGCCGACTTGTCGACGACCCGCCTGCCAGGTGGTGCCCATGGAGGCGGCGATGATGGCAGCTATCCCGAGCCACTGGGACGGAGGCAACTGCTCCCCCAGCAGCATCAGCCCCATCAGGGCGCCCATGGCCGGTTCACCGCTGGTGAGAATGCCGTAGCTCTTGAGGGGAAGGCGGCGCAGGGCAAACATCTCGAGAGAGTAGGGGATGGCGCTCGAGAGCAGCCCCACCCCGATGATGGTGAGGATCACGGGGACGGTGAATGACGCCTCGATCGCACCCTCCAGCCCGAAGGGCAATACCAGCAGGGTGCCCACCCACATGCCCAGCGCCGGAGCCTGTGCGCCCAGCAAGGCTCCTGCCCGCTTTCCGGTGAGCATATAGAGCCCCCAGAAAAGGCCAGCCCCGAGAGCCAGTGCGGCCCCCAGGGGATCGATGGCCTGCTGTGTTGCCCGCAGGGGCAAGAGCAGCAGCAGCCCGGCGATGGCCAGTATCAGCCAGATGAAGTCTGCCCGGTGGCGTGAGGAGATCAGGGCCACCGTCAGGGGGCCGATGAACTCGATGGCCAGGGCTACGCCGAGGGGAATGCGTGCGATGGCGAGATAGAAGAGCAGGTTCATGGCCCCAAGCGACAGGCCGTAGGGGATGGCGCCCAGCAGGGTGCGTCGGTCGAGGGGGGCACGCCAGATGCGAAACACCAGAGAGAGGAGGAGGGCGGCGCACCCCAGCCGGAACAGGGTCGTGCCTGCGGCTCCGAGCAGGGGAAACAGGGATTTGGCCAGGGAGGCGCCGAGGGTGATCGACAACATGGCGAGCAGGACGGCCAGAAGAGAGGAGAGGGCATTGGGATTGGGTTGCATGGTGTTCATACCGGGCAGGACGATGAGCAGTAAAATATATCTGGAGACTTGGGTAAAACCGGTCTAATACTGGCCCTGTGCGATAATTTTTATCTAATGAACCCCATGACCGACAAATTTGATCTGCTCATCCTCGCCGAGCTGCAACAGGATGCCCGTCTGCCCACGCCGGAGCTGGCCCACAGAGTCGGTCTTTCCGCCCCTGCCTGCTACCGCCGCGTCCGTGCCTTGCGGGAATCGGGTCTCATCGAGCGGGAAGTGGCGCTGGTGGCACCGTCCACCATGGGCTGGCCCATCACCATGCTGGTGCTGGTGACCCTGGAGCGGGATCATGGCCGCATCGTCGATGAGATGATCGCCAGCCTGCAGCGGGAACCCGAGGTGATGGATCTCTGGTATGTGACGGGGGAGCAGGACTTCGTGCTGCAAGTGGCCGCCAGGGACATGCAAAGTTACGAGCAGTTCACCCGTCGGGTGCTCCATGCCAGGGATCAGGTGCGCAGTTTCAAGACTCTGGTGGTCATGGGACAGCACAAGCGTTGCGGCGCCTTGCTGCCCGGGTAAAGAGGGGGTTGCGCCGAAGCCTTGCCGGCATTGCGGGAGCACCGTCAGGGAAAGGAACAGGGGCAGGTACGGCCTGCCCCTTCTGTGTCAGCCAGGTTCCCCGGGCGCCAGCTCCTCTGCCGTCATGGGGCGCAAGACCCGGCAGGGATTGCCGACCGCCACCACGCCTGCCGGAATGTCTCTGGTGACAACGGACCCCGCCCCGATGACGCTGTTGTCCCCTATGGTGACGCCCGGGCAGATGACGACGCTGCCCCCAATCCAGACGTTGTTGCCGATGCGCACCGGCTTGCCGAACTCGACCCCCTTGATGCGAGGCGCTACCGCCACCGGGTGGGTAGCGGTGTAGATCTGCACTCCGGGGGCCAGCAGCACGTTGTCGCCTATGTGTACCTCGCACACATCCAGGATGGTGCAGTTGAAATTGGCGTAGAAATTCTCGCCGACAAAGATGTTGGCGCCATAGTCGCAGAAGAAGGGGGGCGTGATGAAACAGCGTTCTGCGCGGCCACCCAGCAGGCGGGTGAGGCGCTCATCCCAGCCAGGGGCATCGGTTCGCTCCCGGTTCAGTTCTCCCAGCAGGGCGCGGCACTGCTCCCGCGCAGCCCGCAGTTCGGGGTCCCCTGCATCATAGGGCGCTCCCGCCACCATCTTCTGCCACTCGGGGCCACGCACGGCGGGCCGCTGCACTGTTGTTGCGTCAGTCATCATTGCTCCATCAGCCAGATCAGGGATTCGTAAGGGCGCAGCTTGCAGGATTGCGGGCGGGCCGGGCTATCCGGGTAGTTGCCAAGCAGCAGCTGCCCCTTGCCACCGGCCAGCTCGGCCGGCAGCTCGAAGGCCGCCGGCTCGCCGTAGAAGTTGCTCACCACCACCAGAGTCTGGCCGCCGGCGCGGCGGACATAGGCCCAGATCTGCGGGTGCCCGGTCAGCAGCTCCTGATAATCCCCCTGAGTGAAGATGGGGTGCGCCTTGCGAAGGGCGATGAGATCCCGATAGTGCCAGAACACCGAGTGCTGGTCGGCCAGCGCTGCCTCGGCGTTGATCTCGGAATAGTTGGCGGCGGGCTTGAGCCAGGGCGTCCCGCTGGTGAAACCGGCGTTGGAGGCGGCGCTCCACTGCATCGGAGTACGCGAGTTGTCCCGGGACTTGGCGCCGAGAATGGCGAGGATCTCGGCCTCGCTCATCCCTTCCGCCTGCTTGATGGCGAAGATATTGCGGCTCTCCACATCCTGATAGTCATCGATGCACTGATAGCCGGGGTTGGTCATGCCGATCTCCTCCCCCTGATAGATGTAGGGGGTGCCTTGCAGGCCGTGCAGCGTGCTGGCCAGCATCTTGGCGGCGACCACCCTATGCTCGCCCTCATCGCCGAAACGGGAGACGATGCGCGGCTGATCGTGGTTGCACCAGAACAGCGCCGACCACCCCTTGCCATGCATACCGCTCTGCCAGTGGTTGAAGATGCGCTTGAGTTCGAGGAAATCGAACGGGGCCTTGGTCCATTTGTCGCCGCCCGGGTAATCCACCTTGAGGTGATGGAAGTTGAACACCATGGAGAGCTCGGAACCATCCAGCGCGCCATAGCGCTGGCAGTGTTCCAGGCTGGTGGAAGACATCTCGCCCACCGTCATGGCGCCGACAGGAGCAAACACGTCGCGGCTCACATCCTGCAAAAATTCGTGGATGCGCGGCCCGTCGGTGTAGAAGCGGCGGCCATCCCCCACCTCGTCGTCAGGGAATGCCTGATCCTTGGAGATGAGGTTGATGACGTCGAGGCGGAAACCGTCGACCCCTTTTTTCGCCCAGAAATGGATGATCTTCTTCACCTCGGCGCGCACGGCCGGGTTTTCCCAGTTGAGATCCGCCTGCTCGCGGGCAAAGAGGTGCAGGTAGTACTGGCCGGTGGCCGGGTCCAGCTCCCAGGCGCTGCCGCCAAACTTGGATTGCCAGTTGTTGGGCACGCCGCCGTCCACCGGATCTTTCCAGATGTAGTAGTCGCGATAGGGGCTGTGCTTGTCCCCCAGCGCCGACTTGAACCAGGCGTGCTCGGTGGAGGTGTGATTCACCACTATGTCCATCACGATGCGGATGCCGCGCGCATGGGCGGCGGCCAGGAGCGCTTCGAAATCGCTCATGGTGCCGTAGGCGGGATCTATGTTGAGGTAATCGGCGATGTCGTAGCCGTTGTCCACCTGGGGGGAGACGTAGACCGGGGTCAGCCAGAGGGCATCGACGCCGAGGGTCTTGAGGTAGTCGAGGCGGGCCATGATCCCCTTGAGATCACCGGTGCCACGGGCGCCGGAATCCTGAAAGCTTTTGGGGTAGATCTGGTAAATCACGGCGCTTTGCCACCAGGGTGTCTGTGTCATGGTTGGTTCGCTCATTGGTTGAAACCGGATTAGTTGGAACAGGGCAACGATAAAGGGCGGAGCCAGGGCTCCGCCGAGGTTGTGTGGATCAGGCCGTGGCCAGATCCAGCTTGCCGGCAGCCTGCTGGCGCTTGTAGACCAGCAGGGTCAGCAGGGCGGGGACCACGATGGCCACCAGCATGGCGATGGCGTAGATGCCCCAGTATTGCGGCTGGATGGAGAGGATGCCCGGCAGGCCGCCCACCCCGATGCCGTTGGCCATCACACCGGCGAAGCCGCAGATGAGAGCCGCACAGCTTGAGCCCACCATGGCGCACAGCATGGGGAACTTGTACTTGAGGTTGATGCCGTACATGGCCGGCTCGGTCACCCCCAGGTAGGCGGAGATGGCGGCCGGGACCGAGATCTCCCGCTCGTTCTCCTTGCGGCTGATCAGGATGATGCCGACGACCGCAGACGCCTGGGCGATGTTGGAGAGGGCGATCAGCGGCCAGATGGGGGTGCCGCCCATGCTCTGCATCAGTTGCAGGTCCACCGCGTTGGTGGTGTGGTGGATGCCGGTGATGACCAGGGGCGCATAGAGGAAGCCGAACAGGGCGGCGCCGATGGGGGCAAACGAACCCGTCATGGCCGCCTTGGCGGCAAAGCCGACGCCGTCACCAATCCAGCGGCCGAACGGACCGATCAGGGCGTGGGCCACGATCACCGCCAGCAGCAGGGAGATGAAGGGCACAATCACCAGGTAGAGATAGGCCGGGATGATGCGCTTGAGGCTGGTCTCCACCCAGGCGAGGAAGACACCCGCCAGCAGGGCCGGAATGACCTGGGCCTGATACCCCACCTTCTGGATGACGAAGAGGCCGAAGTCCCACACTTCCGGGGTCTGCTGGCCGATGCCATAGGCGTTCATCAGTTGCGGCGACACCAGCGTGATACCCAGCACGATGCCGAGGATCTCGGAGCCGCCCATCTTTTTCACCGCAGACCAGCAGACACCCACCGGCAGGAAGTGGAAGATGGCTTCACCCAGCAGCCAGAGGAAGGCGTGCACCTGGGCCCAGAACTGGCTGATCTCGGTGAGGGTGTGGGTGCCGTCGTCGAACATCTTGATGTCGCCGATGACGTTGCGAAAGCCCAGGATCAGACCACCGGTGATGATGGCGGGCAGCAGGGGGACGAAGATCTCCGCCAGGTGGGAGATGCCGCGCTCCAACGGGTTCATGTTGTGGCGGGCGGCCTGCTTGGCGGCCTCCTTGCTGCCACCGCTCACGCCGATCTCCTGGGTGAGCGCCTTGTACCACTGATCCACCTCGTTGCCGATCACCACCTGGAACTGGCCGCCCTGGGTGAAGCTCCCCTTCACCGAAGGGATGGTCTCGATGGCCTTGGGATCGGCCTTGGCCGGATCGGCCAGCACGAACCTGAGCCGGGTCAGGCAGTGGCTGACAGTGGTGATGTTCTCTTTGCCGCCGATCCGCTCGATCAGCTGCGCCAGATGCTGTGTGTTGACTTTTGACATGAGCCTTCCCTCTGTGACTCCATGAATAATGGTCGTGTCTTTACCGGCTGGCCAAGGACCGCCCGTTTATTGGTATCGTTCCCAATCAGCATGAAGCCAGTGGCTGGCATCGGCAATGGGAACGTTCCCAATTCGTGGCGCTGGTCACAAAAAGCGCAAAACGCCGGGAATGGAGGAAAAGATAGACTACAGGGGCTGACAGGGGGCGATGGTCGCTCTGGGGGGCTGCCCCTCTTCAATCTGATCGAGCAGCTGTCTGGCGGCCAGTATACCGGCATCCTTGTAGCCGAAATCCAGGCTGAGGGTGTTGGCAAAGAGGAAAGTCAGCATGGGATTGCTGCCAAGGCCGCTCACCAGGATGTCGGTGCGACCCTGCTCCTGCAGGTATTTGGCGGCGCCGATGGCCAGGGTGTCGCTGGCACAGACCATGGCCTGGGTGGTGGGGGTGAGCAGCTCGGCCGCGAGCCGATAGCCGCTTTGCAGACCGAGATCCCCGAGGGCGCTGCGGGGCGTGCGCCCCTGTTCCCGACAGTAGTCGAGGTAAGCCTGATGCCGACGCAGCCCAGTGGTGAGATCGCTGCGTTCCACCCCGAGATAGGCGACCTCGGTCAGGCCACGCTCCCCGAGGTGGGCGAGCACGGCGCGCACCGCCCCGTCATCGTCGAAGCAGACCGACGAGAAGCCGGGGCGCTCGCGGGCCATCAGCACCAGTTTCTCCCTGAGCGGCGCCATGGCGGCATAGTCCAGATCGTTGAAGGCAAACAGTATGATGCCGTCCACCCCGCGCCGCTCCAGCACCGCCAGGTGCTCGCTCACCTTGGCGGGGGAGAACTTGCTCTCCATCAGCACGGCGTCGTAGCCACGCTGATAGAGGGTCTCCAGCATGCCGCGCACCGCCTGGTTCTCGGAGCTGGAGTCGAGGCGCGACACTACGATGCCGACCACCTGCTGGCTCTGGCTGCGCATGGCCCGCGCCGATTTGCTCGGGACGAAACCGTGCTGGGCGATCACCGATTCGACCCTGGCCCTGGTCTGGGCATTGACCTTGGGATCCTGATTGAGCACCCGGGAGACGGTCGACTTGCCGACTCCGCTGAGGCGAGCGATATCGAGGATGGTCAGTTTCTTTTCCATGGGGGATCCGTGACAGGGGAGGGCGACAACCGGGATGCAGACATTGTTGTGATTAACTCCTGTGAATACAAGCCCATGGCGTTAGAATGCCCTTTCCCAGGCGACTTTCTTCGCCGTTGCACAGGACGCGCATCATGGATCTGTTGGCAAGTCTGCACTTCTCTCTCTCCATCACGGGCCCCATCTGTCTGGTGCTGGTACTCGGCATCTGGCTCAAGCGGCTGGGTCTCTTGCCCGACAGCTTCGTCGAGTCCGCCTCCCGTCTGGTGTTCCAGGTCACCCTGCCAGCTCTCTTGTTCCTGAGCATGGTGCGCACCGATTTTTCCACCATGCCGAGCCCCTGGCTCATCCTCTACGGCCTGCTCGGCACCCTCGCCGGTTTCCTGGTGCTGGAGGTGCTGGCGGCCCGTTTCATCAGCGAGCAGAAACTGCGGGGCATCTTCGTGCAGGGCAGCTTTCGCGGCAACATGGGGATCATGGGGCTGGCCTATGTGCAAAACGCCTACGGCCCGGAGGGGATAGGGGCCGCCGCCCTGCTGGTGGGCTCCATCACAGTGCTCTACAACATCCTTGCGGTGATCACCCTGACCCGCAGCCTGGGGGGCGGAAAGGGGCTCACACCCATACTCAAGGGGATCGTCAAAAACCCCCTCATCATCGCCATTCTGGCGGCCCTGCCCTTCGGTCTGCTCGGCATCGAACTGCCCCAGCTGGTCATCAGCACGGGCAACTATTTCGCCAACATGACCCTGCCGCTGGCCCTGCTGTGCACCGGCGCCAGCCTCAACCTCAAGGCCCTGCGCGGCGGCGCCATGCTGACCGGCTGGGCCACGGTCAACCGGCTGTGCTGCATCCCCGTGCTGCTGGTGCTGGGGGCCTGGGCGCTCGGCTTCAACCCGCAGGCCCTCGGCATCCTGTTTCTCATCAGCTCTACCCCCACCGCCGCCGCCAGCTATGTGATGACCCGTGCCATGGGGGGTGACAGTGCCCTCGCGGCCAACATCATCGCCACCACCACCCTGGGCTCGCTCGTCACCACCAGCCTGGGGGCCGCCCTGATGAACTACCTGGGACTGATGGGGTGATGGGGCGCCGCCATGATGCACGACCCGGGGTTGACGGGATCGGCATTCACCCTTGACCTTGCCGGAGGCGGCAGCTTTAGGCTGATGTCACATCGACAGAGGAGAGAGCCCATGACCATCGAACTCACCGTTACCGGCATGTCCTGCGGCGGTTGCGCTGCCAGCCTGCAAAAGGCCCTGCTGGCCCAGCCAGCAGTCCGCACCGCCACGGTCGACTTTGCCAGCCGCCAGGCCGTCATCGAGAGCGAGCTGAGCAAAGCCGAGTTGATCGCCCTGATCGAGGCGAGAGGCTTTCAGGTAGAGTGAATTATCACTTAATTGGTATAAATCAGACTAATATTCTGTTTACTTCTTTTTATTGGTGAGAATGATCACTTAAATCCCGTTTAAAAAGAATAAAAATACTGCAATTCCCTCATCCAAAAGGATTGCAGCATGACCCTTCCCATTCGCAAGACCCTGATCGCCGCCGTACTCGGCCTGACCCTCTCCCCCATGGCCATGGCGCTGCCCAGCGTGCACATTCTGGCCACCGGCGGCACCATCGCCGGGGCGGGCCAGTCTGCCACCCAGTCCAACTACGAGGCCGGCAAGGTGGCCATCGAGACGCTGATCGCCGCCGTGCCCGAGATGAAAAACGTGGCCGACGTGCAGGGTGAGCAGGTGGTCAAGATCGGCTCCCAGGACATGAACGACGAGGTGTGGCTCACGCTCGCCAAGCGCGTCAACGCTCTGCTGGCCAGGGATGACGTGGACGGCATCGTCATCACCCATGGCACCGACACCATGGAGGAGACCGCCTACTTCCTCAATCTGACCGTCAAGAGCGACAAGCCGGTGGTGCTGGTGGGCGCCATGCGCCCCTCCACCGCCATGAGCGCCGACGGCCCCATGAACCTCTACAACGCCGTGGTGACTGCCTCCGACCCCGCCTCAAAGGGACGTGGCGTCATGGTGGCGATGAACGACACCGTGCTGGATGCCCGGGACGTCACCAAGACCAACACCACAGGAGTGCAGACCTTTGCCTCCCCCAACTTCGGCCCGCTCGGCTACATCCACAACGGCAAGATCGACTACCAGCGCAGCCCGGCCCGCCAGCACACCAGCAAGACCCCGTTCGACGTGAGCAAGCTCGACAAGCTGCCCCAGGTCGGCATCGTCTACAGCTACGCCAACGCCTCGGACCTGCCGGCCAAGGCCCTGGTGGATGCCAAGTTTGACGGCATCGTCAGCGCCGGGGTGGGCAACGGCAACCTCTACCACACCCTGTTCGACACCCTGGCCAAGGCGAGCAAGGACGGCATTCGCGTGGTGCGTTCCGCCCGCGTGCCGACCGGTTCCACCACCCTGGATGCGGAGATCGATGACGCCAAGTACGGCTTCGTCGCCGCCGAGACCCTCAACCCGCAGAAGGCGCGGGTGCTGCTGATGCTCGCCCTGACCCAGAGCAAGGATCCGGCCCAGATCCAGCGCTGGTTCCAGCAGTTCTAAGACCTCGGATCGGTCTGATTGACACTACCCCGTGAGATGAAGGGCAGGATGGGATCCTGCCCTTTTTTGTTGCGCCAGAGGCAGATGCCGGCCCTCAGCTCATCATCAGCCAGCCGCAGAAACTCAGGTAAACCAGTCCCACCAGGGCGAGCCTGCCCGCCGTCATCCGCTCCCGACTGAACCCCCACCACAGCAGCGTGACCGCCAGCAGCGTCACCAGGGAGGAGGCCATCATGGTGCTGTCCAGCAGCCAGGGAGTGAACAGCAGGCAGAACGCCTTGGGAATGGTGCCCTGGATCATCATGGCGCCGGAGATATTGGCCAGCGCCAGCCGGTGTTTGCCCTGCCGCACCCAGATAAGCACGTTCATCAGCTCGGGCATTTCGGTGGCCACCGGGCTCAGCAGCAGGGCCGCCAGCACCGGAGAGAGACCGAACAGCTCGCCCATGTTCTCCAGCTGGTGAACGAACAGCTGGGCCGCCAGCGCCACCACACCGAGCGCCACCAGGGTTTGCAGCAGCACCTTGCCGAGCGCCGGGATCCTGGCGTGCGGATCCAGCTTGAGGGGGGAGGGCAATTCCGCATCGTGGCTGTCGGTCTGTTTCAGCTCACGTCGCACATAGAGGAGGTACATCAGCACGAACAGGGGGGCCAGCCAGGTTTTACCGGTGAAGGCCACCATGCCAAGCAGCACGGCCAGCAGGAAGATACCGGAAAACCAGACCTGATCGCGGCCTATTTCGCGCTGCACCTCACCATGAATGACCCTGTGCCCATGGTCCAGGCACAGCAGCAGGGTCACGCCGACGGCAGCATAGCCTATGGTAGCCAGCACCAGGGGGCCGCCGAGGGCCGCACCTATGCCTATCTGCTGCTGGGCGGGGGCATCCCCCATCAGCAGGGTGGTCAGGGTGACGATGCATTCGGGCAGGGCCGTGCCGAGGGCGGCCAGCAGAGAACCGGTGGCGCTTTGGGACAGTTTGAAATGATGGCCGGTCCATTCGATGCCGTTGACGAAGTATTCGCAGGCCAGATAGATGGTGACGGCAGAGATCAGAAATAACAGCAGGGTGATCAGCATGATGAGTAACCGCCAGGCGAGCAGAACAACCGATGGACCCGATACGGCTCGCCCGGCTGGCGTGCATATCGAGGCCAAAGGTCTTGCAGGACGACAGGTGCTATCGCCGCCCATGCCATGGATCTGCGGATCCAAGAGTGTTGACATGGGCCCTGCCCGGATTTCGGGCGGGTTGCTACTCCCCAGTGACAGTGCGGGCTTTTTACCAAGTGACTCGGTGAGGCGCAAGGCCAACAGGAGATGATCCGCGCGACAAGTTGTAAAAGGATGTGACAACCCTCGACTCTCCCGTCCGGGATCCTGATCTTTTTACGGGGATCCTTGTGCTGGCACAGTGATTGCTACGAGTTGGCTACTGTCCACATTGACTTGGGAAGGGTGAACGATGAAACGGTGGATCCAACATTTTTACCAGCTTAATCGCCTCAACTGGCTGATGGTCTGGCTGCTGCTCTGCTGCAGCATCATCCTGCTGTTTCCGGCCGGATTGATGAAAGGTGCCGTGAGCCAGTGGGCCATGGCTCATGCGGCCTGGCTTGGGGTCGGCATGTTGATCGCCATCTCCTATTTCTGCAGTCAGGGCTTCCTGATCGCCTGGGAGTGGGCCTGTGACGAGTGGCAGTCCCGCCGCCAGCAGGATCAACTGGCCCAGATGATTGGCTTCCTCGACTTCAACGAGAAGGCGGTGCTGCGGGAGTTCGTACTGCAACGGAAAAGCGTCATAAACCTGCCGATCACCGAACCCGCCGTCAAAAACCTGATGGATGCCGGCGTGCTCACCTACGCCTACGGCAAGCCGACGCGAGAGAAGGAGGACGAGAACCAGATCCGCGCCCTGATGATCGCCCTGCCAGCGCGCCCTCTGCTGACCTACAAGGTTCTGGGACTGTCGCGGGGCAAGATGAGCGACGAGCAGGTGGAGCAGATCATGAATGCCAGACCCAAGTTCGCGCAGAAGAGCCTCCAGCGCTGACCTTCTCCCCCCATGAAAGAAAAGAGCCGGACATCTGTTCCGGCTCTTTGCTGTCTGGCGTTGCTTATTCGGTTCTGGCCTTGAGGTAGCCGGCGTAGTCGGGCACCTGGACGCTGAATGCCTGCTGCATGTGCGGGCTGTCCATGATGAAGTCCGCCGTCGCCTCGTTGGTGGCGACCGGGATGTTCCAGACGGCCGCGAGGCGCAGCAGGGCCTTGACGTCAGGATCGTGGGCGGCGGGATTGAGGGGATCCCAGAAGAAGATCATCACGTCTATCTTCCCTTCGGCGATGAGGGCGCCGAGCTGCTGATCCCCTCCCATGGGGCCGGAGAAGAGGCAGGTAATGGGCAGCTGCGCCTTCTTGCCGAGCAGGGTGCCCGTGGTGCCGGTCGCATAGAGATGGTGGAGCTTGAGCTCCTCCTTGCGGCGCAGCACCCAGTTCAGCAGAGGGGCTTTCATGTTGTCGTGAGCCACCAGGGCAACCCGTTTGTGGGGCGCCATCTCGCGTGCAATCAGTTCCATGGAGGTCATCCGTAGCAAAATGATGGGAATGGGGTCGTATCCTAATCGAAAGCGGCGCCTGCCGCTGCCCCATGCATCGTAACTGTGATCCCGGAGGCGGTTCAATCCGGCGCCTGCCACCCTGCCACCCTGACAGCCTCTGGCCTGCCTTGTCAGCAGCCAGGTTGGCTACCGTATCGTTGGGCAAGATCTCTGCCGCTGGCGCCATGAAAAAACCCGCCTGGGCGGGTTGGGATTGTCTCTTGATGTCATCGCGATTCAGGATGACTCGGCATGGAGCTGGGATTGCTGGTAGTTTTCCAGACCGATGCGGGCGATGAGATCGAGCTGGGTTTCCAGCCAGTCCACATGCTCCTCTTCATCTTCCAGGATCTCCTGAAACAGGTCGCGGCTGACGTAGTCCTGCACGGACTCGGCATAGGTGATGGCGACTTTCAGGTCGGGGATGGCGTCCATCTCCAGAGACAAGTCACAGCGCAGCATCTCTTCCACCGTTTCACCGATGCGCAGCTTGCCCAGATCCTGCAAGTTGGGCAGCCCTTCCAGAAACAGCACCCGCTTGACCAGCTCGTCGGCATGTTTCATCTCATCGATGGATTCGTGATACTCCTTGTGCCCCAGCCCCTTGAGGCCCCAGTCATCATAGATGCGGGCATGCAGGAAGTATTGGTTGATGGCAACCAGCTCATTGGCCAGCACCTTGTTGAGGTGGGCAATGATTTTGGGATCTCCTTTCATCGACATTACTCCTCGTGTTCGAGCCTAGGCAACGATCACTAGAGCTTAGTCCAGAAACATGACCATAACGTGATGGGGAAAGTCGTCCCCTGGAGGGCAGAAGGAGAGATGAAGACGAGAAGTCGGCGGTTTTACGCCACTTCGTAATAGAGCGGTGCCTGCTCTGACTCCATCTTGTCGATTTCGGTAGCGATGATCTCCATCGCCATGCGCACACATTTACCACATTGAGCACCGACTTCCAGCGACTGTTTCAACTGTCGGAATTCAGTCTTGCCTGCCTGTACCGCCTTGCGGATCTGGTTATCTGTGATGCCGCGGCACAAACACACGTACATAATCTGGACCTCATGTTGGAATGAGATGAAATCTAAATGAGAATGGTTCGTAGTGCAAAGAACGAATGGTAATAAGATCCCGAGCTTGCCAGTGATTCCACCCTTGGGGAGAATGCCTTCATCAGAGAGGATGCGAACATGTTCAAAAGACTATTCAATGCCCTGTTCAAGGGAGAGATCGCCCAGAGCCCCGAGGTTGAGCCCATCGAATACATGGGCTATCTCATCTATCCCGAGCCCATGGCGGAAGGGGGGCAATACAGGCTGGCAGGTCGCATCACCAGGGAGATCGACGGGCAATTACAGACCCATCGCTTCATCCGCTCCGATCTCTTTGCCAACCCGGCGGATGCCGAGCGCTTCATGGTGCAAAAGGCCCATACCTTCATCGACCAGATGGGGGAGCGCATGTTTGAACCCCGTGTGAAGCCAGACGCCAGCCCAGCTCCATGATGTCAGCCGAGCTGCTCGCCTTGCGCCACGCTATCGCTTCTGCCGGCGAGCGGCGTCTGATCTGGCTGGAAGGGGAGGAGGATGACTGCATCGTTCGTGCCGAATCCTTGCTGTGGGGGGCGGTGTTCTGGCTGGGGCAGGGTCCTGAGCGTCATGCTCCGCAGCCTGCCGCCAAGGCGCTTCAACGGCTCGGTCAGGAGTGCGACACCTTGGTATTCAATGCCTTCAGCGGCTTTCATCCCGATGCATTCGGTGCCTTGGCGGGGACATTGAGGGCTGGGGGGCTCTTGCTTCTGCTGACCCCGCCGCGGGAGGTATGGCCGACCTACCCAGACCCTGATCGTCAGAGGCTGGTCGCCCAGCCAGAGGAGGCCGATCGTGCCGGGCAGGGGTTCATCTCCCGTCTGGTACGGTTGCTGGCAGAAGATCCGGCGCGAGATCTGACGCCTGCCTCTTGTGATTTTACCTGGCAGCCTCTTGACGGGGACCGGCCGCTGAGCGCGGATCAGGCCCGTGCGCTGCCCGCCATCCAGAACGTGTTGCACGGCCATCGCCGTCGCCCCCTGGTGCTGAGCGCCGATCGCGGTCGTGGCAAGAGCGCCGTGCTGGGGCTGGCGAGCGCCGACTTGCTGAGTCGGGATCCGGCCTTGACGATAGCGGTGACGGCCCCTTCCCACGCCACAGTAGCGACACTTTTTGCCCATGCAGAGCGCGCGCTGGCAGAGATGCCTGAGCGGCTGGCCGGTCTGAGCTATGTGTCCCCTGATCGGGTGGCTCAAGGAGACGTGCTGGCGGATCTGTTGCTGGTGGATGAGGCCGCAGCCATCCCGACCCCACTGCTGGAGGCCATGCTGGCCCGTCACAGTCGCATTGTCTTCGCTACAACGGAGCATGGCTATGAGGGGACGGGGCGTGGCTTTCATCTGCGCTTCAAGAGGGTACTCGATGAGCAAACCCCGGATTGGCAGGAGCTGCGCCTGGTGGAGCCCATTCGCTGGAGCCTGAGCGATCCGCTGGAGCCTCTGATCTTCCGGCTCCTTGGTCTGAATGCCGACATATCGGCACCTCATCCCCCGACATCACCGACCTGGCGCCTGGTCGGACAAGATGAGCTGGCTCGTGATGACGCGCTGCTCAATCGGGTGTTCGGCCTGCTCGTGCTGGCTCACTACCAGACCAGCCCCAGTGATCTGCGGTATTTGCTGGAGGGGCCGGATCTCGACATTCATCTGATGGAGCAGGGACAGGAGTTGCTCGGGGTGGCGCTGGTCGCGCGGGAGGGCAATATACCCCCTGATCTGGCGCACGCGATCTGGGCCGGACGAAGGCGCCCTCGTGGACATCTGCTGCCCCAGTCGCTGCTGGCCCACGCCGGTTTCGTGACGGCGGGGGAGCGCTCTTATGCCAGGGTGATGCGCATCGCCATCCATCCTGCCCTTCATCGTCTCGGGCTGGGGTCCTGGTTGCTGGACAAGCTGGTATCACATTATCGGGTATTAGGGGTCGATTATCTGGGATCTGCCTTCTCCGCCAGTCCAGATCTGCTGCCATTCTGGCTCAAGGCGGGATTGAAGGTGCTGCGTCTTGGTCTGCAGCGCGATGCGGCCAGCGGCAGTCATGCAGCTTTGCTGCTGATGCCGCTGCAATCGGAATATCACGCCGAGCTGGCGCAATGGCGACAGCGTTTCATGAGCCAGTTGCCGGCCCTGCTGGCGGGTGAACTCAAGAGGCTGGATACCGAACTGGTCTGGCTATCCCTCAGAGGCGGACCTGTCACTCATGTGCCGGATCTGGATGAATTCGAGCATCGGGAACTCGATTGTTTTGCCCACCATCACAAGCCATTCGAATTGTGCCAGGCGACACTGCAACGCTGGCTGCTCCGGCGAGTGATGATGCTGGACGGGTTGAGTCAGGATGAACGACGGTTGCTGATCGCCACCATCTGGCAATATGCGTCCTGGTCCGAGCTGGCTGCCCGACAGGGTGTCGCGGGCAAACCCGCGCTGATAAAAGCATTGCGCTCCCTGCTGGCCAGACTGCTGGCTCAGCAAGCCCCAGCGGGCTGACCCCACCTCTGGCACGGCAGAAAACCACGGAGCCCAGGAGGAACCAATGGCCCCTCCCGGGTTCTGCACATCGATTCGACTCACCATGGCTGAAGCTCTCCCCGTTCAAGGCGCGGCCACCCCGGGACCCGTTTCTCCCTCTTCCCTGCTCGCGTTTTGCCTATTGCCACTGCTCTGATGAGCCTGGTCAGGGCTGTCTGCGTTTTGGTTTTTTCTGAATATGGACTAATACTTGAATGTGAAATGAATTTTAATAAATGCATTATTTTCAGATGGTTAGCTTTTGGTGTATGGAATGCAGGCCATCTTCTCCAACGTGCACAGGGAGTGCAATGTGAGAAACGATGCAGCTCAGGCAGGTGCCGGAATGATGATGTGGTTCATCAGCAGCAGCGCCTTTGCCAATGAGATCCGGTTCAACATGACGCGCGGGGCGACCGCCATCAGCCAGCAGGTCTATGACCTGCACATGACGATTTTCTATATCTGTTGCGTCATCGGTCTGCTCGTCTTCGGCATCATGTTCTGGTCCATCGTGCACCATCGAAAATCGCGCGGTGCCAAAGCCGCCCAGTTTCACGAAAGCACCCGCATCGAGTTGCTGTGGACGGCCATCCCCGTGTTGATACTGATCGCGATGGCGGCACCGGCAACCTCGACCCTGTTGAAGATGGAGGATACCTCCAAGGCCGATCTCACCGTCCTCGTCACGGGCTCGCAATGGAAATGGCATTACAAATACCTCGAGTATCCAGTGGCGTTTTATTCCCTGCTGGCGACCAGCAAACAGCAGATCTCCGGTGATGCCCCCAAGGGCGGCAATTATCTGCTGGAGGTAGATAACCCTCTGGTGTTGCCGGTCGGCAAGAAGATCCGTTTCCTGATGACCTCGGACGATGTCATCCACTCCTGGTGGGTTCCCGCCTTCGCCGTGAAAAAAGATGCCAATCCTGGCTACATCAACGAATCCTGGACGCGGATCGACAAGCCGGGCACCTATCGTGGGCAGTGCGCCGAGCTGTGCGGCAAGGATCACGGTTTCATGCCCGTGGTTGTGGTGGCCAAATCCACAGAGGAGTTCGAGGCGTGGATTGCCAGGAAGGGAGACGAGCAGGCAACCGCCAAGGCACAGCAACAGGCGCAGGCAGCGGAGACCATGACGTTGCCACAAGCCATGGCGCTGGGGGAGAAAGTCTATCTGGGCCACTGTGCGGCCTGTCATCAGCCCGCGGGTACCGGATTGCCCGGCATCTTCCCGGCGCTCAATGGCAGCAAGGTGACCACACAGGCGGAGCATCGTGCCCAGCATCTGGATACTGTGTTGCACGGCCGGAGTGGTACGGCGATGCAACCTTTTGGCAAACAGTTGACGGCACAGGAACTCGCCGCCGTCATTACCTATGAACGCAATGCCTGGGATAACAAGACTGGCGACCTTGTGCAGCCAGCCGAGGTGCAGTCCCTTCTCAACCCGGCCAATCCGGACAAGGACAAGTGAGGCGTCGGCATGAGTGATGGAATCACGGATACCCCGCACAGCGAACATGCTCACCAGCCGGCGGCCGGTCTGAGGCGCTGGCTCTACACCACCAACCACAAGGACATCGGTACCCTCTATTTGTGCTTTTCCCTCACCATGTTCTTTACCGGTGGCGCCATGGCCATGGTGATCCGGGCAGAACTGTTCCAACCCGGACTGCAACTGGTGGAACCCCTGTTTTTCAACCAGATGACCACAGTACACGGCCTTATCATGGTCTTTGGTGCCGTCATGCCCGCCTTCACCGGCCTCGCCAACTGGCTGATCCCCATCATGATTGGGGCCCCTGACATGGCGCTGCCCCGCATGAACAACTGGAGCTTCTGGATCCTGCCGTTTGCTTTCCTCATCCTCCTGTCGAGCCTGTTTATGGAGGGAGGCGGCCCCAGTTCTGGCTGGACCTTCTATGCCCCCCTGTCCACCCAGTACAGCGGCAACAGCACGGCCCTGTTTGTCTTTGCCATTCACATCATGGGGATCTCCTCCATCATGGGGGCCATCAACGTCATCGTGACCATCTTCAACCTGCGGGCGCCGGGCATGGGCTGGATGCAGATGCCGCTGTTTGTCTGGACCTGGCTCATCACGGCGTTTCTGCTCATCGCTGTCATGCCGGTGCTGGCGGCTGCGGTGACCATGGTGCTGACGGACAAGTATTTCGGGACCAGTTTCTTCGATGCGGCCGGTGGGGGGGATCCTGTCCTGTTTCAGCACATTTTCTGGTTCTTCGGGCACCCGGAAGTCTACATCATGATATTGCCGGCTTTCGGCATCGTCTCCAGCATCATACCGACCTTCTCCCGCAAGAAGCTGTTCGGTTATCGCTCCATGGTCTATGCCACCAGCAGCATCGCCTTGCTCTCCTTCATGGTCTGGGCTCACCACATGTTCACCACCGGATTGCCCGTGGTGGCGGAGCTGTTCTTCATGTACACCACCATGCTGATCGCGGTGCCGACAGGGGTAAAGGTGTTCAACTGGCTTGCCACCATGTGGCGTGGTTCTCTGACATTCGAGACCCCCATGCTGTTTGCCATCGCCTTCATCACTCTGTTCACCATTGGCGGTTTCTCCGGGCTGATGCTGGCCATGACACCGGCTGATTTTCAGTATCACGACACCTATTTCGTAGTGGCCCATTTCCACTATGTGCTGGTGACCGGTGCCGTCTTCTCGATCCTGGCCGCTGCCTACTACTGGTTGCCGAAATGGACGGGGCACATGTATGACGAGCGGCTCGGCCAATGGCATTTCTGGTGTTCGCTCGTCTCGGTCAATGTGCTTTTTTTCCCCATGCATTTTGTCGGGCTGGCGGGCATGCCTCGCCGCATTCCCGATTACGCCCTGCAATTTGCCGACTTCAACATGCTGATCAGCCTGGGGGGTTTTGCCTTCGGCCTGTCCCAACTGCTGTTTGTCTGGGGCGTGGTCAAATGCATCAGAGGCGGAGCCAAGGCGAGTGATCGGGTATGGGAGGGGGCCGAGGGGCTGGAATGGACGCTCTCTTCTCCCCCTCCTTATCACAGTTTCCAGACTCCACCGGATATCCGGTCGGAAGAGCGTTAGGGAGGTCATATGACCCAGGTCAGTCATGCCCCCTTGCTCAGAAAACTGGCTCTGGTCGTGCTCGTCATGTTTGGTTTTGCCTTTGCGCTGGTGCCGCTTTATGACGTCTTCTGCCGGATCACCGGCCTCAATGGCAAGACGTCTGATCAAGCGGCCAGTACGGAGCGGGCGGTGATCGACAGCAAGCGGAGCATCCAGATCGAGTTTCTTGCTCATGCGGATACCCGGATGCCGTGGGAGTTCAGCGGTGAGACGGCTCGGCTGTCGGTGCGGCCGGGGGAGGTGAAGATGGTCAACTTTCGGGTGTTCAATCCCACGGAGCGGACCATGGTGGGTCAGGCGGTCCCGTCGGTCTCTCCCGGTCCCGCCGCAGCCTACCTGAAGAAAGTGGAGTGTTTCTGTTTCAATCGCCAGGAGCTGAGGGCAGGGCAGAGCAAGCTGATGCCGCTCAAGTTCTATATCGATCCGGCACTACCGGACAGCATCAATACCATCACGCTTTCCTACTCGCTCTATGACATCACGGAGTCCGTACCTGCACCGGCACTCGCACAGAGGAAATGACCATGGCCAAGGTGAACCAGACCTATTATGTCCCGGACCAGAGTCGCTGGCCCATCATTGGTGCCATTGCACTGTTTTTCCTGGCGTTGGGGGCGGGACATCTGGTCAATGAAGTGGCGAGTGGGCAGACCGGTTTCGGCCGGTATCTGATGATGGCCGGTGTCGCCCTGCTGGCATTCATGTTGTTTGGCTGGTTCCGTCACATCATCCGGGAGTCCATGACCGGGCTCTACAGCGCCCAGATGGACAGATCCTTCAGGCAGGGCATGGTCTGGTTCATCTTTTCTGAAGTGATGTTCTTTCTGGCTTTTTTCGGAGTGCTGTTCTATGCACGCCAGCTTGCGGTGCCCTGGCTGGATGGTGCGGGCCACAGGGTGATGACGGGCCAGCTGCTGTGGCCGGATTTCACCGCTCACTGGCCTCTGCTCAAGACACCCGGCGGGACCACGACCCAGGCCATGCCCTGGCAGGGGATCCCCCTCATCAATACCCTGATCCTGCTCGGCTCCTCCGTGACCCTGCTGTTTGCACACATGAGTCTGGAAAACGGCAGACGTATGCGGCTCAAGGGGATGTTGCTGGCCACCGTGGTGCTCGGGCTGACATTCCTGTGGTTTCAAGGCTATGAGTATCTGCATGCCTATCGGGATCTCGGGCTGCGGCTGGATTCCGGCATCTATGGCAATACCTTCTTCATTCTGACCGGGTTCCATGGACTGCACGTGCTGCTGGGCACCCTTTTCCTGACCATCATCTGGCTGCGAATCATGTTGAGGGATCATTTCACCCCACAGCGTCATTTCGCTTTCCAGGCTGCGGCCTGGTACTGGCACTTCGTCGATGTGGTCTGGCTCTGTCTGTTCGTCTTTGTCTACCTGCTTTGATGCCGTGCTCAGTAGGGGCGCGGGTTGGGCTCCAGCCAGCCCATCGCGAGAGAGAGCAGCAGTATGATGACCACCAGCAGGGAGAAGAAGACGCGCCGGCCCAGAGGTACCGACATCTTTTGCGTATTGCCTGCACTGAGCATCAGCCAGAGGGCGTGAAACAGCTGGCCGATGATGAGCAGCAGCATGAGTACCAGCACGACCTTGATCAACATCTTGGGATCCTCCTCGATATGCGCGATTCGGCTGCACGAGACAAGCGACGACCATGGCATCACAGACGCTGGTTCGTCTTGTTGTTCACTCTGGTGGTGACGGCCGGTTTGTGCAAGCTGGCGTTCTGGCAGTGGCAGCGCGGAATGGAAAAAACGGCCTGGCTGGCGCAGATGGCAAAGATGCAGCAGGCCGGGCCAAGGACATTGGCCCAGATCGACTGGCAACACCCGGAGTCACTGGATGGCCAGCCTCTGCAAGGGAAAGCCGAGTGGGTCAGCCCTTATGTCTGGTTGCTGGACAACCAGATCGTCAACGGGGAGGTTGGCTATGACGTGCTCATCCCGGTACGCGCAGAGGGGGGCTCCTCACTGTTGCTGGTCAACCTGGGATGGGTGCCCGCGCCATCCGACAGGTCGCAATTACCCAATCCCGCCATCCCCGCCGTAATGACCCTTGAAGGTGTTCTGCGCATGGCTCCCGGCGGCTTCCTGCTGGGACAGAACATAGAACCAGGCCCCTACCCGAACCGGCTGCAATCCATCAGGGTCGAGACCCTGCGACAGGCAATCGGAGCCCCGCTTGCAGACGCCGTGTTGTATCAAAGACGAACCCCATTCCTCTATCACTACCAGCACAATGTCATGCCTCCTGAAAAACACCGGGCCTATGCGGTGCAATGGCTCGGCTTGGCGCTGGTGGTTCTGTCAGGAGGGGTCATGCTGACGAGGAGGTTCTCCCCATGAGCGGATGGCGACGCTGGCGGGTGCCAGCGCTCTTTGCTGCGGTGATCCTGCTGCCTGTGGTGCTGGCGGCTCTGACTCTTCACCAGGGCTGGTATGAACCCGGCACGCGCAGCAAGGGGCACTGGCTGCACCAGGAGATCTACCTGTTGCAACCGCTTCCTGCCCATCAGCACCAATGGCGACTGGTCTATCTGGTGGCCCCTCGCTGCGAGGGGCAATGCCGGCAGGTCCCCGCGCTGATGGCACGTATCCAGGCCGCACTTGGCCGTAATCTGGACAAGCTGGAGCTGGTCCAGTTGACGCCACCTCACGAGGCAAACAGTGAAATGAGGGAGGGGGATATACTGCTGGTGGACGACCGCGGGCTGGCCATCTTGCGTTACGAGGTGCCCGGCAGCACGACGACCTGGCCGTTGCTTGGCAAGGCGGTACTGTCGGATCTGCAGCAACTGCTCAAGTATCAGCGTGGGGTGCAGTGACGATGCAGCCGGCATGGGACTCGCATCTTCTGGCTACTGCACGGTCAACGAGGCGGCATATGAAGATGCACAAGAGGCTGGCCTCCGTGGCCATTGCGCTGGCAGTACTGGTCATCGCGCTCGGTGCTTATACCCGGTTGACGGATGCCGGGTTGGCTTGCCCCGATTGGCCTGGTTGCTATGGTTCCCTGGCCATTCCCCGCGCCGCGCATGCGGAACTGGCGGCACAGCGCTATCCGGCCAGCCCGCTTGTTCCTCACAAGGCGCGCAGCGAGATGGTGCATCGCTACTTCGCCGGGGTGCTGGGAGGCGTGATTGTGCTCCTGTCCGGCTTGGGCTGGCGGGCAGGCGGCCGACTGCGCCACCTCTCGCTCATCTTGCTGGTGCTGGTTGCGGGTCAAGCGGCACTGGGTATGTGGACGGTGACCCTGGCCCTGCATCCCCTGGTGGTGACCACTCATCTGCTGGGCGGTTTCGCCATCCTGACCTTGCTTTGGCTCTATCGGGCCGAATTGGCAGGTTTCCCTTCACCCCCGCCCGTACACCAGGGCGTTTCCTGGCTTGGCAGCATGGCCTGTGGCGTGTTGCTGCTGCAGATCGCGCTGGGGGGCTGGACGTCGGCGAACTATGCGGCCATGGCGTGTGTGGAGTTTCCCTTGTGCCAGGGCAACTGGCAGGCAGAGCTGAATTGGGCGCAAGCCTTTCATCTCCCTCTGGGGCACGCCAGCTATGAGTTCGGCGTGCTGGGCAAGGAGGCGCGCCAGACCATTCACATCGCCCATCGCCTGGGAGCGCTGACCACGGCCTTGCTGGTGGGTGCTTTCGCCCTCGCGCTGCTCTGCCAGCGGCCCCCCTTGAGAGGGTTTGGCTGGTTGTTGCTGGGTCTGCTGACCGTGCAGATTGCCTTGGGATTGGCGAACGTCCATCTGGCCCTGCCGTTGGCCAACGCCCTTGCGCACAATCTGGTGGCAGCCCACCTTCTGGTTTGCTGTGTGCTGGCGCGCGGGAGGCTCTCTGTGCCTCATCACGACCCCTTGCGACCCCCTGGGATGGTCAGGAGCCGGACATGAATGGGAGAGGGCGGGCACAGCGCTTCGCCCTCCGCCGGGTGCGCGATTATTGTCAGTTGACCAAACCAAAGGTGGTCGCCCTGCTGCTCCTGACCGCCTGGGTGGGCATGCTGCTGGCCGAGCCGACACGCGCCTCTCTGGACGAGATGATACTGGGCCTGGCGGGGATTGGACTGCTCGCTGCCGGGGCGGCGGCCATGAACCACTCTCTGGATAGCGGCATCGATGCCCGGATGCGCAGAACGCGCTGGCGCCCGGTCGCCATGGGACGGATCACGCCGGGGCAGGCGATGAGTTTTGCGATCTGTCTGGCACTGTCGGGGTTTGTTCTGCTCCATTGGGGCGTGAATCCCCTGACTGCCTGGCTGACTTTGGCCAGCCTGTTCGGCTATGCGGTCGTCTATACCCTGCTGCTGAAGCGGGCCACGCCGCAGAATATCGTCATCGGCGGATTGGCGGGAGCCATGCCACCGCTCTTGGGCTGGACCAGCATCACGGGGCAGCTTTCGGCCGAGCCCTGGCTGCTGGTGATGATCATCTTTACCTGGACGCCGCCCCATTTCTGGTCTTTGGCCATCCACCGGCGCGATGACTATGCCGGTGCCGACATTCCCATGCTGCCGGTCACCCACGGCACTGATTTCACCAAGACAGCCATCCTGCTCTATCTGCTGATCCTGACGCTCGTCTGCCTGCTACCCTATCTGATTGGTATGTCGGGGCTTGTCTACCTGGTCGGCAGTTTGGGGCTGAACCTTGGATTCTGCTGGCATGGCTGGTTGTTGAAATATGAGGAGCGCCCCGGCCAGGCGATGCGCACCTTCCGTTTCTCCATCTATCACCTGATGCTGCTGTTTGGTCTGCTTATTTTGGATCACCACTGGCTGTGGCGGTTGTCATGACGTTGATGCGGGTCGAGGTCGGGTGAATGGTAACGCTGCGTCGGTGCACAGCAGGGATGCACAGACCTGATGCAAAACAAGATGGCCCCTTGGGGCCATCTTGTTTTCAGGGGGACGGGAGCCTAGAGCTTGACCATGATATGGCGCGGCACCGTGTAGTCCTCCAGCGCATAGAGGGAGAGATCCTTGCCGTAGCCGGACATCTTCATGCCGCCATGGGGCATCTCGGAGGTGAGCATGAAGTGGGTGTTGATCCAGGTGCAGCCGTACTGCAGGTGGCTGGCCACCTTGCTGGCAAGGCTCAGATCCTTGGTCCAGACCGAGCTGGCGAGGCCGTAGTCCGAGTCGTTGGCCCACTGCACCACCTGCTCGGCGTCGCTGAAGCGGGTCACCGACACCACCGGGCCGAACACCTCCCGGCGCACGATTTCATCCTCCTGACGGGCGTGGGCGATCAGGGTCGGCTCGAAGAAGAAGCCGTTGCCGGGGCGGATCTTGCCCCCCGCCGTCACCTCCACGTGACCGCTGCTCTGGGCCCGCTCCACGAAGCTGGCCACCCGGTTGCGCTGCCGGTCCGAGATGAGCGGCCCCATCTCCACCCCCTCCTCGCGCGGACCGCCCACCTTGATGGAGGCGACCGCCTCGGTCATGGCGGCGACAAACTTGTCGTAGATCTTGCCCTGGGCGTAGATGCGGCAGGCGGCGGTGCAATCCTGGCCGGCGTTGTAGAAACCGAAGGTGCGAATGCCCGCCACCACGGCCTCCAGGTCTGCATCGTCGAAGATGATGACCGGCGCCTTGCCGCCAAGCTCCAGGTGGGTGCGCTTCATGGTGCGGGCGGCGCTCTGCAGGATCTTCTGACCGGTGGCGATGTCACCGGTGAGCGACACCATGCGCACGAGCGGGTGCTCCACCAGCGGAGCCCCCACGCTCTCGCCCCGGCCGCAGACGATGTTGATGACGCCGCGCGGGAAGAGCTCGCTGGCGAGCTCCGCCAGGCGCAGGGCGGTGAGCGGGGTCTGTTCGGAGGGCTTGAGCACCACCGTATTGCCGGCGGCGAGCACCGGGGCCATCTTCCAGGCCGCCATCATCAACGGATAGTTCCAGGGGGCGATACTGCCCACCACCCCGATGGGGTCGCGGCGGATCATGCTGGTGTGCCCCTCGATGTACTCCCCCGCCAGTGGCCCCTGCAGGCAGCGGGCGGCGCCGGCGAAGAAACGGAAGCAGTCCACCACCGCGGGCAGCTCGTCATTGAGCACCGCCAGATAGGGCTTGCCGCAGTTGAGGGATTCGAGCGCCGCAAACTCCTCGGCGTGGCGCTCGATGGCATCGGCCAGGCGCAGCAGCAGGGTGCTGCGTTGGGCCGGGGTGGTGCGGCTCCACTGGGCGAAGGCGCGCTGGGCGCCGTTCACCGCCCGGTTCACCTGCTCGAACGAGGCTTCTGGCACGGAGGCTATGAACTCCCCGGTGGCCGGGTTGAGGATGGGCTCGGCCTGGCCGTCACCGGTGACGAACTGACCGTCGATCAAAAGTTGGGTAGAGAGTTTCATGGTTGCATCCTTGCGCACGCGTTGAGTCGTTATTTGCCACTGCCGGCGACGTCCTGGCCGTCGCGGGTGAGGTAGTAGGCAAGCAGAATGGGAATGGTGGTGAAGGCCACTATGATGAGCGCCACCACGTTGGTGACCGGCCTGTCCCGTGGCCGGATCAGCTCCTGATACATCCAGATCGGCAGCGTGGTCTGCTGGCCAGCGGTGAAGGTGGTGACGATCACCTCGTCAAAGCTGAGGGCAAACGCCAGCATGCCCCCCGCCAGCAGGGCGGTGGCGAGGTTGGGCAGGATCACGTAGCGCAGGGTCTGGAAGCCGTCGGCCCCGAGATCCATCGACGCCTCGATGAGGCTCTGGTTGGTGCGGCGAAAGCGAGCCAGCGCATTGTTGTAGACCACCACCACGCAGAAGGTGGCGTGACCGATGACGATGGTCCAGAAGCTGAAGGGGATCTCCATCACCCCGTAGGCGGAGCGCAGCGCGATGCCGGTGACGATGCCGGGCAGGGCGATGGGCAGCACCAGCAACAGCGACACCACCTCCTGGCCGAAGAAGCGGCTGCGGGCGATGGCCCCCGCCGCCAGGGTGCCGAGCACCATGGCCACCAGGGTAGCGAGCCCGGCCACTTCCAGCGACAGCTGGATGGCGCGCCATACGTCGGGGCGGTTGAGGGTCACCTCGAACCACTTGAGGGTGAGCCCGGGGGGTGGGAACTGGTAGCTCTTGCTCTCGCTGGTGAAGGCGTAAAGGAAGATGAACAGGATCGGGAAGTGCAGGAACAGGAGGCCGCCGATGGCCGCGTACTTGAGCAGGCCGGAGGGCTGGCTGCCATGGTCCCGTTTCATGGAAGTATTAGAGCGCATCGAAGGCCCCCAAGCGTTTCGCGATGGTCAGGTAGATGGCGATGATGAGGATCGGCACCAGCGAGAAGGCGGCGGCGAAGGGCAGGTTGCCCGCCGTGCCCTGCTGCATGTAGACCACCTGACCTATGTACATGGTGGAGTTGCCTATGATGCCGGGGATGATGTAGTCCCCCAGCGTCAGGGAGAAGGTGAAGATGGAGCCCGCCACCACGCCGGGCAGGGCCAGCGGCAGGATCAGAGTGCGAAAGGTCTGGGCCGGGGTGGCGCCGAGATCGCCGCTCGCTTCCAGCAGGGATCGCGGGATCCGCTCCACCGCCGCCTGGATGGGCAGGATCATGAAGGGCAGCCAGACGTAGACGAACACGATGAAGGTGCCGATGCGCGAGAACGACAGCGACGGTCCCCCGATCACCGGCAGCGAGAGGATGGCGTCCAGCAGCCAGTCCAGTCCCAGAGTATCTGCCAGCCAGCTGATGACCCCCTCCTTGGCCAGGATCAGCTTCCAGGCGTAGACCCGCACCAGATAGCTGGACCAGAGCGGCAGCATGATGCCGACGTAGAACAGGGCCCGGGTCTTGCCGCTGGTGTAGCGCGCCATGTAGTAGGCGATCGGAAAACCGAGCAGGGCGCAGGCCAGGGTTACCAGCAGCGACATGCCGACGGTGCGCAGGATCACGTCCAGGTTCTCCGCCCGCAGCAGGGCGACGAAGTTCTGTAGGCCCAGTTCGTGGCGGATCTGGCCGCTGAACTCGTCCAGCCCGAAGAAGGCGTTGGAGAGCAGCATCAGCAGGGAGCCGACATAGATGATGCCAAGCCAGAGCAGGGGCGGCCCGAGCAGGATGGCCAGCAGCAGGCCGGAGCGGCCATAGAGCAGGGTGGAGAGGCGCCGCAGCGGCCGATAGGAGAGGGGGGCAGTGGGTTGGCTCATGGCAAGGCTCGCACTGTGGGGGGCGCTCATGGTTGAGCTCCCTGAGGGGCGGTGTGCAGGCGATGGATCGCCTGCTCCGGCCAGCTGAGGCTGACCCGGGCGCCACGGGGCAGACGGGCCTGGCCCTCGTTGGGGTAGTTGACGATAAGCTCGAGCTGCTCGCCGAGATCAACCCGGTAGCGCACGAAGGGGCCGAGGTACTCAACCTCGCGCACTTCCCCTGACCAGCCGGGCGTGCCGGCCTCGGCGAGGCGGATCCGCTCCGGGCGCACCATCATCTGGCGCTCATCGCCGCACAGACGCCTGGCCTGCTCTCCCTCGAACAGGTTGACGGTGCCGACGAAGCGGGCGACGAAGGGGGTGGCGGGGGCGTCATAGACAGTATCCGGCGCGGCGATCTGCTCGATCTTGCCCTGATTGAAGATGCAGATGCGGTCGCTCATGGAGAGCGCCTCCTGCTGATCGTGGGTGACGAAGATGAAGGTGATGCCGAGCTGGCGCTGCAAGGCTTTGAGTTCGAGCTGCATCTGCTCGCGCAGCTTGAGGTCGAGGGCCCCCAGCGGCTCGTCCAGCAGCAGGATGCGCGGCTGGTTGATCAGTGCCCGGGCGATGGCGATGCGCTGGCGCTGGCCGCCGGAGAGCTGGCCCGGCTTGCGGTTGCCGACGCCGGGCAAGCGTACCATCTCCAGCATCTCGTCCACCTTGCGGTAACGCTCCGCCTTGGCGACGCCCTTGAGCATCAGGCCGTAGCCGATGTTGTCGCGCACATCCATGTTGGGAAACAGGGCGTAGTCCTGAAACACGGTATTGAGGTTGCGGTCGTAGGGAGGCACGGTGGAGCAGGGCTCGCCGAACAGCCGGATCTCCCCCTCGCTCGGGTACTCGAAGCCCGCGATCATCCGCAGGCAGGTGGTCTTGCCGGAACCGCTTGGCCCCAGCAGGGTGAAAAACTCGCCAGCCGGGATCTGGAAGGAGATGTCGTCGACCGCCTTCACCTCGCCATAGTGGCGGCTGACCCGGTCAAATTGTACGGCGTTCATGGGACGTCCTTGTCTGTGTGGGAAGCGGGCCGGACTCCTGTCCGGCCCCATCTGGTTATCCGGTCTTAGCGGCCACCCAGGATGGCGATATAGTCCGAAACCCAGCGGTAGCACAGAGGACACGCAGGTCCCCTGCCGCTGGGATATGGCCTTGTTCTACCAGCATCAGCGGCCACCCAGAATAGCGATATAGTCCGAGACCCAGCGGTAATACGGCACGCAGGTTCCCTGGCTCTTGCACTGGGAGACGGGAGTACGCCAGAAGTGAACCCGATCGAAGTTGTCGATGCCGTTGATCTTGCACCCCTCTTTCCCGAGCAGGGCATTGCCCTCGCAGGCGGCCGGCACCACGGGCACGGACCCGAACCAGGAGGCGAGATCCCCCTGCAGCTTGTTGTTGAGGGAGTGCTCCAGCCACTGATAGGCACAGGTGAGGTTCTTCGCTTCGCTGTGCACCATGCTGGTATCGGCCCAGCCGGTGACCCCTTCCTTGGGCACCGTCGTGGCGATGGGCTGCTTGTCGGCGATCAGGGTATTGGCCTGGAACGGCCAGGAGCCGGAGGCCACCACCCCCTCGTTCTTGAAGTCGTCGATCTGGACGAAGGCATCGTGCCAGTAGCGTCCCACCAGCTTGCGCTGCTGGCGCAGGAGGTCGAGGGCGGCCTTGTACTGATCCTCGTTCAGCTCATAGGGATCCATGATGCCGAGCGCCGGCTGGTGGCTCATCAGATAGAGGGCGGCATCGGCGATGTGGATCGGGCCGTCGAACGCCTGCACCCGCCCCTTGTTGGACTTGCCGTCCGGCAGGGTCTGTTCCTCGAACACCACGCTCCAGGAGTCGGGCGCCTTGGGGAACACTTTGGTGTTGTACATCAAGATGTTGCCGCCCCACTGGTAGGGCACGCCGTAGTGCTTGCCGTCTACCGTGTGCCAGGGGGCATTCTGCAGGCGGGGGTCTATCTTGCCGTAGCTCGGGATGAGCGCCAGGTTGAGTGCCTGCACCTTGCCGCCGGCGATGAGGCGCAGGCTGGCGTCGCCGGAGGCGGTCACCAGATCGAAGCCCCCCTCGTTCATCAGCGCCACCATCTCGTCCGAGGTGGCGGCCGTCTTGACGTTGACCTTGCAGCCGGTCTCTTTCTCGAAGCCGGTCACCCAGTCGTAGTTCTTGTCGGTCTCGCCGCGCTCCACGTAGCCGGCCCAGGCCACGATGTTGAGCTGGCCTTCACCCTTGCCGAGGGTGGTGGGGGCAGCCTGGACCTGGCTTGCCAGCAGCGCCGGGATCAGGGCCAGGGTCAGAGGGGTCAATTTCATCTTGCTCTCCTTGCATGATTGGCAACCGTGGCGGCGCCACAGTAGGCATTAACATCCTGTTAACCAGTCATGAGCGTAGGAGAAGCCGGGAGCAATGAGAATTTCAATTTTTAACGGCTTGGGTATCTGTAAAATCGATATCGAGTGCGGATGAATCTGATTTTTTTGCCGGAGTCACGGCTGTTCAGGCTCAGTCCTAGCGGGGGAGGTGCTGGCGGGCCCGTAGCCGGCTCTGATCTCTGGCGATGTCGATGAACTCGCGTGCGGCCCAGTCAAGGCGCGAGCCGCGCCGCCACACCAGACCGATGTCGATGGCGGGGATGGGCTCCTTGATGGCGCGGGCCTCGACCCGCTCCTGCTCCAGGGACCAGGGACGGTAGGCAAAGTCCGGCAGCAGGGCGAGCCCGAGCTGGCTCGCCACCAGGCTGCGCACCGCTTCCACCGAGGCGGTCCGCAGCACGATGCGCGGCGCGATACCGTAGCGGCGCAGGCCGCCGCCGATGATCTGGTCCAGCTGGTCGGCGGTCAGCGAGATCATGGGCTCCTCGCCGAGCGCCTTGAGGGAGAGGGTCGACTCGGCGCAGAGGGGGTGGTTGGCGGCGAGCCAGACCCGCAGCGGCGAGCGGGTCAGCAGCTCGGTATCGAACGCCTCCTGGCGGATGGTGCGGTTGGTCATCAGGATCCCCACGTCCACCTCACCGTTGACGATCTGGTGTTCGAGATAGGGCTGCTCATCCTCTTTCACCTCGATCTGTACCGCCGGGAAGGCGCGGCGAAAGCGGCCGAGGGCCTCCGACAGGTAGTAGCCAGCAACCAGGGTGGTTACGCCTATGGTAAGCCGCCCCTGATCCTGCTGGGCTACCGCCTTGAGGGACTGGCTGGCTTCGGTCATGGCGCTTAGGATGCGACGGGCGTGCAGCAGAAACTGGTGGCCCTGGGTGGTGAGGCTGACCCCGCGCGGATTGCGCTCGAACAGGGCGGCGCCGAGCTCGGTCTCCAGCTCGCGGATGGCGCTGGTGACCGCCGACTGGGAGATGTGCAGCTCGGCGGCTGCGCGGCTCACCGAGAAGCTGTCGGCCACCGCCACGAAATAGCGGATCTGGCGAAAGGTGAAGTTCATCTGGGCGTCCTGCCACGTGGGATCAAGGTGAGTGCCAGCTTAACCTCGAATCGCACCCAGACAAAAGGCGCCGTGATGGCGCCTTTGTCGTTGTTTTTACGGAAATTAGCGGGCTGTCACCGCCTCTGTGACCGGTACACGGTTCACTCCCTTGCCCAGATAGGCGAGGGTGATGGTCACAATGATGCAGGTGAAGCTGAGCCACATGTAGGGCAGGTAGTCGAGGGTCGCTACCCCGAGGACCCCGGCCATGAAGATGCCGTTGTCGCTCCAGGGCACCATGCCGCAGGTGAGGGTGCCGCCAAACTCGGCGTTGCGGGAGAGGTTCTTGCGCGCAAGCCCCAGCCGGTCGTAGTTCTTGGCCATGATCTTGGGGGTCAGGATCAGGGACACATACATGGCGGAACCGAACACGTTGGCCAGGAAGGCGGTGCCTATGGTGTGGCTGGTCAGGCTGCCGGCGCTGTTGATGCGCTTCTCGAAGGCGCTGGCGATTACTTCCAGGATGCCGACCTTCTCCAGCAGACCGCCGAAGCCCAAGCCGAAGATGATGACGGCCACGGAACCCAGCATGGACTCCATGCCGCCACGGCCCAGGATGTTGTCGATGAAATCGACGCCGGAGGTGATGGCAAACGGGCTGTAGGCGGAGTGCATCGCCTTCACCGGATCCATGTCCTGGAAGACGATGGCCCAGACAAGACCCAGCAAGGCGCCGAAGCTGATCACCGGGAAGGCGGGCTTGCGGTTGGCCAACAGGCCCAGCACCAGCACCACGGGCACTATGGCCATGGGGGTGATGTTGAACTGTTTGTCGAGGGCGTCCATCACCAGATTGACCTGCTCCAGGCTGACGTTGCCGGAGTACTGCATGCCGACCACGGTGAACAGGGCGGCGGTGATGACGTAGGAGAACAGGCTGATGGGCAGCATCCCCTTGATGTGTTCCATCACATCGACGTTGGACATGGTCGAGGCCAGCACCACGGAGTCGGAGAGCGGGGAGAGCTTGTCACCGAAGTAGACGCCGGAGAGCACGGCACCGGCTACCAGCGGCGCGGGTACCCCCAGGCTGTGGCCTATACCCATCATGGCGATGCCGGCGGTGGCCGCCGAGCCCCAGGAGGTGCCGGTGGCCAGCGAGGTGAGGGAGCTGATGATCAGGGTCGCCAGCAGGAAGATGGAGGGGTGTATCACCTTGAGGCCGAAGTAGATGATGCTGGGGACGATACCGCCGGCAATCCAGGTGCCCACCAGGGCACCGACGGAGATCAGTATCAGGATGGCCCCCATCCCCTTGGCGACGCCGTCGACCGCCGCCTGCTCCAGGGATTTGTAATCGTGGCCGAGCTTGATGCCGAGTCCCATGATGACGAACCAGGCGATGAACAGTGCCAGCTGGATTGGCAGATCCAGCACGCTGGTGAAGGAGAAGGCCAGGGCCAGGAAAATGGCCAGGCAGGCAAATACTTGCGACATGCCCGGCAATCGGATGTGGTGTTGTTGGTTTTGCATAGACGCTCCCTAAACTCTTGCTCGCCAAGGTCAGCCCCTCTCGTCCTGCGGATGTGTCTATCCCGAGGGGCTTACCAAAAGAGGGCGCAATCTACCATAAAGCGGAGGTGTAAAATCCCTGCTCATTCGGCAAAACAGCTTTAAAATTTTAAAATCCCACAAAATAGTTGATCTAATCGGCATTTTTCACTGTTCAATCGACACCGTTTGATAGCCGGAGATCCATAGGCAAGTTCGATTGCAGATGGTGACACCAAAGATGATAATAGTTATCATTAATGTTTTTCGGACCAATGCCAATGAACTGGATAGCACGCGCTCTGCTCTTGGCCGCCCTTCTGGCGGTGCTGGTCTGGGGTCAGGAGAAGGAATACGGGTTCTGGAGCCTGGGGTTCTTGCTGGCTGCCTGGGTCATGCTGGAACCCAGGCTGAGACCGGTGTTGATCCTGCTGCCGGTTGCGGGAATGACAGGGGTCGTCACTCTGCTCTGGCAGCAGGGCTGGCATTAAGCCTGGCGAGTGGGGACGGCCTGGATCTTGTCGTAGGCCTGGCGCAGGGAGGCGATGACCTTCTTCTCCATCTCGTTGCGTTCGGCGTCTGTCGTGAAGTAGATCATGTCGACATCGTGACGGATGTAGTGGGAAGGAAGCTGGTTGAGTGTCAGGCAGCAGAGGTCTGCCAGCTGATAGGGGGTCAATGTTCGAGCCAACCCCTGTTTTTCTATCTCCTTGAGCACCAGATGCTCATAGAAGTTGTGAATATCGGTATCCAGGATCATGGGAAAACCCCCGTGGTGGCGCAGCATCTTCAACAGCATAGCCATGGGGCATGAAAACACAAAAGGCCCGTTACTCTCGTAACGGGCCTTTGCAGAATTATGGTGCGAAGAGAGGGACTCGAACCCTCACATCCGTGGGACACTAACACCTGAAGCTAGCGCGTCTACCAATTCC